>CAYNPV010000016.1:4311-5487 GCA_964399185.1 uncultured Gammaproteobacteria bacterium
TTGCATCTTTTTACTGATGGTAGAGATTCTTTTAAATACGGAGCACTTGATTTCTTGTCAGAATTAAGAAAAAAAATGAAAAACCACGAAAAAATTGCCACAGTTACAGGTAGATATTATGCCATGGATCGCAAAAAAAAGTGGGAAAGAACTAAACAAACCTATGAAGCTTTGGTTTTAGGTCAAAGCAAAGAATATGCAATGAGTGCAGAGTCTGCCATTAAAAACGCTTATGAGAGGGGAGAAACAGATGAATTTATTCAACCGACTGTTATAGTAGATAATGGAAAATGTAATAAAAAAGGGGAGTGTGTGGGGGGTAATCCTGTTGCCACCATAGATGATAATGATGCAGTAGTGTTTTTTAATTTAAGATCTGATCGCGCCAGACAACTAACCAAGTCTTTTGTGCAAAAAGATTTTAATAAAAAAAATCCAGGCTCTTTTAAGCGCAAAAAAAAGCCAAAAAAATTAATGTTTGTTGCTATGACAGATTTTGGTCCAGACCTAGACAGTATAAAAGTGGCTTTTCCATCAGAAGATATAAAAAACTGTTTACCAGCTGTTTTAAAAAATACCAATCAACTCTATATTGCAGAAACAGAAAAATATGCTCACGTCACCTATTTTTTTAATGGAGGTTTTGCCGATCCAATTAATAATGAAAAAAGAATTATGGTTCCATCTCCAGATGTGGCTAAATATGATTTAAAGCCAGAAATGTCTGCTAACCAAATTACAGATAAAATTGTAAATTTTATTAATAATAAAAAATATGATTTTATTTTAGTCAATTTTGCCAACCCAGATATGGTGGGTCATACAGGTAACTTAACTGCCGGCATTAAGGCGTGTGAATGCGTAGATAAAAATTTAGGCAGAATTTTGGCATCTATTAAGAAAGCACAAGGTCTAATGCTTGTCACAGCCGACCATGGTAATGCAGAAGAAATGATAGACATTCAATCTGGAGAAGTAGATACCCAGCATTCATCTTTTCCCGTTCCCTTTATTGTTGGCGACTACCGATCGGGCAGACCAGTAAATTATAAATTAGCAGACAAAGGAATTTTGGCCGATGTGGCCCCAACACTTCTTAAATTGCTCGGTCAAGAAAAACCTCAAGAAATGAGTGGGCAGAGTTTGGTTGAAGGTCACTAACTAGTAATTAGTAAT
>CAYNPV010000016.1:5587-6877 GCA_964399185.1 uncultured Gammaproteobacteria bacterium
AATGTCAAAAAACACAGCAACAATTCAATCTAAAAAGCACAAACCAGTTATGCTTATTATTCTGGATGGGTTTGGTGTGGCAGCTCCCAGTATGTCTAATGCAATTTCCCAAGCCAAAAAACCTAATTTTGAAAAATATTGCCGTAGTTATTTCTGTACCACGTTGCAAGCATCCGGAGAAGCCGTAGGTTTGCCATATGGAGAAATGGGCAATTCAGAAGTTGGTCATTTAAATTTAGGTGCTGGAAAAATTATTTACCAAAATTTGCCTAAAATCAACAAATCAATTTTAAATAGAGAGTTTTTTCAAAACCCTGTTTTTTTAAAAGCCATAGAAAACTGTAAGAAAAATAATTCTAGCCTACACTTAATGGGATTATTGTCAAATGGTGGTGTTCACGCCTCAATAGACCACTTGTTTGCTCTTTTAGAGCTGTGTCAGCAGCAAGATTTTAAAAATGTTTTTATCCATGTTTTTTTAGATGGAAGAGATATGGCTTACAATTCGGGTTTACAAATGCTTGAAGAGTTACAACAAAAAATACAGGCTACTGGAGTTGGCAAAATTGCAACTATTAGTGGACGCTGGTGGGCCATGGACAGAGATAATCGTTGGCAAAGAACCTCTGCTGCCTATAATGCTATTGTTTATGGAAAGGCAGAAAAAACCTCAACTAACCCCACTCAAGCTATACAAGATTCATATAATGACAATATCTACGATGAAGAATTTAAGCCAACTGTTATTACTAAGCAAGATTCCCAACCAATAACTACAGTGAAAGACAATGATTCAGTTATTTTTTTCAATTATCGCTCAGATCGTGCTCGGCAGTTAAGCAAAGCCTTTGTTTTGCCTTCTTTTGACAAATTTCCCAGGCCAAACTATTTAAAAGACTTATATTTTGCCACCATGACCCGTTATGAAAAAGACCTGCCTATTGAGGTGGCATATCCTCCAGATACAATTGAAAAACCTTTAGCCAAAGTAATTAGTGATGAAGGATTAAAGCAACTTCATATTGCAGAAACAGAAAAATATGCTCACGTCACTTATTTTTTTAATGGTGGTAAGCAAGTGCCTTTTGAGGGAGAAGAACACGTTATGATTCCATCGCCTTCTGTAGAGGATTATTCAAAAACACCAGAAATGTCAGCCAAACCAATTACCGAGCGTGTTTTAACAGAATTAAACTCTAGTGATTATGATTTTATTTTAATTAATTTTGCTAATCCCGACATGGTGGCACACACTGGAGATTTAAATGCTTCTATTAAGGCCATAGAAAC
>CAYNPV010000016.1:6977-9615 GCA_964399185.1 uncultured Gammaproteobacteria bacterium
CTATGCCAGAACTTCCAGAAATAGAAACAATTAAAAAAGATTTAACCAACTTGCTTAAAAATAAAACCATAGAGCAGGTTGATTTGCTTTGGTCAAAATCACTTAAAAATTTAAGCCCTAAGCAGTTAAAACAAAGAATTATTAATCAAAAAGTTAAAAACACATCGCGTCGTGGAAAATATTTAATTATAAAACTTGCCAATAATCAAAACTTACTTTTTCATTTAAAAATGACTGGCCAACTTATTTATCAAAAACAAAACCTAAAAGCAGGAGGTGGGCACCCCATATCTCACAACCTAAACAGCTTGCCCAGTAAACATACACGCATAGTTTTTACTTTTAAAAATAAATCTAAACTCTTTTTTAACGATACCAGAAAGTTTGGCTTTCTAAAGTTATTAACTGATAAGCAGTTAAATCAAGAGTTAAAAAAAATAGGACCCGAACCTTTAGCTTCAGATTTTTCATACTTAAAATTTTCAGAGATTTTTTCAAATAAAAAAAAGCCAGTTAAACCGGCATTAATGGATGCTAACCTTATAGCGGGTATTGGCAATATCTATGCTAATGAAATATGTTTTTGTGCTCAAGTAAATCCACAAATAACCTTGAATAAATTACAAGAACATGAGCTTAAAAGTATATATGAATGTATTAAAAAAGTCCTTTCTTTAGCAGTTAAACACAAAGGCACATCTTCTCGCGATTATGTTGATGCGTTTGGCAGAAAAGGCAATATGAATAACTATTTAAAAGTTTATGCCAGAGAAAACAAAAAATGTCCGCGTTGTAACGCAAACATTAAGCGCATAATTCAACAACAAAGATCAACTTTTTATTGCCCAAACTGTCAATCTAAAAGATAAAATATTTAAAAATTAGCGCAAAATAATATTTTTTAATTCTTGCTCTACTTGGGGAAAGATTTTTTTTTGCAATAATTTAATTTCTTCATCACCAAAGCGCGAAAGAACAAATTTATCAGCTTCCATTTTTTCTCTAAGCTCATTTTTAATACCAATTCTTATACGCCAAAATTCAGACCCGATAGTACCAATAATCGATTTTATACCATTATGACCAGCACTTCCTCCATTTTTTTTTACTCTTAAATCTCCAAATTCTAAATCAAGTTCATCATATATAACAATAATTTGATTAGGTTTTAGGTTGTTTTTTTTAGCTATATATGCCACACTTGTCCCCGATAAATTCATATATGTTTGTGGTTTTAAAAATTCAATTTGTTTATCCAAAAAAGTAGTTTTAATATTAAGCGCCTGAGCTTTTTTAGATTTTTGCCAATTCTCGTTTAAATTAAGTTGATTAAGCAAATAATCAACTGCCATAAAACCAACATTGTGACGTTGTTTGGCATATTTTTCACCAGGATTGCCCAGACCAACAATTAAATAATCTACCATATTTTTTTTAAATAATTTTGATATAAACATAAAATATATTATTTATTTTCTTGCCTTTTAACAATAATTTCAATCGGGGTTCCTATAAAATTAAACCTTTCTCTTAAATTATTTTCTAAATAACTCAAATAACTCTCGGGAATCTTAATTTTATTTGTAGATTCAATAACAAAAATTGGGCGAGTGGCATCTGTAATTTGGTAGAACTTTTTAATATAAGCCCTAGATTTTTTTAATGATCCAGCTTTCCTTTCTTGTCTGGGTGGTGGCATTTTTTTTATTAAATAACTAAAAAATTCTTGTAACTCTTTAGAATCAATTTTTTTATTACGCGCCTCATAAACCTCCAAGGCCCTAGCCAGCACTTTTTGACAACTGCGACCAGTTTTGGCTGAAGTAAAAATTATAGGTGCCCAGGTTAAAAAAGGAAAAGAACGATATAAGTTGTTTTTAATTTCTTTTTCAGTTATTTCTTCGGCGTCAATCATATCATATTTATTTAAGACAAATATAAGGCTCACATTAGACTGCACAATTAAACCAGCCAATTGGGAATCTTGTGCACTTAACATTTCTTCAGAACCGTCAAGCACAAACAAAGCCACTTGGGCTCGTTTAAGTTCTTTAATACTCATATGTATACCAGAAGCCTCAAGACTGTTGGCTTTAACTTTATTTTTGCGTCTAATCCCAGCAGTATCTATAATCCTTATTAGTTGATTTTCATATTCAATTAAAGTATCAACAGGCTCTCTAGTGGTGTGTGGTTTGTCTGAAACAATACATTTTTCTTCTTTTAGTATTTGGTTTAAAAGAGAAGATTTACCCACGTTGGGTTTACCCACAATTGCCATATTTAATTTTTTTGCCTCTTTTTTTTGATTACCCTCATTGGTTTTATTTGGTATCTCTTGTGTTATCTTATCAAGCAAATCACCAATACCTGCACCAGATGCAGCACAGATACCAAACATTTCTTTATTCCCAAGTTTTTTAAATTCTGTTGGAACCTCTCTTTGGCTTTTGTCAATTTTGTTTACCACCACTAAATTCTTTTTGCCTTTTTTTCTTAAAAAATCCATAATTAACCTGTCGTGTTTTAACAGACCACTTTCAGCATCAGTTATTAATAAAACCAAATCTGCCATTAAAATAGCACTTCTGGCTTTTTTTTCTGTATCAGATTCAATACTTTTTTCTTGATTTTTTAA
>CAYNPV010000016.1:9715-13931 GCA_964399185.1 uncultured Gammaproteobacteria bacterium
ATTTCTGCCAACTCAACATTGGTTTGCACATGCTTGTCTAGTGTTTTTATCATCCCATATATTTTGTTTGGAGAGCTTAAACTTTCCAAACTCAAAACTTTATTTTTAACTGCCATAATAATTTTTTGTTGTCTGGCTGCTCGTGCAAAATCAGAGCCTTCTCCATTATTCCCGTGTCTAGATCTGGCAAATTTTAAAGCTGTTTCTCCATCCATTATTTGGCAACCCTTTTCAAAGCTAACATTTTGTGTTTTGTAATCATCAGTTGGATATTGCGCATCTTCAAAAGCCCTTTCAACGCAGACTTCAATTCCATCAATTTTATCAATTACCTCCCTAAAAGCATTAAAATCCACCCTTAACCAGTAATGAATGTTGATATCAAAAAGCTGACCAATTTTTTCAGCAGCATATGCAGACCCACCACCATCATAATCACCTGTTTCTCCCAGTGAGTTCAGTAGATTAATTTTGTTTTTACCGTGTCCTTCAATTTCAACCAGCATATCTCTTGGTAAAGAAATCATAGCCACCTTATTGGTTGAAGGTTTAAAAGAGGTTAAAATTATTGTGTCTGTTAAAAAAGGCCCGTCGTGTCCAAGTCCGCCCTGGCCTAACAATAAAAAATTAATTCTGTCATCTAACTCTCCTTTAAGTTTTTCCATTCCAACCAGTTGTCTAAATTGTTTAATAACCGGTAAACGGCCTAACCCGCTAATTACTGAATTTTGTGAAAAAATTACACTATCAGAAAAGACCGAAATTGTAATAACAAGCACAACTATTGAGGCAAAAAAGATTTTAAAAAAACGCCACCAATTTTTTTTAGGGTTAGCATTATTATTAGAAATATATTGATAATTTATAGACATAAAATATAAAATATGGCTAAGTCTTAAAACCAGCCCAGAGTTTAACTAGACTTTAACAAACATATTAATTATATCAGTTATTTAACTTGCGTCAATCTTTAACTTGTGGTATTATTTTCTTAAATTACGTCTTCAAAACTTCTAAGTTTTAACCCCAGCTCTATTATTAAAATAAAAACAAATGGAAAACCAAAATTTAAATCCAGCAGAAAAAAACAATCAACCCAGTTTTGAGTCCTTAGACCCAAAAAAAGAAAAAAAACAAAATCAATTTAAAGAGTTTGGGCAATTCGTTTGGGAAATGTTGAAAATTGTTATTATTGCCTTTGCTATAATAATCCCCATCCGCTATTATGTGGTTCAACCATTTTATGTTAAGGGTGCATCTATGGAGCCAAATTTTTATGACCATGAATATTTAATTATAGATGAAATTAGCTATCGTTTTAATCAACCAGCACGCGGAGATATTGTGGTTTTTGAATATCCAAGAAACCCTCAAGACTATTTTATTAAAAGAATAATTGGCCTTCCAGGAGAAACAATAGAAATTAAAAACAACCAAATTATCATAACTAACCAAGAATACCCCAACGGCTTTGTACTTGACGAAAGTTTATATTTAGACCAAGATACACGCACACAAGGAGATAAACTTGTAGAGCTTGCCGAAGATGAGTATTATGTTTTGGGAGACAATCGCTCTTCTTCTCTTGACTCAAGGGCTTTTGGCCCTATTAAACGCCAGTCCATAATTGGCAAAACCTGGCTTAGAGGCTGGCCTTTTGATCGATTTAAAGTCTTCAGTTCTCCTGAATATCAAGCATTAAATAATTAAAAAAAATAAAAAATATGCCACGAACTAAAAAAAGTAGCTCAACTAAAAGTAAAAGCAAGTGGCCAAGTCCGCAGGGTTTTAAAGACATTTTGCCGGAAAATCAAAAATATTGGGATTTTATTTTATCTAAAGTTAAAGAAAGTGCTTCAGATTATAGATATCAAAAAATAGAAACACCTTTGGTAGAAAAGGAAGATCTGTTTGTAAAAATTATTGGAGAAGAATCAAAATTAATACAAGAAAATCTTTATAAAATAGAAGATAAGCAAGGGCAAAAACTTGTCCTTAGACCAGAAGTTACTATTCAAGCCGCGCGTTCATATTTAGAACACGCCATGTTTAACCAACCCCAGCCGACTAAGTTGTGGTATTGGTCATCTGTTTTTCGTCAAGAAGATGATTTTTTAGGCAAACATCATCACGCCTGCCAGTTTGGTTTTGAAGTTTTTGGTAGCCAAACCCCAGATTCAGATGCAGAGCTTATAATGATGCTTAATGATTTTTATCAGACTTTTAATTTTGAATATGAAATAGAAATTAACAGTATTGGTTGTAGTGAATGTCGCCGTGAATATGCTAAAAAACTAGCTCAACATTTAAAGGGACAAAAAATTTGTAATACCTGCCAAAAAAGAACTCCTAAAAATATTTTACACGTTTTTAATTGCACAGATAAAAAATGCCAAGCCGCTCTGGCCGATGCTCCGCAAATTACAGATTTTTTGTGCGATGATTGCAAAAAACATTTTATGAAAGTCTTAGAAGAGCTTGATGACGCAGAAGTGGTATATAATTTTAATCCTTTACTTTTTCATGAATACGATTATTACACTCGCACAATTTTTAAAATTTTAGTTAAAGGCAAAAAAGATTATCAGCTGGTTCTTGGCACAGGTGGACGCTATGATAATTTAGTAGAAGATTTGGGTGGCAAAACAACTCCAGCTATTGGTTATGCCGGCTATGTAGAGCGTTTGGTCGCTCGCCTAAAAGAAAAAGGCTTGGAAGTTAAAGAAAACACCAAATGCGATGTTTTTGTGGCTCAAATTGGCGAAACAGCCAAAAAGAAAAGTCTTAAGCTTTTTAATGAGCTTAAAAAAGAAGGAGTTAAAGTTAAAGAAGCTTTTGCCGCTAATGGGTTAACCGAACAATTAGAAACTGCCCAAAAAGTAAATGCCAAATTTAGTTTAATTATGGGGCAAAAAGAAGTTATCGATCAAACCATAATTATCCGTGATATGGAATCTGGCGTGCAAGAAATTGTAGATTATGAAAACATAATTCCAGAAATAAAAAAGAGACTCCTAAACGTTGAAGGAAACGTAAAAATCTATACCAACAATCTTTCTGCTAATTCTCAATCAAAAAATGCTAAAAATAGTTAAAAAAAGTCAAAAAAGTTCTGCCAGAGCAGCTTTACTTTCTACTAAGAATGGTGTCGTCAGGACACCTTTCTTTATGCCAATTGCCACCAAAGGCTCTGTAAAAGCCGTTGAGCCTCAAGATCTTAAAAAAATTAAGGCAGAAATAATTCTTTCCAATACCTATCATTTGTATTTACAACCAGGAACTCAGGTTTTGCAAAAATTTAACGGATTACATAAATTTATGGATTGGCCTGGGCCCATTTTAACCGACAGTGGTGGCTACCAGGTTTTTTCTCTCTCAGACAAAACTAGAAATAATAAAAGCTTAAGAAAAATTACTTCTCAAGGTGTTGAATTTCGTTCTTTTTTAGACGGGTCAAAACACTTTTTTTCACCTAAAAAAGTTCAGCAAATTCAAGACACAATAAATTCTGATATTAAAATGGTGCTTGATGTGTGTAGCCCATATCCAACAACCAAAAAAAAGGCTGAAAAAGATTTAAATTTAACACACTCTTGGGCAAAACAAGCTCTTGATTATCACCAAAAAAAAGCCAGAAAAAGTCTTTTGTTTGCTATTATACAGGGGTCAGTTTATAAAGATTTGCGCTTGCAGTCTGCCAAATATTTAAGTTCCTTAAATTTTGATGGTTATGCTCTTGGCGGTTTGGCAGTAGGAGAAGAAAATAAAAAAATGTATCAAGTCTTGGATTATACTCTGCCAGAGCTACCCCAAAATAAACCCAGATATTTAATGGGTGTTGGAAAGCCAGAAAATATCCTTCAGGCAGTTAAAAAAGGGATAGATATGTTTGACTGTGTTATCCCAACCAGAGAAGCCAGGCACGGCAGACTATATATTTTTAATTCCAAAGCCCAAGAAAAAATTTCGCAAAACAAAAAGTTTTATCAGGTAATAAACATTAATAATTCTAAGTTTAAAAATAATACCCGTGCCATAAACCAAACAAACTTAAACAACTATTCTTTAAGCTATTTGCACCATCTATTTAAAGCTAAAGAGCCATTAGCTTTGCGTTTGGCAACGTTAAATAATTTAAACTTTTATTTAGAGTTAATGCGTATTATTCGGCGCTTAATTCTAAATAATAATTTATAAAAAAAGATCTTTAACTAAA
>CAYNPV010000017.1:0-12567 GCA_964399185.1 uncultured Gammaproteobacteria bacterium
GTTTTTATCAATATAAATATACATATTTTTTTGATATATGTCAATTATTTTACTAAATATCATAATCTAAAACATAAAAAATTTTTTAATTTAAAATAATTAATAATTATTAGTGTTTTTTTGTATTTTTAGTCTTAATTATTTTTTATTTTCAATTCTAAATAAATATATGCAAACATTCAAAGTTTGTTTATTTTTTTATCCTCTTTTTCTCCACATAATATTAACTTTATTTTGTTGCTTTATAAGTTTATAGTTGCTAAAATTAAAATAATTAAAAGAAAAATAAAAAATATGGATAATGAACAATTGTGGCAAGCTATATTGGGAGAATTAGAACTAAACATTTCTAAAGCTAACTTTACCACCTGGTTTAAAAATACTGCAATAATTAATCAAGAGAATAATAAAATTGAGGTGGCTGTCCCAAATGCATTTACCAAGACGTGGATGGAAAACAAATACCATCAATATATAGTGCAGGCTTTAAAAAAAATTACAGACAATAAATTAAGTGATGTTTTATATAAAGTTGGTAATATTGATGATTTAAACAAAAAAGATAAAAAAATAGATAACAATAATGTAAACCAATTAAAAAATGTAATTAAAACAGAAATTAATAATACACCAACAACAGATGAACCAAAAGATGAATCTGGACTTAATCCTAAATATACATTTAATACTTTTATTGTAGGAAAAAGCAATGAATTGGCTTATGCAGCCAGTAAGGCTGTAGCTAAAAACCCTGGCAGTGCCTATAACCCGCTTTTCATCTATGGTGGTGTGGGTTTGGGAAAAACCCATTTATTGCAGGCTGTGGGACACAAAATTAAAAAAAATTTTCCAGAAAAAAAATTAGTCTATATTACTTCTGAGCAGTTTACAAATCAATTTGTGTTTGCAATTCGATCGGGTAAAATAAAAGAATTTCAACAAAAAATTAGAAATGCAGATGTTTTAATCATTGATGACATTCAGTTTATTTCCGGTAAAGAGCAAACACAAGAACAGCTTTTTCATACTTTTAATGACTTACACCAAAATAATAAACAAGTTATATTTTCATCTGATAGAACACCAAAAGCTATACCAGATTTAGAAGAAAGACTTGAATCTCGTTTTGAATGGGGAATGATTGTAGATGTTTCAGAACCTGATCTAGAAACCAAGATAGCAATTATTCAGTCAAAATTAGAAGAAAGAAAATTTGTTTTAGATAAAGATGTAATAAATTATTTAGCCAGTAATATTAACAATAATATAAGAGAGTTAGAGGGTATTTTAAATCGTGTAATTGCAACCTGTCAATTATCAAAAAAAGAACCAGATTTAGATGAGGTAAAAAATATTATACAGTCTGTAAATTTACACGTACCAAAAGAATCTTTAACAGGTAAAAAAATTATTAATACAGTAGCAAATTTTTATGGAATTGAGGTAAACGACATAACTGGAGCATCACGCAAAAAAGAATTAGTAGGTCCTAGACAAATTATAATGTTTTTAATGCGAGAAGAAATTAATGCGTCTTTTCCAAATATAGGTAGTCAACTGGGTGGCAGAGATCACACAACAGCAATGCATGCTTATGAAAAAATTAAAAAAGTATTAAAAGAAAATGATAAAGTAAAATCTGATATAATTTTAATTAAACAAAAATTATATAATGAGTAAAAAGTGTGGATTAATTAGTGAAAAATCTTTATAAAGGTTGTTTAAAAAATACTAATAAAAATGTTTTTATCCACTAAAAAAATATTTTTATTTTAAAAAATATTTTTATTCACATTTTATTAAACTTTATCCCCTTGGTTTATTGATATATTTTACACACGTATTTTGGTTAATACTTTAAAAAAACAAAACTTTAAGAGACTAATCCACTTTTCCATAGTATATTATTATTTATTACTATTAATTTAAAAAATAAATAATAACAATAATAACAATTAATAGTTAATAAAAAAATATGAAATTTACATGCTTAAAAGAAAATTTAATTAAGGGCTTAAATGTTGTTAGCCGAATTAGTTCAAAAAATATTAGTTTGCCTATTTTGAATAATATTTTAGTTTCAACAACCAGTGAAGGTATTGAGTTAACAGGAACAAATTTAGAGATTGGTGTTAAAGTTAGAATTAGAGGTAAAAGCGATGAGAAAGGTCAAACTACAGTACCTGCTAGAGTTTTAACAAGTTTTATTAATTATCTACCAGAAGATAAAATTGAATTTGAATTAAAAGAAGCAGATTTGAATATTGCGTGTCAAAAATGGAAAACAAAATTAAAAACCCAACCTGCGGAAGATTATCCTTTAATTCCTGAAGTGGAGAATAAAAGTAGTTTCAAAATTAAGGCACATAAATTTGCACAAGCTTTAAATCAAACAATTTTTGCTGCTGTTAATAATGAGTCTAGACCTGAATTATCTGGTGGATATTTTGTTTTTAAAGATAATATTTTAACTATGGTGGCTACTGATAGTTATAGGTTAGCTGAAAGAAAAGTGGAAATAGAAAGTGATATAAAGAGCGAAAAGAAAATTATTGTGCCAATTAAAACCTTACAAGAATTATTAAAAGTTTTACAAGACAGTGAAGGTGAAAAAAATGTAGAAGTTTGTTTTGAAGAAAATCAAATTAAATTTGTGGTAGAAAATGTAGAAATAACTTCTCGGCTAATAGACGGTGAATACCCAGATTATAAACAAATAATTCCTGATGGTTTTAAAACAAGAGTTAAATTTAATAAAAAGCAAGTGATTAATGCTGTTAAGGCTTCTAGTTTGTTTTCCAAGTCTGGTATAAACGATGTTAGTTTTAAGTGTAGTGAGCCAGATAAATTTATAATTAATTCTGTTAATAATCAGGTGGGTGAAAACACAATAGAAATAGACTCGGAAGTAAATGGTGAGGAAGTAACAATTGTTTTTAATCACCATTATGTAAGTGAAGGAATGATGAATATGAATGAAAATAAATTGGTTTTTGAGTTGAATGGAGGCACAAGCCCGGCAATTTTAAAAGCAGAGGATGGAGAAGATTATTTATATTTAGTTATGCCGATTAGACAATAATAGAAAAATAATAATAAATTTTGAATTAAAAAATGTACATTTTAATGTACATTTTTTTGTATCTTAAAAATAATTTATTTTAATTTTTTTCTTTATCTTCTTCTTTTACTTTTTTCCAAATTTCTTTACTTATTTCTTTGGTTATTTTTTTATTGTTTCGGAGAAATTTTTTAGCATTTTCTCTACCAGCTCCCAGTTTTTCTTCTCCATAGTAAAAAGTTGTGCCAGTTTTTTTAATTAAATTATATTTCATTCCAAGATCTAAAACATCTCCTCCAAGAGAAATACCCTCGTTATACATAATATCAAATTCCGTGCTTTTAAAAGGTGGTGCTACTTTGTTTTTAACAATTTTTACCTTAACTCTGTTACCAATGACTCTGTCTGCCATTTTAATTTGAGCTGCTCGTCGTAATTCTATTCTAACTGATGAATAAAATTTTAAAGCCATACCACCTGGGGTTGTTTCTGGATTGCCAAAAAAGACACCAACTTTATGTCTAACTTGGTTAATAAAAATAACAGCTGTTTTTGTTTTGGACACAATGGCTGTTAATTTTCTAAGAGCTTGACTCATAAGCCTAGCTTGCAAAGCTACATGAGTGTCACCCATTTCTCCTTCAATTTCAGCCTTAGGTGTTAGGGCTGCAACTGAATCAATAACAATAACATCTATTGAATTAGAGCGCACAAGAGTTTCTACAATTTCTAAAGCCTGTTCTCCTGAATCTGGTTGGGAAACCAAAAGTTCTTTAACATTAACACCAATTTTTCTGGCATATTCAGGGTCAAGTGCGTGTTCTGCATCTACATATGCAGCAGTACCGTTATTTTTTTGCACTTCTGCCACAATATGTTGGGCTAATGTTGTTTTACCAGAAGATTCTGTACCATAGATTTCTATAATTCTGCCTCTGGGTACACCTCCAACACCTAAAGATACATCAACTGAAAGGCAACCACTGGGTATTGCTTCAACTTCCATGGTTTTGGCTTCCCCAAATCTCATAATTGCACCTTCACCAAATTTTTCTTTTATTTGTTCAACTGCACTATTGGTTGAATTTTGTTTTTGGTTTATTTCATTTTGTGTATTTTTGTCGTTACTCATAAAATTTAATATTATTTAATTATTTAACTTTAACAAAGGTGGTTTGTTTGTCAATTTTTGTTTTTGGGTTTATTAAGAATGTATAAAAAATTTTGAATAGACTAAAAATGTTTATTGATTAATATTGATTATTCTTTGTTGTATATTATTTTTCTTTGAATTTGGTTTGTTTTTGAGTGCTTTCTGTCTGCTTGTATTTTTATATAGTTTATTCCTGGTAAGAGATGGATTTTTTCTGAAAATGTATTATCTTTATTGAGAATTATTTTTTGTTGGTTTATTTTTACTTCTGCGTTATTTTCTGTATAACCTTTAATTTGTATAGTACTGGTGCTGACTGTTGTGTCTGATTTTGGAAAAGTTATATTTAGTTTGGGTGGCTCTGTAATTTTTTTTACTTCAATTATTACATAAAAAAACAACGAAGCGCAGATAAAAAAAATTAGTAAAAATTTAATAGTTTTGGGTATATTAAAAAAATCCTTAGCTTTGGTTTTACGACGAAAATTATTGTTTGATTGCTTGTTTTTTTTATTGTAATAATTGTTTAAATTTATATTTTGATATTCTTTTTTGTCTATTTTAAGGAAAGTACAGTAACGTTTAAGGAAATTTTTTGTGTAAATTTCTCCTGGTAAAACAGACCAGTTTTCTTCTTCTATGGCTTGTAAATATTTAGGGTTAAGATTAATGTGTTTACCAATTATTTTTAAAGAAAGTCCTGTTTTTTGTCGGGCCTCTTTAATTTTTTGGCCAATATTATTATATTGGTTAATATTTCTTTTTTTAAACAACATAACAGTGTGTCTTTTTTTTATTTATTTTTTAATCATCTTCGTCTTCTTGTTGCCAATCATTATTGTTTGATGAGTTTTTTTCTAATTTGTTTTCATCTTGCTCTTCTTGTGTAAAATCATCTTCATTTAATTCGTCTTGGTTGTAGTTTGGATTAAAATTGTTTTGTTTAAAGTTGTTTATTTCTTGATTGGTTTTTTCTAGGCGACTAAGCTCTTGGTCTTGACTATTGTCTTCTAAATCTTCTAAAGATTTAATCAAAATTTCTCTTGGTTTAGATCCTTCAGCTGGTCCAACAACACCAGCTTCTTCCAATAAGTCTAAAAGCCTGGCTGCTCTGGCATAACCAATTCTTAACCTTCTTTGTAAATAAGAGGAAGAGGCTTTGCCTGCTTTAACCACAAGTTCTTTGGCTTCTGGTAATAATTCATCTTCATCATCATCTACAGAACTAAACCCACTGGTTGGAGATGATTTTTGTTTTTCTGTAATTTCTTCTTCATATTCTGGTTCACCTTGTTGTTTTAAATATTCAACCACTTGATTAATTTCTTCGTCATCTAAAAATGCACCTTGAATTCTAACCGGTTTTGAAATATCAGAAGTAATAAAAAGCATATCACCTTGTCCAATAAGTTTGTCTGCTCCAGAGTGATCTAAAATAGTTCTTGAGTCTGAGCCAGAGGTTACTTTAAAAGCAATTCTGGATGATATGTTGGCTTTGATAAGTCCGGTAATAACATTAACTGAAGGTCTTTGGGTAGCTAGAATAAGATGAATACCCACAGCTCTAGCTTTTTGCGCTAAACGAATAATGGCTTGTTCTATGTCTTGAGCTGCAGTTGTCATTAAGTCGGCTAATTCGTCAATTATAATAACTAAATAAGGCATTTTTTTATCTGGATTTTTTTGATTGTAAGAGTGAATATTTCTTTGACCAGATTCTGCAAGAGTTTGGAAACGTTCTTCCATTTCTTTAACTGACCAACGTAGTGCATTGACTGTTTCTTTAACACCACTAATAGTTTTACATTTTAGGTGTGGAATGCCATTGTATTGGGTCATTTCAACTTGTTTAGGATCAACCAAAATAAGTTTTAATTCATCTGGTTGGTTTTGATATAATAGTGAAATTATTAATGAATTTAAACAAACTGTTTTACCAGAACCAGTAGTACCAGCCACAAGCAGGTGAGGCATCTTATCCAGGTTGGCAATCTTTGCTTTACCGGCTACATTTTTACCAAGGGCCAAACTTAGGTTTGTTTTACGTTCTTTAAATTGAGGACTCATTAAAATTTCTTTTAAGGTAACAGTAGCTATTTTTTGATTTGGTACCTCAATACCAACCAAGGCTTTACCTGGAATAGGTGCTTCAATGCGAATTGGGTGGGCAGCAAGAGCTAACGCCAGGTCATTACTAAGGGTTGTAATTTGAGAGACTTTAACACCAGAAGCTGGTTTAAATGTAAATTGAGTTACTGTTGGCCCAACAGCAACTTCCCCCATTTCAACATCAATACCAAAATTAGCCAGAGTTTCTTTGATTATTTGTTGACTGTTTTTAATATCACCAGCTCCGGGTTTTTCTTTTTTATCTTGCAAGAGATTGAGTGGAAGATCTATGTGTGGGTATTTTTTATATGATTTTGTTTTTTTATTAACTGTTGATTCTGTAATTGTTTTTTGATTTTTATTTTCTGTGTCTATCTCTTGTGTATAATATTCGTTTTCTTCATCTTCTTCGATATTGTCCTCCTCCTCTTCTTCTTCTGCATTATAATTTTCTATATCTTTTGGGTTAAAATCGTCTTCAGGACTTTTAACAAACCAACTTTTAATTTTGTTAAATATAAAATAAAAACCTTCTTTAATGGAAGAAAAAGATGTTTCAAATAAAAAAAGTACAGCAATTAAAAAAAGAAAAAATAAAATAACAAGTGCACCCCAAAAACTGGCAATTTTGAACAAAGGAAAGCCAACTAAAAAACCTATTGCTCCTCCAGCCTCTCCGTTGATTTGAGAAAAAGATTCTTTACCTGACAATAAATGAAAAATTCCATCAGCAGATAAAATTAAAATTAAAAGTCCAATCCAGCGGAAAGGCCTGGGTTCTGGGTTGCTACTACTTAATGTGTGGTAGCCGATTAAAATTAAGATAAAAGGAACCAACCACCATAACCAGCCAAAAATTAATCTCCAAAAATATGAAAGGAAATCTAAGTGACCAGTAAGCTCAAACATTGATAAGAAACTCAAAAGAGCTATAAGGAAGATTATAAGTGCAACAATATCTTTTTTGGTTTCAGATGAAATTTTCTTTTTTTCTTGGTTTTTTTTCTTTGACATAAAAAATGTTCTTAACTATATTTGCTTTAATTTTAACATTTTTAAAGAATTAATAAAGGGCAAAAGGCTTGCCAAAAAGCTTAAAATAAGGTAAGATATTAGTAGTTAATTGAAGAATTATTATTAAAAAGTAAAGAATTTATGCCACATCCAACCCAAAAAGCAACCAAATCTAGAAAAAATATTAGACGTGGTGCTATTAGTTTAAAAAAATCAGCTAGCAGTAAGTGTAGTAATTGTGGTCGTGTTATTAAGCCACACACTGTTTGTAAATTTTGTGGACATTATAATAAAAAGAAAGTGTTAGAATTTAAGTTAAAAAATAGAAAAGAAAGAAAAGAGGCTGAAAAACAAGAAAAAAAAGCACAAAAAGAAAAAAGCAAAAAGAAGTAGTTTTTTAAAAAACCCACTTAATTAATTAATTTTTCAAAAATTATGTCTAATCGGCACTTATCAAGGACAATTGCAATGCAAACACTATATGAGTGGGATTTTAATAATAGATCACAAAAAATAACAGAGTTGATTGAAAGAAACATTAAAGAAAATTTTTCTGAAGGTGATGATCAGGGATTTGTGGAAAGACTGGTTAGGGGTGTAACAAAGCATGCAGAAGAAATAGATACAACCATTAAGAAGTATGCACCCCAATGGCCAATAGAAAAAATAACTACAGTTGACAGAAATATTTTAAGAATTGGAGTGTTTGAGTTGTTGTATGAAAAAGAGGTGCCCTCTAAGGTGGTTATTAATGAGGCAATAGAAATGGCTAAAACATTTGGCGGTGGTTCTTCTGGAAAATTTATTAATGGTGTTTTGGGTGCAATTTATAATGATATTAAAAAAGATGAAGTTGTAGTTGAAGAGGGTGAAACAAAAATAGAAGAAAAAGAAAAATAAAAACAAAATAAAAAACCAAATTAATTTGTTGGTTTTTTTAAAATAAAGACAAGAATTTAAAATAATTAATACTGACCATTAAACAAGCAGACCTTAAAAGGGTTTGAAGTTTGATGGTCAGTAAGGGTAATATATGAAAAAAGATATTAAAAATTTTAGCCTAGAGATTGGCGGACGTGAATTAAAAGTGGAAACTGGTCGCTTGGCTAATCAAACAAATGGATCTTGTAGTTTGCAGTATGGTGATTCTGTGGTTTTGGCCACAGCCTGTATGTCTGATTCTGAAAGAGAAGGAATAGATTTTTTTCCTTTAATGGTTGATTATGATGAAAAATTATATGCAGCTGGTAAAATTAAAGGATCTAGATTTATTAAGCGTGAAGGAAGACCAGCGGATGAAGCCATACTTTCCGGAAGATTAGTGGATAGATCGATTAGACCACTTTTTAATCAAGAAATGAGAAGAGATGTGCAAACAGTTTTATCTGTTTTGTCTTTTGATAATGAAAATGATCCAGACATTATGGCGCTTAATGCTGCATCTGTTGCTTTGTCTATTTCTGATATTCCTTGGGATGGACCTGTGGCAGCAGTTAGGGTGGGTAGAATAAAATCTAGCAGTGAAGAAGGTGTTTATGAGTGGGTTTTAAATCCAACTTATGAAGCAAGAAAAAAATCTGATCTGGATTTGGTAGTTGTTTCTCGTGAAGGTGAGGTAGTAATGCTCGAAGCTGGTGCAAATGAAGTAGGCGAAGATATTATGTACGAAGCTATTCAGTTTGGTAAAAAACATACAAAAAAAATTATTGATTTTATTAAACAAATTCAAACAGAAATTGGTTTAGAAAAACAAGAAGTGGTACCAGAAAAAACAGAAGAAGAAAAACAAGAGATTGAAATGATAAAAGAAAAAGTAAATGCAATTATAAACAAAAAAGACGAAAGTTTTTTTATTAATAAAACTAAAGAAGATTTTCAGCAAAAAATCAATAGTTTAAAGTCTGAAGTAGATGAAGTTTTAAAACAAGATAACGAGGTTTCTAAACTAGCCAGAGCTAAAGCAGGAAAAATGGTTGAAGAATTTTTGGATAGTGGGGTTAAAAATTTGGTTTTAAAAAATAATAAAAGAATAGACGGTAGGCAAATAAATGAAGTTAGAGAACTTGAGGCTGACGTGCAAGTTTTACCAAGAACTCATGGAAGCGGACTTTTTAGACGTGGTGAAACACAAGTGATGTCTATTGTAACGCTGGGTTCTCCTTCTGATGAGCAAACACTTGATACAATGGAAGAAGAGGGTAAAAAAAGATATATGCATCATTATAATTTTCCATCTTTTTCTGTGGGTGAAGTTGGTCCGATGCGTGGTCCTGGAAGAAGAGAAATTGGACACGGTGCTTTAGCTGAAAAAGCTTTAATACCTGTTTTGCCTGATAAAGAAAATTTTCCTTATACAATTAGGGTTGTTTCTGAGGTGTTATCTTCAAATGGATCTACCTCACAGGCTTCTATTTGTGGTTCAACCCTTTCTTTAATGGATGCTGGTGTGCCAATAAAAGCTCCAGTGGCGGGTATTGCTATGGGGTTGATTACAAATCCAGAAGATAAAAATGATTTTAAGGTATTAACTGACATTCAGGGGGTGGAAGATCATTCTGGTGATATGGATTTTAAGGTGGCTGGGACAAAAAACGGAATAACAGCAATTCAATTAGACATTAAGTTGCATGGAATTGATGACGAAGTGGTGGAACAAACTTTAAAACAAGCTAAAGAAGCTAGATTAAAAATATTAGAGGTGATGGCAGGAGCAATTGCAGAACCAAATAAAGAACTTTCCCCATATGCTCCAAGAATATATACATTTAAAATTGATCCAGAAAAAATTAGAGACGTTATTGGTCCTGGTGGAAAAGTTATAAATCAAATTATAGATGAAACAGGTGTAACTATTGATATTGAAGATGATGGTATGGTAATAGTAACCTCTAATGCAGAAGAAGCTGCTCAAAAAGCACTTGAGTGGATTAAGAATATTACCAGAGAAGTGGTGGCTGGAGAAAAATTTAGTGGAAAAGTGACTAGATTAATGGATTTTGGAGCATTTGTAGAAATTTTACCAGGTCAAGAAGGTTTGGTGCATATTTCTGAAATGGCACCTTTTAGAGTGGGAAAAGTAACAGATGTGGTAAGTATTGGAGATATTGTGCCAGTGGTGGTTAAAGAAATAGATGAACAAGGTAGAATTAATTTAAGTATGAAAGGAACAGATTTTGATTTTAGTAAAATTAAAAGAGAAGAAACAAATAATAATGGTGGTTTTAATGGAAGACGAAATAATTTTAATCGTTCAGATAAGGGTTTTAATAACAGAAACAACAATAAACCAAACCACAAAAAATTTGTTTAGATAATTTTATAAACCCGCCCCAATAAAACTTGGGGCGGGTTTTTGGTTCCACGTGGAACATTATATATACTAAATTTGCTTAGATAAAAAATATCAAGTAAGCTTTAAGTGTAAAAATAAAACTATGTTATATTATATTTTTGGCACAGACAACTATCGCATAAATCAGAAGAAAAAAGAATTAGAAAAAGAGAAAAAAGAAAAAAAACAAAAAAGTGTAGTTGATTTAGAAAAAAAAGAGGTTGTTGATTTTTTACAAGAAATTAAAACAGTTTCTTTATTAAACCCAGAGAGGTTTTGGTTGGTAAAAAATGCCTCTAAAAACAATAGCCAAAAAAGATTGGCAGAGTTTTTTACTCAGCATAAAAACTTTTATGATAAAGAGGATTTTGTTTTTACAGAAGAGAAGCCAGATAAAAAAACATCAATTCATAAA
Organism: uncultured Gammaproteobacteria bacterium; assembly: GCA_964399185.1. GTDB lineage: Bacteria > Patescibacteriota > Patescibacteriia > UBA2196 > UBA2196 > CAYNPV01. Next base: position 11,084 of record CAYNPV010000017.1, read on the forward strand.
TTTTTATTTAAAAACGCAGAAAGTTTTGAATTAAATGAATTGACTGAGGCTGAATTAAAGGCGTGGGTTAAAAAATATGTTGCATCTAAAGGCGGTGAAATAGATAGCCGGGCGCTTAATAAATTTTTGTTAAATAATAACAAAAATTTGTGGTTTTTATCTATGGAGTTAGATAAGCTGTTGGCTTTTAATAAACAAATTAGTTTGGAGAGTGTAGACAAATTAACCGCCTCTAGTTTTGATGATAATATTTTTAATTTAACAGATGCTGTGGGTGAAGGTAATGTAACCAAGGCTTTAGAATTAATAAATTTACAGCTAGATTCTGGGGTTGAACCATTGTATTTATTAGCAATGCTGACAAGACAATTTAGAATTTTGATTATGGTTAAAGAAAGAATTGGCTCGGTTGGATATGTTGATTATAATTTAATTGCTAAGCAAATTAAACAACACCCTTTTGTGGTTAAAAAAAGTTTAGCACAGGCAAGAAATTTTTCTATGGCAGATTTAAAAGATAAGTATAATAAAATAAAAGATATAGATAAAAAATTAAAAAGCAGTAAAATTAGCCCGGAAGTGTTGTTTAATTTGCTAATTATTGATTAATTTTTTATAAAGTTTAAAATTACAAATTAGTATTATTTTTTTGGCTGTTAGAGTGATGGGTTAGGGTGCAAGTAAAAATAAAATCTAATAATTTATAAATTGATAATTGTTAATATAAAAAGTTAAAATTGGGGACATGGAATGTAATGATTTAAATAATGATTTAAATCATTACATAAGCGGTGTTTGCTTTTACCTCTCAAAATGATTTTTTAGAATTATGATGGACTAATACATAAACTTGATTTATTGAGGTTTTAAGGGTAAAATTAAAGTGTTAATTAAGTAATTAAAATAAGCAAAATTTAATATTTTGCTAGACCAACAAAAATATGGAATACATTATCTACATTATTTTAGGCTTGGTGGTGGTTTTGGCTTTATGGATTATTGGAGTGTATAATGGCTTAGTTAAGCTAAACAATCGTACCAAAGAGGCTTGGAGTGATATTGATGTGCAATTAAAACGCAGGCATGATTTAATACCAAATTTAGTAGAAACTGTTAAGGGTTATGCAGAGCATGAAAGAGGTGTTTTTGAGGAAGTAACCAAAGCCAGATCAAAAGCTATGCAAGCGGATAATCCGCACGATAAAGCTGAAGCAGAAAACCAGCTTTCACAAACTTTAAAATCTTTGTTTGCAGTAGCAGAAAATTATCCAGATTTAAAAGCTTCGCAAAATTTTGCAAAGTTGCAAGATGAGTTATCTGATACAGAAAACAAAATCCAAGCATCTCGCAGGTTTTATAATGGAAATGCAAGGGATTTTAATATTAAAATTGAAACATTTCCTAATAACTTAATTGCCAGTAAATTGAATTTTAATAAGTATGAATATTATGAAGTAGAAGATGAGGCTGAAAGAGAAAATGTT
>CAYNPV010000018.1:0-9466 GCA_964399185.1 uncultured Gammaproteobacteria bacterium
ATTTTCAAAGTTTTTAGCGCATTTTGCGCATTTTTTTGTTTCTTATAAATATCTCATAAAAAATTAAAAATGTCAAGTTTTTGGTCATTAGATTCTGCTCTGAATTGAAACATTCTAAAATAGCACATTCTATAGCACATTCTATGGAATGTGCTATTTGAAAAACTATTTGTCTTTTTATGGTGTCTTGCTGAGCTGTTCAAGGATTTTTTGAATTATGATATACTAAACATATCTATGGACAAAGAAAATAATTCAACTAAAAACGCAAAGCAGGCAGAAAATTTAGACCACGATTCTGCTATTCAAGAATTATCTGATGAGCTATCCAAAGAATTTGGAGGTGAAGTTAAAATTACACCTCTTGATGATGAAGGTCACGAAGTAGAAGAGGGTGCAAATAATTTGGTTTCAGACAGACAAAACTATCTAAGAGAAAAAAAGGAAGACAAAGAAACAAATAAATCAAAATTAAGCCAGGCAGAAAGCTCTGTTCAACAAGAAAACGCTCAATCAAATCAAAAAAAGGAAGAAAAAGCAGTAATAGCAGAAAAACAATCTCAAAAAAATAAAGCAGACAAACAAGCAGAAAAAAAACAAAAGGAAAAAGAAAAACAAGAAAAAAAATTAGCTAAAAAAGCAGAAAAAGAAAAAATCTTAGCAGATATAGAGGCCAAAAAAAGAGCTAAACAAAAAGCTAAACAAGAAAAAAAAGAAAAGCGCGAGCAAGAGCTTTTACAAAAAATGCAAAAAAATGGAATGCCTGTAGAAACAATTTTTGAAAAAAAGAACCTTGCCTGGTTAATGAAGAAAAGCAAATTTGCAATTATTTTTTTGGTAGGACTAGAAATTTTGTTAACCTTGTTAACTTATATGCCCTTAGTTGGTGGTATTCTTGCCAACATCTACCCATCTTTAATTTTTATTTTAGACCTTGTGGTTTTTATATATCTAACCAAAGAGCTGTGCTTGGATCAAATGCGACCATGGCAAGATGCAATTCGTGTAGTTGGTTTTAGCGGGCTAATGATTGGTTTATTAAGAGCATTTTTTAAATTTATTTGGCATGGACTTTTTGTTCCTTTTTTTGCTCAAGGTGCTTTAGCCAGTTGGCTGGTTGTTAATTTATTTGTTGAACCTTTAATTACAGCCATGGTTGCTATTGTGGTTTCTTGGGTTGTGGGTGTTATTTTAACTAGAAAAATTAGAAAAATTAAACAAAAAGCTAATTAAATTATTATAAAAATTAAAAATTAATAAAAAAAATATGTCAGAAGAAAAACAAGAAAAAAAATCAGAAGACAAATCAAAGGTTGAAGATGAAAAGATAATGGCGGCTTTAAGTTATATTTGGATTTTGTTTTTAGTGCCATTAATTTTAAAAAAAGATAACAAATTTTGTATGTTCCATGTGAAACAAGGAATTATTTTGTTTATCTTTGAAATTATTGTTTATGCTTTAGGGATGATACCTGTTCTTGGCTGGTTTATCTTCGCTCCGCTTGGAACTATTATTGCTTTAATACTAGCTGTGCTTGGAGTAGTTAATGCCCTACAAGGCAGAGAGTGGAAAATGCCATACTTGCACCGTTTTGTTGAAAAATTGAACTTCTAATTTTTAAGCAAAGATTTTTTTACCCCCTGCTTTAAAAAGTAGGGGTTTTAATTTTTTTAAAAGTTATCTTCAAAAAATTTGGCATAAAAAATTTTAAATTTTTAACTTGTCTAATTACAAAACAACACAAAGATTGTAAAGTCACGCCTTGGCGCATCCCTGCCTAGTGATGGGAATATTGTGTGTTTATAGTTGCCGTGATTGTAGAGACGAGGCACTGCCTCGTCTCTACACTTTGGATTTAAGCACACATAATGTGCAAAAAAAAATGAATGTTGTATTAAATGCGCAACAACAAAACAAACATCTAATTTTTTTGATGCTTAATTTTTTTGTAGTCTAATTTTAATGTTTCTCAGGGTTTTAATCTTTGTGTTTAAATGATTATTAATTTTTTTATTACTCATCACTTGTTGCTTAGAGCCAGCTATCTTTTTAGTAGTTACTAATTTACTAAAAAAATGTTATAATAAAATTAATTCAAGAATTAAAATTTAATTAATACCTATGCTCAAAAACAAAAAAAATTCAGTAAAGAAAAAAAATAAAAAGTTCATTTTATGGTTTAAAGAAATTTCCAACGATGATGTGGCTTTGGTTGGTGGTAAGAATGCTTCGCTGGGAGAAATGTATTCAGAACTTACTACAAAAGGAGTTAATATTCCTAATGGCTTTGCTATTACTGCCGAGGCCTATCGCTATTTTATTGCAAGCAACAAACTAGAAGATGATATTAAAGCTGAACTAAAAAATGTAAAAAAATCTAGTGTTACCAATTTAACTAAAAAAGCAGATAAAGTTAGAAATTTAATTGAAAAAGCCCAAATGCCTAAGGATTTGGAATTAAAAATATTAAACGCCTATCATAAATTTGGCCGAGCCGAAGATGTGGCAGTCAGAAGCTCTGCCACTGCCGAAGATTTACCAGATGCCAGTTTTGCTGGACAGCAAGAAACCTTTTTAAATGTGGTTGGTAAAGAAGAGCTTTTAGATGCAGTTAAAAAATGTTTTGCTTCTTTATTTACTGCCCGTGCCATTGCTTATAGAGAAGAAAAAAAATTTAATCATTTTGATGTTTATCTTTCGGTAACTGTGCAAAAAATGGTCAGGGCTGATAAAGCCTCTTCTGGTGTTATGTTTTCTATAGATACAGAGTCTGGCTTTCAAAATGCAGTTATGATTAATTCTATTTACGGACTGGGCGAAAACATTGTTCAAGGTAAAGTTAACCCAGACGAGTTTTATGTTTTTAAACCAACCCTCAAACAGGGGAAAAACGCAATTCTTAGTAAAACCTTGGGAGACAAAAAATGGAAAATGATTTATAACCGCAATGATGTTAAAAATATAAGAGTTAATAAAAAAGAGCAACACAAATTTTCTATTAATGACAAGGAAATAACGCAACTGGCTAAATGGGCTGTTATAATTGAAGAGCACTATAAAAAACCCATGGATATGGAATGGGCTAAAGATGGCAAAACAGGCAAGCTTTTTATTGTACAAGCTAGACCGGAAACAGTTCAATCGCAAAAAGATTTCACTGTTTTAGAAGATTATGTTTTAACAGAAAGTGTGGCTAAGCGCAAAGAAAAACTTTTAGTTGCTGGACGCTCTGTTGGCAGTAAAATTGGCATTGGTAAAGCTCACGTTATTACTGATGTTAAAGATATTAAAAAATTTAGACCAGGAGAAGTTTTGGTTACCGAAATGACCGATCCAGACTGGGTGCCAGTTATGAAAATTGCCGGAGCCATTGTTACCAATTCTGGCGGTCGCACCTGTCATGCAGCTATTGTTTCGCGCGAGTTAGGTGTGCCGTGTATTGTGGGTGCAGAAAATGCCACTGAAAAAATTAAAACCGGGCAAGGAGTAACCGTAAGTTGTGCCGAAGGAGAAGTGGGCAATGTCTACAAAGGCCTGCTTGATTTTAAAATAGAAAAAACCAATCTTAAAAAACTTAAAAAACCTAAAACAAAAATAATGCTCAATGTTGGCGAACCAGAAAGAGCATTTGAGTTTTCTTTTATTCCTAATGATGGAGTTGGTTTGGCAAGAGAAGAATTTATTGTAAATAATTATATAAAAATTCACCCACAAGCACTTTTGAACTACGATAAATTAAAAAGCAAAAAATTAAAAAAACAAATAGACGATTTAACACACGAATACGATAAAAAAGCAGATTTTTATGTAGGCGAATTAGCCGAAGGCATTGCTAGAATTGCGGCAGCTTTTTATCCTAAAGATACTATTGTGCGCCTTTCAGATTTTAAAACCAATGAATATGCCAATTTAATTGGTGGCCAAGATTATGAGCCTGAAGAAGACAATCCTATGCTTGGTTGGCGCGGGGCTTCGCGTTATTATGATAAAGACTTTGTTGAAGTGTTTAAACTAGAATGCCAAGCTTTAAGAAAAGTTCGCGATGATATGGGTCTAACTAATGTTAAAATTATGATTCCCTTTGTTAGAACCCTAGAAGAGGCTCAAAAAGTAATTAAAATAATGTCAGAGGAAGGTTTAAAAAGAGGAAAAAACAAACTAGAACTCTATATGATGGTAGAAATTCCATCTAATGTTATTTTAGCTAAAGATTTTGCCAAAATGTTTGATGGTTTTTCTATTGGCTCTAACGATTTAACCCAGCTTACATTAGGTCTTGATCGTGATTCAAGTATTATTAGCCATGTAGCTAACGAAAAAAACGAAGCAGTTAAAAGCATGGTGGCCACAGCCATTGAAGTAGCCAGAAAAAGCAAAACTAAAATTGGTATTTGTGGGCAGGCACCAAGCGATTTTCCAGAATTTGCCCAATTTTTAGTTAGACAAAACATAGACTCTATGTCACTTAATCCAGATTCGGTTATCAAAACCATGCTTAAAATTAACAAAATAGAAAGTAAAAAGAGCAAAAAATAAATTGACAAAAAAGTTAATCCGTGCTATACTAATAATAGTTAGAAGCACAAGGGTTTAACCACTCTTGTGCTTTTTTTTATAAACAAAAACAAAAACTTAAAATTCATGAATCATCAATACTCAAATTATTCTCAAGGATGGAAAGATGTACAGCTCCCTGTGCAAATATTTTTAACCAATGTTGACGGTGCACAAAAGCAGGTTAGCTTGTTTAAAACTGTTAGGCAAATTGTTTTGGCTTTTGCTGTTTTTGTTTTAATAACCATGGGCTTAAAACAGCTTGAAAACAGCCTTTTGCAAAAACCACAAGAATTAAACAGTTTTCCATCAATTAAAGCAGTTGAGGCAGTAGAGACCAAAGAAACCAATGTTTTATATGAAAAATTCGAACAGGGTTATATAAAACGTTCAGACTTTTTTGAAGTAGATAAAATAAAGTTTGAGGTAGATAAACAGCTTGATAAAATTAAACAATGGGAAGCAGTAGGCTAACTTATTGCAAAATTTTTTAACTAGGCCGCTTTGACAAAAGCGGTTTTTTAATTTTAAAATATAAACAATTAAATATAATCAAAAAATATGATAAATTTTTCCAGAGCATTTTCCTTAGATTTTATTTTTGAACCAGGCTTGGGTAGTATGTCAGAGTCTTTTGCTAGGTTTTTTTACCTTGCATTTGGCGCACTTTTAATAATTGGATTAATTGCGCATCTTGTTATGAGGAAACGCGAAAAAAATATTGCCACACACAAAATTAGATTATTGCAAAAACTAAGCACCTATCTTTTAACTGTGGGTATTGTTGGTTTTGTGCTTATCTTAATTCGCCAACAAAGAATTTATTTTTTGTCTATGCCTGTTTTTCTTTATTTATGGTTTGTGGCCAGTTTGGTTTGGTTGTTCTTTATTATTCGTTGGTCAAAAAAACGTTTACCTCAAATAAAAGAAGAAAAACAAAAAAAACAACAAAAAGAAAAATATCTACCTTAATTCTAGCCGCTCTTTAGAGCGGCTTTTAAATAACACAATGAACAATTCAAAACCAACAACTGTAGAAATTGGGCGTTATGGAGAAAGTTTAGCACGCCGTTATTTAGTTAAAAAAAATCTGCAAATTGTTAAAAATAATTATAAAGTTTGTGGTGGGGAAATAGACATTATAGCTTATGAAGATAAAAAGGATTTGTTAATTTTTGTAGAGGTTAAAACACGCACTTTGCAAAATTTTGGTAAACCTGAAGAAGCTGTTACAGAGCAAAAAAAGCAAAATCTTAAGCGTGCAGCCTTGAGGTTTTTGTCAGAAAACAAATATCCGGCTTTTCAAAACTATCGTTTTGATTGTCTTTCTGTTGAATTAAATTTTAAAAATCATCAAGCCAAAATTACGCACTATAAATATATTTAGTAAAACAAAAAAGACCTGCTATAATTAATTTAAATAATTAAATAAAAAAATATGCAACAAACATTAATAAACTTAAGCAAAGCCTTTGTTGGTGAATCACAAGCCAGAAATCGTTATACATATTATGCTAAGGTGGCTAAAAAAGAAGGTTATGAACAAATTTCTGCTATATTTACTTTAACTGCAGAGCAAGAAAAAACACATGCCAAAAGACTTTTTGAACATCTTCAAGAGATTAAGTTAGAGTTGGGTCAAGAAAAAGAAAAAATAGAAATAGAGGCAGAAGTTCCGCACATATATGGCAATACGCAAGAAAATTTAAAGGCAGCTATTGAAGGAGAAGAATATGAGTATAAAGAAATGTACCCAGGTTTTGCTGAGACAGCAAAAGAAGAGGGTTTGCCCAAGGTGGCTCAAAGGATGCTTTCTATTGCTAAGGCAGAAGAACACCATGCCGAGCGTTATATAAAAATTTTAGAGCAACTAATAAATAATACTTTTTTCAAAAAAGAAACACCAGTAGCTTGGGTCTGCCGTGAATGTGGTTATGTTCATTTGGGCAAAGTTCCTCCTCAAAAGTGCCCTTCCTGCGATCATAGTCAGGCATATTACCAAATTAAGTCTGAAGAATATTAATAATTAATTAAATAAATATGAAAATCTATAAATGTGAAATTTGCGACAAAGTTGTAGAAGTTTTACATGACGGACAAGGCGAACTTTTTTGCTGTAATCAACCTATGCAATTATTAGAGCCACAAGGCAAGCAAAACGAAGGCTTGGAAAAACACGTTCCTGTAATTGAAGAACTGCCACCTAACCAATGCCAAGGTAAAGACGGGGTGGTTATAAAAATTGGTGATGTAGAGCACCCCATGACAGAAGATCACTATATTGAATGGATAGAAATTATTACCGAAGATGGTAAACGGGGTAAAAAATTTCTTACTCCTGCCGATAAACCAGCAGTTGAATTTTATACGCGTAAAAAAGTAGTTGGCGCCAGGGCTTATTGTAATATTCATGGGCTTTGGGAGGTAAAAAATTAGAACAGGTGTGCATAATTAAAGATAATGAAAGGCATAAAGACAATAAACTTATAAACATTTAAGCATTTAACTATATAAAATATAGAAATATTAAAAAGACGTGCCATGGCACGTCTTTGCGATTTTTATATCAAAAAAATGATTCAAAAATATAGCCAAGGTTTCCCTACTTATTAACAAAACAAATTATTGTCCGTGACAAGATTTGTGCTTTTTAACTATCAATAGGCAGATACCTTAAAGTGAAAAAACCAAAAAACCACAAAAAATTGTTTTTAACTAATTACTGGTTGTATTTTTTACACACCCAATTAGCAAATTCCTTGACAAAAAAGCCTATTTTTCATAGAATATATGTGAATTTGCTTCAAAATTCAAATTTTTTATTATGGGGGTGTTTAAATTTGATAGATTTATAACTCTCAAATTAGCAAGTCGAGAGCCAACTCGTAAAAACAATTAGCATATAAATGCCAAATTTACTAGTCGCGTAAAAGAAGGTGTAGCTAAATTAGTTAATGCTTTTTCTTTACAACCGGCTGCTGTAGTAGCTTAAATCCTACTACCATCTGCTTGGCTCATACCTGCTAAGCTAAGACAGGTGCCATAATTTGCAGGTTATAATATCTATATTTCCCAAGATAGATATTGAACTTTTTTGGGAATAAGTGCTTGTTTTTTTGTCTGTTTTTAATTCAAGCTCTGACAACTAAGCAGAATAAACTTGTAGAATGTTTGGAAGTTTACTTCTAGACAGGGGCGTACTACCCCTCACCTCCACCAAATTATTATGCAAATAAGACACCGAGGATTTAAAAGAAAAAATAACAATGATAGTAAAAAAAGAATCATGGTTAACAACATGATTCGTGTTAACCGTGTACGTTTGATTGATGAAAATGGAGAAAACCTGGGTGATTTAGACACTGAAAAAGCCAAACAAATTGCAGAAGAAAAAGAAATGGATCTGGTTATGGTTAACCCCAAAGCTAATCCTCCAATTTGTAAAATTGCTAATTATGGCAAATTAAAGTATGAAAAAGAAAAACTAGACCATAAAAAAAAGCTAGCCAATAAAAAAACAGAAATAAAGGGCATTAGGCTTTCGTTTAAAATAAAAGGTAATGATTTGGAAACAAAAATAAAGCAAGCTAAAAAATTTTTAGAAAGTGGCAACAATGTTAAAATTGATCTGGTGCTAAAAGGACGCGAAAAAGCACACGCCGACAATGCCAAAGATTTAATTCAAGAGTTTATTAACGGTTTAGACACAGATAATATTAAAATTATTCAAGATATTCAAAAACAAGGTGGCAAATATTCTGCAATAGTTGCTCCCAAAAAATAAGATATGAAAAAACAAAAAACCATAAAATCTATAGCTAAAAGATTTAAAACAACATCTAAAGGAAAGGTCCTTAAGCTTAAAAATGGACAAAACCATCTTAATGCCAAAGAAAACGGTAAAACCACTCGTGCCAAAAGAAAGGAAGTCTTGCTTGATGATGCGTCCGGAAAAAATATAAAAAAAATCTTAAATAAATAAAAATATGCCAAGAGTTAAAAGAGGAAGAGTTAGAACAAAAAAAAGAAAAGCCCTATTGAGCCAGACTAAAGGTTATAGATGGGGGCGCAAGAATTTAACCAAACAGGCTAAAACAGCCACAAAAAAAGCTGGCGCTTATGCTTTGCGTGACCGCCGAGCTAAAAAAAGAGTTAATCGTCGTTTATGGCAAACAAAATTAAATGCTGCTTCCAGAGAGCATGGTTTAAAATATTCTGACTTAATTTATTTAATGAAAAAGAAAAATATTGCTTTAGATCGTAAGGTAATGGCAGATATGGCAGAAAATAACCCTCAGGTTTTTAAAGAGCTTATTCAACAAATCAAAGCTTAGTTATTTACTAAAATCTATTTAAACTAAAAATTAAGGCAATTAAGCCTTAATTTTTAGTTTATAAGTGCGCGGAGTCTCGTTGACTACTCTAATTTTCATTTTATTCTCCATATTTTGCGCTTTCTACTGTTTAATTATAACATTTTTTTTAATTCATTGCAAGTATTGACAAAACAGCCTGCTCGTGATAGATTTAATCATTCCCAATATACAATTTTGCAGAAAGGATCCTCCAAGAGACGACGAGCATGGAGGTCTTCTCTTGAGGTAAATTCAGGTTCCGACTCGAATTTACCTCTGAGCGACTTTCTTCTCTTGGAGTATTTTTTCTGCAAAAAGCTACAAAGGCTTAATTTAAAGGCCTTTTTTGTTTTATATATAATTATAGTATAAAATTAAAGTAGATAGCAAAACAAAAGTCTTCTTAATTTAATTAAAATATGCAAAACTCTCAAGTAGAAGAAATTAAGTCTAAGCTGGATATTGTGGATTTGGTGCAAGAATATGTGCCATTAAAACAGTCCGGTGCAAACTTTAAAGGTTTGTGTCCTTTTCATCATGAAAAAACACCCTCTTT
>CAYNPV010000018.1:9566-12562 GCA_964399185.1 uncultured Gammaproteobacteria bacterium
CTAAATTATTTGCAAGACAGACGTGCTTTAAACACAACTATAATTCAAAAATTTAAAATTGGTTTGTCTCCAAACTCATGGAACCAAACAGCTAATTATTTAAAAGCCAAGGGTTTTACAGACGAAGAGTTAAGAAAATCTGGCCTAGTGGTTGAAAAGCAAGCGCAAGGATATGGTTCAAAATATTATGATCGTTTCCGTGGACGCATTATGTTTCCTATTTTTGATGCACACCATAACCCTGTTGGATTTACTGCCAGAAGTTTAGACCCAAATGAGTCTGCCAAATATATTAATACCCCACAAACATATATCTATAATAAATCCGAAATTTTATATGGATTAAATTTTGCTAAAAAGCAAATTCGTGATAAAGGTTTTTTAATCTTGGTTGAAGGCAATATGGATGTGATTGCCAGCCAGCAAGCAGGTGTAGAAAATGTAGTGGCCACCTCGGGGACTTCTTTAACAGAGGCTCAGATTAGGCTTGTTAAACGCTTTACCAACAAAGTTGCTATTTGTTTTGATGCAGATTCTGCTGGAGCAACGGCAGCAGAAAGAAGTGTTAAAATGTTTTGGCAGGCCGGCTTTGATGTTAAAAGCATTACGCTACCAGAGCCATATAAAGATCCAGACGAATTAATTAAAAAAAATAAAGAAAAGTGGCCAGAAGCTATAAATAATAAGCAAAATTTTTTTGAGTATTTAATTCAACAACAAACAGCAGACAAAGATTTAGATAACCTGGACACCAAAAGAGCCGCAGCAGGCAAGCTATTATCATGGTTAGCAATTATAGATGACAGTATAGTCAGAGATTATTATCTTAAACAGCTTACTAATTTATTTAATGTTGATGAAGAGAGTTTAAGAGAATCATTACAAAAAATAATTGCTCAGCAAAAAAAACCAATAAGAGATCAATATCAATCTTTTAATAAAACAGAGCAAAGCGCAAAACCTCTGCAAGACAAAAGTCGCCTAATTAGTGAAAGATTTTTGGCCTTTTTAATTAAAAAACCCCAATACTTAGTCCAAAGCTTAGAGAACATTGAAGCCAAACATTTACACTTTGATTTTGTTGAATTTTACAAAAAACTCATTATATTCTATAATCAATACAAACAAGCAGAACAAGTTGATTTTGAAGATTTTTCTCATCAATTTAGGCATGAGTTACAGAAAACAGCCAAGCCAATGCTGTTTATTTTTGACTCTTTAAAAATGTTAGCAGAAAATGAATTTGGCGATTTAACTTCTAGTGAGGTAGCAAAAGAATATGACTATTTTATTAAATTTTTACGTCAAGAAAATTTAAGCCAACAATTGCGTCAAATAGAAAAAAATATTCGCCTGGCCGAGCAACAAGGTGACCAGCAAGAAGCAGACAGACTTACTCAGGAGTTCTCTCTTCTTTCTAAACAAATTAAACAACTTTAAAAATATATCATGGCAACCAAAAAGGCTACAACTAAAAAAAAGTCAGCCACAAAAAAAGCTGTCCAAAAAAAATCTACAGCTAAAAAAGCTGTAAAAAAGAGTAGGTCAAAGGCTGTTAAAAAGACAAAGTCTAAAACAGCAAAAAATAAAAAAACCACTCAAAAAAAACCCAACAAAGCCTTAAAAAAAGCTGTCAAAAAGACCACCAAGAAAAAAAAACCAGTTAAGAAAAGAGCCAGCAAAAAAACACCTAAAAAAAACAGGCCTAAAAAAGAAAAAGCAGAATTTGATCCGCAAAAAGCCGAAACTTTACTAAAAAAAGGCAAGAGTCGCAGTTTTGTTACAGAAGCTGAGGTTCTTTTAGCTTTTCCAGAAGTAGAAGATTATGTAACAGAATATGAAAAATTTTTAGTTAATTTGCAAAAAAACGGTGTCCAAGTGGTTGAAGGTGAGACAGGTTTTTTGCAAAAAAAAGAAGACAGGCAGAAACTACTCCACGATATCGGCATTGGTTTAGGCGACAAAAAACGCTCTGACTTAACAGACATCTCTTCCGATTCAATACAAATGTATTTAAGAGAGATTGGTAAAGTCCCCCTTTTAAAAGCAGACGAAGAGGTTTCTCTTGCCAAGCGTAAAGAGCAAGGTGATGCCGAAGCCACCAAAAAACTGGTTGAATCTAACTTGCGTTTAGTGGTTTCTATTGCTAAAAAATTTGCCGGGCGCAGTGGTTTAACTCTTTTGGATTTAATTCAAGAGGGCAACGTTGGTCTTTTTAGGGCTGTAGAAAAATTTGATTATCGCAAAGGTTATAAATTTTCTACTTATGCTACTTGGTGGATTCGCCAAGCTATTACGCGTGCCTTGGCCGATCAATCCCGCACCATCCGTATACCAGTGCATATGGTGGAAACCATCAACAAATTCCAACAAGTGCAACGTCGACTTATACAAGACTTGGGGCGCGAGCCTTTGCCAGAAGAAATTGCAGCAGAAATGAACGAGGATGTAGATAAAATTCGCCATATCATAAAAATATCTCAAGAAACAGTTTCTTTGGAAACCTCTGTGGGAGATGAGGGTGACGACGATTCTAAATTAGTAGATTTTATTCAAGATCATAAAACCATGTCTCCAGACAAAGCCACTTCTTTACAATTATTAAAACAACAAATTCAAGAAGTTGTTATAGAGCTTACGCCACGTGAACAAAAAATTATTGAAATGCGTTTTGGTTTGGAAGACGGCGTTTTCCATACCCTAGAAGAGGTTGGCCAAGAATTTGGCGTAACTCGCGAACGCATCCGTCAGATAGAAGCCAAAGCCATTGAAAAGATTAAAGAAAAAAGAGCAGACCTTGAAAAACTTAAAGGATATTATTAATAAATACAAAGGCAAAGCACAGGTTTTTTAAACCTGCGCTTTGTTTAATAAGACTTGATCAAAAACAAAAAATAAGCTAAAATTATTTTGAAATAACGAGCTATAAACTCATTATTTTTATTTAAAAAGTTCATTATCAAATATAAAATATTATTCCGCGGTAGCTCAGTCGG
>CAYNPV010000019.1:0-1281 GCA_964399185.1 uncultured Gammaproteobacteria bacterium
AAAAAATTCTTAGAAGACTATATAGACAAAAAAACCAGCAGAATAACAAGGCTTGTGCCAAATGAGTTGATTGAAGCCACCCGTCTAGAAATTAGATCTGAAAAATTTTCCACTAAAGAAGCTTATCAAGTAGAAATTTTTCTTAAATTACCCAAGAAAAATTTTATGTCATCAGAAGACGACCACACCATTATAGAAGCTTTTGACTTAGCTCTTGATAAATTAATTACACAATTAAGAAAAGAAATAAACAAACGCGAAGATAAAATTAATCAATAAATAATTATGGTTAAAGTAGATCAAAACAAATGTATTGGTTGTGGAACCTGTGTGGCTATGTGTCCACAAGTTTTTCAGTTAAACGAAGATACTGGCAAGGCAGAGGTTGCCAGCCAGGAACTAAGAGATTGTGATATTGCAGAAACCATAGAGTCTTGCCCAACTAGTGCCATCAGCCAAGAAGAAGAAAACTAAAATAGGATCAAAAAGAAACAAAAAAACCGGCTTTTAGGTTGGCCGAGTTTTTATTTTGCTATTTAATATATTTTTAAATATATAATTAAGCCTAAAATTAAGACTAAAATTTGCACACCCATAGCCACCCAAGTTGATTGAAAAAAATTATAACCAAATATAAAATGAATTTTATCGTGAAGCTTGTGAGTAAAATTTAAGAATTTATTTTTTTTCTTGGTTAAAACGTTTAGCCCCCACAAAATGTCTGGTAAAATACCCCCCACAAGAGCCGCTAGTATGCTTATTTCAAAATTAAATTTATTAAATTTAAAAAGAATAAACAAAATTGTAAAGAGTACAAAAAAATCAAGCACAGCTTCTAAAAAAATTTTTTTGGTTTTGTTTCCTTTTTTTCTCCAATCTTCAACTTTTTGACCATCATGTGGAATTGTATCAAGGGCTGTGTGAAGAATTAAAGCAAGCACAAAAGCTAATAAAGGGTGTGGCAATAAAACTCCAACCACAAGTGATAGGGAAGAGTGAACAGATAAATACATATATCTAATTTTAGCACTAATTCAAATTGACACAAAATTGTTTTTTTTGTATTCTATAAACTGAGTTCTATTATTTGTAGAATTTTGTTTTTATATACTTTAATCTTGTTAATCTTGCCGACGTGGCGGAACTGGTAGACGCGCTGGACTCAAAATCCAGTTCCCGCAAGGGAGTGAGAGTTCGATTCTCTCCGTCGGCAAGTAAATTTAATAACAGCGCTAGACGCGTCCCGCCTCAAGGCGAGATTCCCGCAAGGGAGTGAGAGTT
>CAYNPV010000019.1:1381-3389 GCA_964399185.1 uncultured Gammaproteobacteria bacterium
AACCCAGTCGTATGACAGGGCGATTCTCTCCGTCGGCAAGTAAATTTAATAACAGAATAAAATTTGTGTAATGATTTAAATCATTATTTAAATACTAACAAAATAAATCTGTAAAAAAGTTAAAATATGGCGGGGTAGCTCAGTTGGTTAGAGCGTAGCACTCATAACGCTAAGGTCGTGGGTTCAATCCCCACCCCCGCTATTATCAGTTGTTATTTTCAATTTTTGACACACCTTCATATAAGTGTTATTCTTGCATTAACAAATTGCTGATTGTTATTTGTTTTTTATTAATTTTAAATAGCGCGGGGTAGAGCAATTGGAAGCTCGCGAGGCCCATAACCTCGAGGTTGAGGGTTCGAGTCCCTCCCCCGCAACCAAAAAACTCCTTCAATAATTTTGAAGGGGTTTTTTGTTGGAGTGTAGTTTTTAGGTTAAGAATTTGATATAATTAAAATGTACTAAATTTATATAAAGCTTTATGAAAAAAATACTATTAATAACACTGATTTTAATTATTCCGACAACGGCCCTTGCTGTTTGTGGTCAAAATAGTGATTCTATTACTATTTTAGAAAAAGGAGAAACCACCTCTGATGTTTTTTTAATTATAAATAAAGATTGGAAAGTCTATTCTGTTTGCCCTGAGGGGGAATGTTATTCCAACTTTTACAGTAATGGAAGTGCAAATGGTATTTCTTTTGCCCAAGTTCTGGATAGTGGTTTAGCTAAAAAAATTCAAGAAATTATAGAAAAAAGTAAAAGTGAAGTTTTGGAAAAAAATAGTGGTTTTAGTAAAAATTCAGAATTTTTTTTAAACTACACTGATATTTACTCCTTATCAAAAGTACAAAATATACTAGACAAGGAAAAAGACAATATATCAGATAATATAAAAATATACCCTTTTTTAGATATTGATAAAATACCGAATAAATTTAACTATAATAATTGTTCTTATAAAAGATGGATAAAATATGATATTTCTGAGGGGAGAATTGTAAGTCATACAGATACTTCAAATATTTTTTCACTACCCCAAAATCACCCTGTGAAGATATCACTATATTTACTAGTAGTCTTAGTCGTCATTATCGCTCTTATTATAGTTGCTATTATTTTTAAAAACAAAAAAAAATGACAAATTATTAAAATATATTTTTCTCATAAGCTTTATCTGCAAATACCCACAATTCCTTTATATTTGATATAACTTGGTGTAGATTTAGTCCCATCTTTGTAACCAAAAACCACCCAATTTATTATTGGGTGGTTTTTTTATCTAAAATTAGCATAAAAAAATAAAAAGGATTAAAAACATTGACAAAATAATAAAAATATGTTATACTTTTTAAAATTCATTAAAAAAACCCCAAAAAAGGAGGGAATATGGGGTATATATTTGATTTTATTTTTGAGCTCCCTGATAATTTTAGGGAGTTCTATGGAAAAAACGATCACGTTTTTAAAACATTAATGATTGTTTTTTCCATTTTATTGCTAACTCTGTTTTTTGATCAGTGTTTAGCAATAGATATAGAGAAAGTTTTTTTAGACTTTTTAAACTTTCTATATAAAATTAGTTAAAAAAGTCAAAGGAACGCACTGCTCTTTTAAAAAACACCTGGTAAGTTGCACACTTACCTTCCTTTGAAAGCACTGTTTGCTAACAGTATTTTCATTAGGAATAATTTTAAACTAAACAAAAAACCTTCAGAAAATTATCTGCAGGTTTTTTGTTTATAAAAAAACAACTTATCTCTTTGCTTAGACGCGCCATGGAGCGCCTCTAAACCACTTCAGTCTTTAGATATTATTTAGATGTTTAAATGTTTTATTTCTTTAACGTCTTAATGTTTAATCTTTAACTGTTTTTTTCTACCTTGTTAACAATTACTAGTTATTAGTTGCAAACGGATATCCTCTGAATCCGCCTTTGGTAGGCCTGTCTGCCGACAGGCAGGTCTGTCTGCCGATAGGTAGGTCTGCCCGCCTCTGGCGGGGAAGG
>CAYNPV010000019.1:3489-12367 GCA_964399185.1 uncultured Gammaproteobacteria bacterium
CGACAGGCAGGTCTGTCTGCCGATAGGTAGGTCTGCCCGCCTCTGGCGGGGAAGGTGGTAAGAATTGAACAACCTCCCCTAAAGGGGGTAAGAAACCACCCCGCCTGAATCCGCCTCTGGCGGGCCTGCCCGCCTCTGGCGGGGAAGGACTGAGAAAAATTTAGATGTTTAAATGCTAATATGTTTAATGTTTTTTGCTATTTGTAGTTTGATGTTTGTGGTCACTTCTGTGTTTGAGCTTTTATTTGCTTAAAAGATTATAATCTTTAATACTCTAATACTGATATTTACTCCACCACTTTCCCGCCAAAAGATTCTGCCAAAGCATTAATATCTTCATCATTAATTTCCGCTTCCGTTTCTGTTGGTTTAGGGTTAAAATTTTGTTTAATTTTTTGCAATTCATCAGCGCCAACTACTTCTGGTTTAATAATAATATCTATGCCAGCAAATTCACTAAAAATTTTTTCTGCCGCTTGTTTGCGTTTAATTTCGTCTATTTGTTTGGCGTGTATTTCAAACTCAAACCCAAGTTTTAGTTGGTTGCCTTGCATTTTTAGCGGATAACAAGATTTAAGCATTAGTGGCAAAGAGTGGTTAACCTCACAACTTTTTTTAATAATGTTTAACCATTCATCTTTAATCTTTTGAAAAACCTCTTCAGACTCACTATTGTTAATGATTTGTTTTTTTTTGCCAGAATTATCTTTTGTCTGCTCTTGTGTGTGGCTGTTTTTATTTAAATTGTTGCCGTGGTCTTTGCTGGTTTTGGCTTGATTTTTGTTTTGGAATCCATTTTCTGTAGAATTATTATTTTTTTCTTGTTCTGCTCGTTCCACTTTTGTAGCAGAAGCAAAATCGTTATTTAGTTTTAAGCCGTCGGTTGGTGGAATTTTTTTATTGTTTTTATCGTCGTTATTTGCGCCTATACAAATTTCAATAATAGCCAGCTCTATTGGCAGTTGTACAATTTCAGTTTGTTTAAACATTTTTTTATGGTCTAAAAAAACATTTATCATTTTTGTTGCTTGCTTAATGTTTGTCTTTTCTGCCTGTTGACTTAATTGGCTTTGTATTTCAGTTGGTAAAACCACAATAGAGGGGTCTTTTTCTTTTAGACCCACTAAAACCAAAGATAACTTTCTTAAATAATCAATTAAATCTTCAGCAAATCTTTCCAAATCAACTCCGTCATTGATTAGTTTATCTACCAAACTAATGCCTTCGGCAGCATTCTTATCTATCAATAAATCTATTATTTTTGCCACTGAATGTAAGTCGCTCCTTGGTAAAACCGCCTGCACATCATCTATGGTTATTTCTTTTTTTCTTTCACTTAGTAAAACTGTAATCTGTCCCAGTAAACTTTCCGCATCTCTTACATAACCTCCGCTACGAATAGCAATTAATTTTAGTACTTCATCACTAACTTTAAGTTTTTCTTGTTGGCAAATATTTACTAACTTGTCTTTAATTTTTTCTGCAGAAACTTTTTTAAAATCAAATCTCTGACAACGAGAAATAATTGTTTCTGGGATTTTATGGCTTTCTGTAGTGCACAGCACAAAAACCGCATATTCGGGTGGTTCCTCTAGGGTTTTTAGCAAGGCATTAAAAGCAGCCGTAGAAAGCATATGCACCTCGTCTATGATAAAAATTTTATATTTATTTCTTGGGGGAAAATTGATGTTTTCAACAATGTTTTCTCTAACCTTATCTACCTGGGTATGGGTGGCAGCATCAATTTCTATTAAATCCATATCTTTGCCGGCATTAATTTCATTACAAGAACCACATTTATTGCAAGGCTCAAACTCTTTATCTTTTCTTTGCTCGCATTTAAGGGATTTGGCCAAAATTCTGGCTAAAGAGGTTTTTCCAATTCCTCTTGGACCAGCAAATAAATAAGCATGTGCTATTTGACCAGAAACAACCTCATTTTCCAAGGTTATTTTTATATGGTTTTGTCCAACCACATCTTCAAAGGTTTTTGGTCTATATTTGCGTGAAATATTTTGTGACATGTATTTTTTTTGCTTAAATTATTGCTTTTTATAATTTAATCATAATTCAATTTTAACTAATTGACAAATATTTGACGTGCTATAGAAAAAAGTGTATTATTCAATTATAAAAAGTAAGTAACCTAAGCAAAATGCATTTAGGTTTTTAAGGTAAGAAAATAAACTATGCCAGTAGAAATTAAAAAGAAATCTAATGAATCTACCTATAGCTTAATGCGCCGTTTTCAAGATAAGCTAAAAAAGAGCCGTGTTATGAGTTTGGCTAAACAAAATATGTTCTACCAAAAGCCAAAAAATAAACGTCACCAAAAAGAAGATGCTCTTAGGCGTAAAGCTAATCGCGAGAGAAGAGATTACCTTATAAAAATAGGTAAAATTAGCGATGAGGCAAGAAACAAAAATTCTTTTTCAAGAAAAAAATAATTTAAAAAAATGATTTCAGAAAAACTAAACTCAAAAATAAAAGATGCCATGAAAAATAAGCAAAGCGACTTGGTGTCTGTTTTGCGTATGTTAAGCTCTGCTTTAAAACAATATGCAATTGATAATAAAAAAAGAGAAGAGGGTTTAACCGAAGAGGATGAACTTAAAGTTTTACAAAAAGAAGCCAAAAAAAGAAAAGATTCTATAAGCCAATACCAATCTGCAGGCAGGGAAGACTTGGCTCAAAAAGAAAAAGAGGAGCTCAAAATAATTGAAGAATTTTTACCCGAGCAATTAAGTGAAGAAGAAGTAAGAAAGGTGGTTAAACAAGTAATTAGTCAAATGGGAGAAGTTGCCCCCAGCCAATTTGGCCAAGTTATGGGAACGGTTATGGGCAAGCTTAAAAATCAGGCCGATGGAACTCTGGTTAAAAATCTGGTTCAACAAGAATTAAATCAATAAACATAATTAACCCAAACAAATGCTCGTCGCAAATTTGCAATTAGGCAAATTAAAAAAATTTGCTCTTTTAGTCAGTCTATTTTTGGCTGTCTTTTTATTTTTTAATATTTCTTTGGCTCAGGCTCAAGCACCTAATAACTATAATCAAGGAGATGTTGATAATATAAATCTGCCTGAATTTGATTTAATACAAGGCATTGTTAATGTTATTAATTGGGTTTTGGGTTTCTTGGGCTTAATTGCTGTTATTTTAGTTTTATATGCTGGCTTTTTGTGGATGACAGCTGGTGGCAGTC
This sequence comes from uncultured Gammaproteobacteria bacterium, assembly GCA_964399185.1. Lineage (GTDB taxonomy): Bacteria > Patescibacteriota > Patescibacteriia > UBA2196 > UBA2196 > CAYNPV01. The sequence continues at coordinate 6,695 of CAYNPV010000019.1, forward strand.
AAGATAAAGTGCAAAAAGCCAAAAAAATCTTAGTCAATGCTTTAATCGGCCTAGTCATAATTCTTTCAGCTTTGGCTATTGTTAATTTTGTTTTCAGTGTTTTGGAGGACAGGGTTTTTAATAATAATGGCGGTGGTAATGGAGGTGGGGGTGGTAATATCCCAGGACCAGGTGGTGGAACCGCGACTAATAACTTTATTATAGAAGACATTACAACCACATGTGAAAACCCGCCAGACTACAACAGTAGTGTTTATTTATGCAGTGCAATTGTTTTACATTTTAACCGTTATGTAGATGAAAATAGCCTTGATGTACTAGTTGGTTCAAACGAGCTTAGAGTTCAACAATGTGAGGGTTCAGCCTCATGCAATTCTCCAGTAACTTTTGGCGCCGATTTTTCAGGTGACGCCCCCAGTGGAAATGGCAACGAGTGGGTGTTAAATGGTAGAAAATTAAGCTTTATACATCAAAATAATTTTCAAGATTTTTCTCATTATCAAGTTGTTATTCCCAAGAATTTGCAAGATATAAGCGGTGAAAATTTAGATGATAGTGTGGGTTGCGGTGGCCAGTTAAACCCCATAGATGGTTGCACAAGTAGTGGTGCTGTTTATGTTTGGGATTTTCAAACAGGTGACCAAATAGATTCAGCCCCACCAACTGTTACAAAATCTTTTCCAATAGACCAATCAGATTTAAACTATCCCGAACGTTCAGTTAGCCTTTCACCAATTATTTGGGCTAGATTTTCAGAAGGTTTGGCACCCTGGACTATTAACAAAAACAATATTCGTATAAGGCCTGTAACTGGCATAGACCCAACAGACCCAGATAATAGCGGAACACCCGGAACATATATAGCAGACGACCAATATGAGGTTAGTCTAAATTCAACAGGCAACAGAATAGAAATTAGTGGCCTAATTTTAAGCGAGTTTGTTTGGTATCAAATAGAAGTGCAAAACATAGAAGATTTATGTAATCGTCCCATGGTTCCTAAAACATGGCGTTTTCAAACCTCTAATAACGCACCCGGTGTTTCCAGAGTTTATCCTTCTGAAGGATATTCACGAGCTTGTCCTGATACCAATATTTTTATAATTTTTAACACTTCAATGTATAGCCCAGAAAGTGGCAGTTGCGCGGTTGGTTCTGGTATGGTTTCTTCTGGCAATCTTAGTCCTGCAACTGGGCGAACATTAAGAGTTGTTGATAACTATCCCGGTGGCAATGAAGACCCCAATAATTATTGTAGAGAATACGAATTTGTTCCAAGAACAAATTTGTTAACAGTTGGAACATTGTATAACGTCACAGTAGACACAAATTTAATTATAGACACTTCAGGCAACACGCTTTCTAAAAACTGGAATTTTAGTGTGGCTTCACCAGACACATGTGCTAATGCGCCAGTTATAACTAGTATCTCACCAACAAGAGGGCCAGATGGCAGTTGTTTAACTATTTTTGGATATAATTTAGATCCTCAAGACAATGGTCAAAATGGTCAAAGCCAGGTTACTTTTGATGGTCAGAACCTTAGTATAGATGCTAATGCATGGAGTAATAGACAAATTGGAACAGTTTTACCCAGTCCTAGCAACATGACCCCTGGAACTTACACCATTCAGGTTATCGTAGATCATGAAGGAGAAATTGGCACCTTAAGTAGTAATGAAGAAAATTTTGTTTTAACAGACGAGCCTGCGACTAATGGCCCTTGTTTATATAGCATCAGCCCAGATGAGGCCTGTTATTCTGATACTGTTAGATTTTATGGCACACGTTTTGATTCTGGTGTTAGTACAGATGAACCGCAAATCACTTTTACTCCTTCAATAACTACCAGCACTCTTTCAGGTTGGTCTAATCAAAGAGCATCTACCCAAGTGCCCGGTGGTGTAGCAGATGGTAATGTGGTTATTGCTAACAGCCTTGGAACCAGCAATCCTCTTAATTTTAATTTAAGTTGTGGAAGTGGCACTCTCTGCCATAACGATATAGCCATGTGCTCTGCAGGTGATAATGTTTGTGCTAGCGGATATACTTGTCAGGTAGATGGCAATGAATGTCGTTGTCAGTCCGATGGCACAACCCCAACCAATCCTTTATCAGACCCTCGCTTATTAATTAGTAGATACTGGCCAAGAAGTTGCAATGATGCTTGCCAAAACACATCCATTGGGGTTCGTTTTAATCATGCAATAGATCAAACAACTCTTACAGATAATAATGTTAGGCTTTTTTCTTGCACAAGCAACGAGTGCCCTCTAAACGATTTAGACCAAGTTGTATCTAAAACTTTAAACTATACTCAATCTTCCTCAACAGAACTTTATCAACTAGATATCTCTCCACAAAACAATTTAAATGCTTCTACCACATACCGTGTAATAATTTCAGATTCAATTACAGACACCGCTGGGCAAAACATTAGCAATTTAAACTTTATTTCCAATAGTGGACAAGACGAAAACAGTTTTTCTTGGACCTTTAAAACCAAAGATGAAATTTGCCAACTTTCTGATGTTGGGGTTTCTCCCAAAAATAATTCAATGACACGTCTTAATTCAACACAAAGATATTTTGCCACAGCCTATGGAAATGAGACAGATAATTGTGATGGTACACCCCTGAACGCTAATAATTATGATTGGACCTGGTATAATGCAGATCAAAGTGTGGCTACTTTAAAATTAAACAACAACACAACCTGTACAGAAGACGATGAATGTGCATCTGGTAGTTGTTTAAATAATTTATGTGAAGGGCTTTCTAACCGCAATATTGCCACAGCTCTTGGCAACGGAACCACAACCATTTCAGTTTCCACTGGAAGTTTAAATACTTCAACCGAGTTATATGTTAACGACCCGGTCGCACAGCCACCGGTTGATTTGTCTTTATTAAATTTAGAACCAACTGGAGATTTAATGTGCACCAACATTGTTGTAAGTCTGCTCTTAAATCAACCAGTGCGCACGTCCACCATTAATAAAAACATTTCACTTTGGCAAGAAAAAACACTTACCGATGCAAGCCAACCTTGTGCCGAAGCTCGTTTAGTAACTAAAGCTCCGCAAAAAAACAAAAATTTTCTAGCCAAAATAAAAGATAGTTTTAATAAATTTTTTCAATTTATAGGTCTTAAGGCTCAGGCTGCTACCAAGCTGGCTCAAAGTAATTTTGTTCCTGGTGATTATTGGTGTAAAGTTTCAACTATTAATAAAAATAAAAATGTAGATGAAACTTATGATTCCCGCTGTGCTACTCATGAAAGTTGTTCACTAATAAAACTATATCCAAACACAACCCTGGCTACCTCAAGTCGCTATTTAATCCAAATAACAGGTGGCACTGATGGTTTGCTTGGCTCAACAGGCGGGCAATATGTGTCTGGTAATGAATATAATTTTAGAGTAAATGATGGAGCTGAAATATGTGCTTTAAGTTCGGTTAGAATACATCCTGGCAGATACACCTTTACCGAGCCAAATGTAGAACAAAATTTTGTTGCAGAATCTTATGCCAATACTGGTGTGCAAATAGAATCTATTCCAGGAGTTTATGAATGGGACTGGAGCTGGAGTGAATCTGATCCACAAAATATAATATATATGAATCCTGCTGCGTCAGGGCAGGCCAACGAAAGATTAGTGGGCGCATACCGCAAACAAGGTAGAGCCAGTCTAATTGCCACAGCTTCAACCACTGCTGGTTATGCGCCCGCTGCCAAGGTTAGTGGTTCAGCTAATATAAACAATCAAATATGTTTAAACCCATGGCCGTCTAATGGGCAACCATATCAATTTACCGATGGCTATGCCAATTTTTCTTTGTTTTATTGTCGAGACAGAGGTACAGAAATTAAAGAATGTGTAGGTGGTGCAAATAGTGGTGAAATTTGTCAAACCAATACAGATTGTGGTACTAGAGGAGTTTGTACAGATCCAGATGACCTGCCTGCTTTAAACGAATCAATACAAGAACAATCTATTACAAATTCAGATCCAAGTGGTTTGGCTAGAGAATATTTATTATTACGCCAGGATGGTTCCACAGATGCTATTGGTTTAAGAATCTATAAAAATAATCTAGGTTTAAGCCCACAGCTGTGGTACCAAAACAAAAATTTTACCAATGCAGGTAGCCCGGGAGAAATGACTGTAGACGGGTATCAGGCCATAAAAGATGGCCGTTCAATCTATGTTTCTGCTAGCACTCTTTCTTCTGGAAGTATTTATACTAATATATATTTAATGTCATATAACCAAAACGCCACAGAAGACACATTGGAAATATACAAAAGATTATTAAATAATTGGGAATTTAATATTAATTCAAGCATAACTAATAATAATTATTGTCAATCAGAGCCAGAAACCTATTGCACCTCTAATTATGATTGTCCAAATTTTGACTGTAGTGCTATGAAAGACAAATTAATTCGCGATACTAAACGTGTTACAGATTTAAATTCTATAAAATATTGGTTACATCAATATTATAAAAATAGTAGCACAGATACAGCCCAAAGATTTTTCCCTGTTTTAGAAGCCGGAACCTATCAACAACACAGATCTACTTCTAAATGGCCTTCTTGGCAAACCACTTTTGTGAATGAATTATCAAAATATACAGAAATAAATTCATTACCAGAAGATCCACTTAATAAATTTAATTTGCCTTGTTCATCAAATTCATCTTTTTATGACCCAGAAAGCTGTTGGAACGAATCACAGCGCACCTTTACTTGTCCTTTAGGCTCCAATCTATATCAATATACAACCGACAGCGCTGGTCAGCAGTTTAATATGTATGCTAACATGGAGTATGAGGGGCCAGGGACTTGGTATATTATATCTAACCAATCAGTTACAGCACACTGGCAAAACAATAATACCTGTTTAGATTTTCATTTAGCCGGTGATTTAAATGCACCAAACTATCAACCACAACCATAAACACAACCACTAACACAACCATAAAAAATATAAATTATGTTTGATCAAGTAGCTAAAAAACAAGCACAAAATTTAAATCCAGCTAATCAAAACAGCGCGACCGACTCAAGACAACCCAAGTCATCTGGCCAAGGGTTTGACCTACAAAACAATAATCAAAATAAAGAATTTCCCTTTCAAAAAGTTAATCAGCAAAAACAAAACACGCCCAAGCAAGAAAATCAAAGGCAACTAGCTAACAATAAAGGACCAGTTGAAGATATGTTTGAAGGAACAAAAGAAGTTCAGCTTCAAAACAAAGACTTACCACAGAAAGATAATCAGGCAGACAACAAGCAAGAAATTAATCTTCAAGAAACACCTAATGTGCCTAGCATGAATGAGCCAGCCAAAAATCAACCTCGTAACGATTCAAATAATCAAATTCCCACCTGGCAACCAGCTCAAGAAAAAGAATCACCAACGACCAGTTCTTCCATGCAATCGTCTGGTCAAGTTGAAGAACATACAACAATTAGAAAAACAGGTAAAAACAAATTGATGACTGTTATTATTGTAATTTTTGTCATAGCTTTAGTGGCTCTGGCTGGATATTTTGTTTTTCAATATTTTAATAAGCAAAACCAAAATCAAAATAATAATACAAGCGAACCTCAAGCCGGTACAGGTTTAAACCAGCTTTTAAACACTTTAAATGAAATCCAAC
>CAYNPV010000020.1:0-12273 GCA_964399185.1 uncultured Gammaproteobacteria bacterium
AAAACGCCCCACATTTTGGCTGCCGAGACAGGACTCGAACCTGTAACATCCACGTTAACAGCGTGGCGTTCTACCTTTGAACTACTCGGCAACAAAATGCAGGGCGCATTTGTGTTTAAATTAATGAATAAAAAAATCCAGCCCTTTAAGGGCCGGCGATGAAAGGAATGAAAAACATTCCGGCCCTAGAGCGGATTATTATTCAAATTATTATTATTAAAAATTTTATTTTTCATATTTAAACTTAGTTTAGCAAGTGCCTAATTTTTAGTCAACCTTAAGTTCTATAAATATAAAAAAATTTAAAGAAAAGGTCGCACAGATAAGTTGTTGTTTTTCTTTAAAGGCTTATAAATATAAAAATAAGCCTCAATGTTTTAATTTGCAAAATATAGGCAAAAAGGCTAAAATTATAGCTGAAAAGCAAATATTTAAAAAGTTAAAATTATGACAAAAAAGAAAAAAATATCATTTATAGTAATTGCTATTATTATTGTGCTAGTGATTGTTTTTATTAATTCGGGGGGAGGTGATGAAGACAAATACACCACTCAAACTACCGAGAGAATGACACTTAAGCAAACCGTGGATGTTACTGGTAGTGTGGAATCGGCCAATGATATTAAATTAAATTTTAAAAGAAGTGGCAGAATAGATAAAACTTATATAGATGTTGGTGATGAAGTAAGTGCTAACCAAAAACTGGCTCAACTAGAAGCTAATGATTTACGTAGCCAAATTACAGATGCCAATGCCAGATTAAACCAAGCACGTGCTGACTATAATAAACTGCTGGCAGGCGCATCTAGTGAAGACATAGAAGTTTCCAAGCGCACAGTTGAGCAACGTGAACAAGAACTTAAAAACGCTTATGACAATTTGGATAATATAGAAGCTAAAAAACAAGTAGAGCTTAATAACTACCGCGAGGCAGCTATTACAAAACTAGAAAATGAAGTAGTAGTGGTTAGCAATGCTTTGAATGAAATAGAAAATACACTAAACGACCCAGACGCCGAAGACACCTTGGCAGTTAAAAAACCAAATTCTTTAGATATTGCTTGGCAATTTTATGATGATGCAGAAAATGGCTTATTAACTTTAAGTCCCAAAATTGCCTCTATTAACAAGCAAACTGCTGATGAAGAAATTTTAGAATTATTAGAAGAAGGCAGAGATTTAATGAACACAACACTTGATGGGCTAAACCAAACACTTATTGTTTTAGACAACACTCTTACCAGTAGCAAACTTAGCGAAACAGAACTAGACACCTTAAAGGCAAATGTGCAAAGTGATCAAAGCAGTTTAAATAGCGCCAAATCTGGTTTACAAACAGCCAAAAGCAACTGGACTAACCAAATTGCCTATTATGAAAACCAGGTTAATAGCGCAGAAAACAGTGTACAGAGTGCTATTAGAAGTTTAGAAATTGCTAAATCGCAATTAAGATTGAAAGAATCTCCACCTAGGGATTTTGAAATAGAAGCGGCTAAAGCAAGGGTTGCGCAGGCGCAAGCCTCGGTTGATTTAGCTTATGCTAATTTAGAAGAAACAATAATTCGTGCTCCAATTAAAGGCACAATTACTAAGGTTAATTTTGAAGAAGGAGAACAATCTAGCCTTAACACCCCGGCTATAGAAATGATAAGTGCATCTAATTTAGAAATAGAAGTTAATATACCAGAATCAGACATTGCCAAGGTGGCAGTAGGACAAGAAGCAGAAATAACTTTAGATGCTTTTGGTTCGGAAAAACCTTTTTCGGGAAAAGTAACTTTTATTGATCCGGCAGAAACACAAATTCAAGATGTGGTTTATTATCAAGTTAAGGTGCAGTTTGATGATATAAGTATAGAAAAAAAGCCAGGCATGACAGCCAATGTTATTATTTGCACCAATAAAAAAGAAAATGTTTTGGTGGTGCCTGCTAGAGCAGTTAAAACTGATGGCCAAGAAAAATATGTACAGGTTTTAGAAAACAAAGAGATAAAAAGGATTGAAGTAGAAACTGGCTTGCGTGGAGATTCTGGCATAGAAATTACAAGTGGTCTAAAAGATGGCCAAGAAGTTGTTACCTTTATTAAAAACGGTGATTAAAAATTATGCTAATTCAAACTAAAGATTTACACAAACAATTCCAAACTGGAGAAGTGGTTACCAAAGTTTTGCATGGAATTGAGGTTTCTATAGACAAAGGAGAATTTGTGGCTATTATGGGCCCCTCTGGATCTGGAAAATCTACTTTAATGAATATTTTAGGTTTTTTAGACAGACCAAGCAGTGGAGAATTTATTTTTAAAAATGAAAACACAAAAGATTTTGGCGATGACAAGCTGGCAGATTTAAGAAATGCAGAAATTGGTTTTGTTTTTCAACAATTTAATTTATTACCCCGAACTTCTGTTTTAGAAAATGTTAAATTGCCTCTGACTTATTCTAAAAAAATAAAGCAAAAAGAAAAAGACGAGCGTGCCAGAAAAGCTTCTGAGTCTGTGGGGCTAGGACATCGTTTAGAAAATTTATCTAACCAGCTCTCGGGAGGTGAAAAACAAAGGGTGGCTATTGCCAGGGCACTTGTTAATCAACCAGAAATTATTTTTGCTGATGAGCCAACTGGCAATTTGGATTCAAAATCTGGTGAGCAAGTAATGAAAATTTTGCACGACTTAAACGAAGAAGGTAAAACTATAATTTTAGTCACGCACGAGCAATACACAGCAGAATATGCTGAAAGAATCATTAAACTTAGAGATGGAAAAGTGGTTAGTGATGGCAAGGTTGCCCACCGACGCAATAATGGTTTAGTGAAATAAAAAAAGTGAGTTAATAAAAAAAGAATATATGTTTACCTATCCGTTGGGTAGGTTTAAATATATATTCTTTTTTTTATGGGCCCAACCTGTATTTAAATTTGCAGGACTCTAAACATTATAAAAGGTGCCAGTTACTTCTGTTCCCACAAAAACACTAACAGGCTCTTGATACCAATACACAAAGTCTTGGCAACCTGAAGCACAATTGGTTCTTGGCTTAATAATTACTTGACCACCTGCAGGCAAACCCTTAACTGCTACAGGGATTTGGATTAAATCAAGAGATTCCCCGTTGATACTGCCCAAAAAATGCCCTAGCTGTGTATCTTGTGGAATTGTAAATTTTGTTACTCAAGTAGATTTTTCTACTTTAATACCAGGAAAGGCATTAAGTCTGACTTTAGTTAAATTGCCACAAGCTTTAACAATTTTAACTATAGGAGAAGGTGTATTAATAGCAGAAAATAAAAAAACAGAACTAGAGTTAAATTTTTTTGATTTTCATTTATTTGTTGATTATTTTCATTACCAACACTGGCATTGTCTTAAAATCCACTCTAATAAAATAATCATAAGAGTAAACCACGTGGAGGTAAAAATCCAGCCATAATATTTGTTTTTTTCTTGCGCACTTACAAGGGTTAAGCGAATATGAACAAGACCAAGAACATACAAAGAAATTATTCCCAACCACACCCAAACAGATTTCCATGGACACCAAATATATACTAAAACAGGAGAAATTAAATAAACAGCACCCAGTATCCATTGATAAGCGTCTGATTTTTTATTTCTTATTAAATAGTAAAAAAGGACAAAAGACAAAAAATTAAACAATAAGACCAAAGCAACTAACCACCAGGTTAATGAACAGATTAACACCAGCAGTAACCAAACTACAATATAAATTGTTAAATTAATAGGCCACCAGTTCCAAGAACCCTTTACTAAAACCCCTTGTGTATTTTTTATTTCAAGCAATTTTCCATTAACTTTTTTGAATTGCTTATCATAATATTCTTCAGATACAAACTTATAAAAAACAGCTAAAGCAACTAAATGAAGGAGGAGTGCTAAAATCCAAACCCAAATTTTGCACAAAATACAAGCACTACATGAACCTTCTTCTTGACACCATTCTTCTGATTTTGTTTGTTCTTTTTCTTCTGCTTTACCAGCAACTTCAGGAAGTGTTTCATTTTCTGAAATATACTCATAAACCTCATCTCCGGCGACATCACCTGTGCTGGTTTGTGTTTGCGGATTGTTTATTTCATCAACTGGTTCACCGCCAGATCCTTCAGTTTCTTGAATCACATCTTCATAAAAAGAATCGTTTAAATTTAGTTCGTTAAAAACAACAGCTATTTGAGTCTGTGGGTTACCAATATTTAAAGGTTTAACCTCAAAGAATACCTCATATTCTTCTGCAACTTCCATATCGTTTATGTTCCAACTTGCAGTTTGTGTATTGGTGGCATAACTGTTCCATTCAGGATAGGCAGAAATAAATTCAATTATATTTTCGGGTATATCAAGTGTTAATACGCCAGAAGATAATTTTGTTTGTCCACTGTTTTTAACTATAACACTTTCAACATAGGTTGGTTGGTTTTGATTATCTAAAAACTTTGTCTGTGCATAATTAAAAGATAGATCTGCTTTTGATGTTCCTGATCCAGAAGAACCACCTCCGCCAGAACCACCTCCGCCAGAAGAACCTCCGCCAGAAGAACCACCTTCTTCATCAAGAGTGCAAGTATTTGAGCAAACATAACCCTCTGGAGTTCCTGCACTGCCATCGCACTCCTCTCCATCTTCTAATATTCCATTACCGCAAAATGGGTCTTCGGGTTGGGGTACTTGCCATGTTTCTCCACAACCAATTAAAGAAATTTCAGCGACTGAAACTTGCCCATATTGAGGACACATATTCCACACATTATCTGTGGCTTCTAACTTAACAGTTATATTTCCAGTAAAACCATAGTCGGAAATGTCAAAAACTGTTTCTTTCCAAACTTCACTAACAAATTGTGTTTCATCAATAAAGCTACCAACTTTTATTTCGTTAATATAAATATCAAAACTATCTAAAAGAGAGATTCCATCTAAATGTTTAATTTTTAGCTGTTCAACAGTGTTTTCTCCTGCATGCATAACCAGCTCGGCACTTCTTTGTTCTTGGTCACAAGGATTATCCCAGATTTGACGATAAGAACAGTTTTCTCCTTGCTGACAACCGCCATATTGACCTTCAATATTAGCTTGGCTCCAGCCTGAAAGATTATAATATGATTCAAGTGTTGTGCTACCCACACTAAGGCTGTCTATTGTTGTCCAATCTTCGCTGTTTATAGAACAAATATCCGGCTGAGTTGATGTTTGATAATTACCAAAATTAATATTAATATCTTCTTCATCTTGTAATTGAACAGTTTGACTTATAGGAGTGACGTTCTGCCAACCTTCTTGCATTATTTCTTGAACTAAATATTGGGATGACTCAAGGTTTTCAAAACAATAAGAACCATTTTCGTCTGTTGTTTTTGTGCTAACTAAATTCCACTCTGGAGCGCAATGCAAAGATTGTACTCCATCTACATCATAACCATCAGTTGTTTGACTGAATTGATCAGGAACACTTAAATCAACAAGCTTAATATAGCTGGCTTTATCTAAAGAGCCTAAATCAAAACTACTATCCAAACATCCACTACCTAAATCGTGCCAATCATCTTCATTACCTGTTAAAGAAGCAAAAACTCTAACACTTTCTGGGTATTGGACACAAGAAGGATTATTAAAACTTGTTTCATAAACCCTTAAATCTTCACCTTCACCATTATAAATATGTTTATTAAACTTTAGTACCAACTCTCCTCCATAACCCAAAGAAACAAAATTAATTTGGTCATTATTTTGTGCCACACCCAGTGCGTTTTCTGGGTTTGTTCTTGAGGCTACAATATCTTGACCGTCTTTTCTAAGCCCACGAGCAAAGCTAACCACTTCTGAAGCCCAGCTATCATCGGCTTGGCACTCTGTTTTTTGATATAATTCAATTTCCCAATCAGATAAGCCTGTTTCTGCATCGTCAAAAATAGAATTTTTATTTTCGTCAAAAAACTTATAGCCACAAATTGAAGATGAGTTTTCATATAAATAGTTTACAGATAAGTCACATCCATATTCTCCACTATAATCAACAATACCACCTTGATGATCTTGGGCTACAAAACCCTTAATTGCTGGTGTCGCAAGAGTAACTCTCCATTCATCTTCTGTGTCTTCAGGACTTAAGAAAGCAGACTCCGCTACATCTTCTTCGTTTATATCGTTAATTTGATTTTCTATCAAAAAACATAAATTATGATAACACTTATCATGGTCTGTTTGATTTTCAGCACAATATTCTCTGGCTTCTGAATCACCAACTTCTGACACAAACTCTGGTCTGGCTTTAGGGTGAGTCTCTATTTTATATGGAATTTCTCCATCAGAATCATCTGTCATTAAAACAGTGTAGAACTTGCTAAAAGTTTCTCCTGGAAAAACATTACCAAAGCTTATTTGACCAATTTTAACCAATAAAGGCTTAACATCTGCTGTGACAGATTGAATGTTTTGCTGGAAAAAGGCCACGGACGCTAAAGAGACAACAACTAGTACAAATAAAGCCCCTTTGATTAGTGAATTTTTTATAGAATAATTATGTTTTTTTGTGATGTTTTTTTTCATAAATATTTTTTTGCTTTTATTTAGCTTGCGGATAAGTTACAACAATACCTGACCAATAAATTGAATCTCCATTGTCGTCATAAGTTTTCCCATCTGAATCTTCATCACAAATGCCGGGGTGACTATCTGGAGATGTTACTGTGGTGGTTAATTGTGTTGCATCAGCAGGTACGTTTTCCAAAACAACACTAGCAATATGTGCCTCATCTCCCATATTGGAAGCACTGTATGTTTTACTATACTGAACACCTCCCATTTCTGCATAAACTTCCATTACCCTACAACCATTACCTAACTCGCTGACCACAAAATCAACTTCAATATCACGCGCAGATTCGCCTTGTGGAAGAGTAAAACTTTCTGTATGACTCATTGGACGGTCTGAAGCCTTCCAATATATTCCTTGATCTGGAATAATTAATTGGCTGTCTTTGGGTCCTTGTCTGTAAACATAAATATTTAAAGCACGGGGAGTTTTATAATTAACTCCACCTTCACCTACAACTTCGGCTTTATACCAATCGGCTGGTTGCATTTGTTGCTCGTAGAAAAAACCATATCCAGGGGTAGAATTTGAAGGTGAATTAAGTGTATAGGTTTCCCCATTAGAGCTGGTAAAAATTACTTGCTCGGGCATATTTGTTTCATAACCATCACTACCGGGTTTAACACCTTTAACTACTGCTTGAACCATTACCATATTAATGTTATCCGGGTTAGAAACATTCATAATTAAAGGGTTAACACTCTGATAACGGGTTCCCATACCGCCAGCAACAACTTCTATCCACTCTCCATCACCACTTGGTGCACAATATTGAGGATCTACATTATAATTCCAAACAAAAGTTCCGCTTTGACGACCATCATAACACGTAATTGCTTTAAGTATTATTGAGCCGTGAGGTAAAAGAACAGGTTCTGTATATTCTATTCCGTTTTCTGAGCACTGAGGATCGGTGCCATCTAGAGTGTATAAGATGCTAGCACCTTCAACTGGCGTGTTTAAAGTTAAATAATTATGAACACCATCTTCGCAAATATTACCAGAAGGTAAGCTGTTTTGAGGAGTATTATCTACAATCTTGGCTGTAATGTTGATAATATGAGCTTCATATCCTTGCACAATAAAATTGGCAGACATAAGTAATAGGCTTAAAAAAACAAAGGATGTTACATAGCGAACAGAAAAAGCTTTTTTGATTGCTTTAAATATGAATAAATTTTTATTTTTAAAGTTTGAATATTTTACTGAAAGCAACCAACTGTAAAATCTTGAATCTCGCCAACATTTTTTTAATTTAATTTTAAACTCTAAAACAAACCATTCCTTAATTGAATAAATGGCTTTCCTTAATTTAAGAAAAAATTTACCATACTTAAAACGGTATTCCAGCTTATATTTAATTAGCTCTACAGAGGAATACTGAAAACCGTTTATTATTTTTTTCTTTCTTTTTAACATATTAATTTTATTTGTTTATTATTAATGATATTTTGCCAATCCAAGGAATTTTAAATAATTTTTTATCTCCAATTTCTACAGCCTTACCGATAACCTTTTCATAAGAAACAGGTTCGTCTTGAATATTATTAGCATCACCCTTTGTAATAAAGGTTTCTTTACCCACGCTTACAACTCTGTGAATTGTAAAACCTTTTTTATTTTCATAAACCACTACATCGCCTGTTTTTATATTATCCTGCCGATCTAGTCCTTGTATAAAAACAATGTCTCCTTTTTCCAATACAGGCCACATTGAATTTGAAGTTACAGAAGCTATAGGATATGGGGTATTTAATGCTTTTTTTAAAACAAAGGGGACTCCATAAATTATAGTGGCAAAAATAATTACATAAATTATTAATTCAAAAAAAAATTTTAAAATTTTTTTTCTTTTTTTTTCTTCTTTATCATTATCATTGTGCTCTTTTTCTGGGTTTATTAAGTTTTGATGAACTTTATCATTCATAATACTTTTACCAAATTTTTGGTATTTTAAACATCCAAACATACCCTTTATACTCTTTCCCCGCTGGTGCGGAATAGGGCATAAACATATTTAAATCTAATTTTTTTTGATCTCCTTTTTTTAAATAAAAACCATTGTCGCCAACTTTTATTAACTCAGAAATTGAACCAAACTTAATTAAATATACATAAGATTCCACGCCACCCGCCTCTAAATTAATATATCTGGTGGCTCTTGTGCCAGGAGAAAGGTCACCAAAATCCAATTTTTCATTCGTAGGGTTAATACCAACTTCTTTTTGTGAATCAATAACCACAACCTGGGCCGAATATTTTTCTGCGGCAATAATTTGCACAGCTATAATGAAAATAATTACAAACAAAAATGCTTTAAATATATAGCCAATTACACTTTTTTTCTTTTTTGTTTGGTCTGTTTTTTGGGTATTATTTGAGTTGATATGCTTTTCCATATTATTGATTAATTTTCAAATTCCCTTGACCATACTCTATAAGCATGATCAAAGGTATTGAAAATTAAGGTTTTACTTTAATTTGATATTAAAGATTAAAATCAAAGAAACTGGTTAAACCATTAATTTCTCCAACTCCAGGATATTCACCAACTGTTTCCCAGTCTTCACTCATATCTTTAATTAAAAACTGTACTTCATTATAGTTACCATCTGGCAAAGAAACACTAAAGCTGTAACCATCTACTGAAGATACACCTGTATCAAAATTATAATAACCTTCTGCACCAGCATAATCGGCTGGTAAAGGTTCAGGAAGATTACATACAGTTTCACCTGTATTGTCTGTATATCTCATCCACCAACCGTCATCTAAGTCGCCATTAAGACAAGCCTGACTAGCCAACAAATCATTGGTGCTACCAGATTGAACTGAACCACTTCTAGGACCATTTAAAACTAATGCATAGTCACCAGAAGCTAAAACACTATTACCATATTCATTTAAAGCAATAGTACCTTCAAGCATGTTTGTACTGGTTGCATATGAATAGTTCATAGTACCAAGTCTTTGGCCTAATTCACCGCTACCATCACCGGTTTCTTCGTAAATTCCGATTGAATTAGAACGAGAAATGCCAGAAACTTCAACCCAAAGATCACAACCAAATTGTTCGTGTTCTAAAGATGGGTCTAATGTCCATTCGCTTGGTGTGGCTTCTGAATTAATACCAGTAACAAAAGATTCCCAGTCTTGAGCACATGAGCCATCAAAACAAGGAACAGCCAAATCAATAATCCAGTTATCTTCTGTATCATTGTCTGATTTAGCTAAATAACCGTTAACATCGTTGTTAACAGGGTTATGGAAAGCGTTTAAATCATCATCATTTTCATCTTCTGAGTGTTTAGACAAATAAGGGCACAAGTTGTAATAACAATTGTCGTAGTAATCTTCTGACAATTCTGTTATTTCATTACCTTGATCGTCTGTCATACCAACTTGGTTTGACCAGCACCAGTGTGCTGCTTCACGACGGCTGGCAAAATCATTTTGACCTTCACCATCATAAGCTTCTTCACGTGGCATTGGTTTTTGACGAATAAAATATTCAACATCATCTACTCTTTCTTCGTCAACAAAGGAATTGCTTAAAGCAACTCTCATGTTTTTTTCAATGTATTCTTGTGGGAATACTGTGCCAAATTTAATTGACTCAGGAGAAACACTCAAAGCGTTCTCAATTGTTGCTGAAACATTGACTACATGAGCTTCAAAAGCTGAAAATCCAGCCAAAGTTCCGGCTAAAACCACAAAAGCTGCGGTTAACATTAAAATTCTTTTTTTCATAAAACTTTTTTTAATAATTAATTATTAAATAATTTTTAAAAATTTTTTAAATAATACATATTAAATATGTAACGACCTTTTATATTTTTAACAAAATTATTTTTTAGTAATATCTGCATTATATTAGACAAATGAAACTATTATTTTTTACACTTAAAGCTGTTTTTCTCTCTATCAAGCTCTAAAAAGGCTATTTTCCCCCCATATTCAAACTGAAAAGTATTTTGGCGTGCTTTTTGCTTTGCTTGGCTCAAATGATGTTTAAAATAGCGATCTAAATCGGCTTCGGCCTCTTCTATTAACTGCTGACTTTCTTGAACTTCTTTGCTTAATTCTGTATTTACTGTTTTTTTCTTAACATTTTCAAGATTATTTTTTGATTTTATGCTCTTTTCTTTAACATAACAGACAGACTCTTTCTTAACTTGATTGGTCTTTATTAGATAATGAAATGTTTCTGCCAATTGCTTAATTTGTTGATTAAATATACTCAAAGCATATAAAATATTCTTTTTTTGCTCTAAATTTTCAACATCATAACCTGTATTTGTTAATTGAGCAATTTCTCTGGTTCTTTCCTGTGAATAGTCAGCATATAATAAAAAATCTTTTTGCGGTTGACTAAATTTTAATCTGGTTTTTTCGGTTAAAAGTTTAATTT
Source organism: uncultured Gammaproteobacteria bacterium (assembly GCA_964399185.1). GTDB lineage: Bacteria > Patescibacteriota > Patescibacteriia > UBA2196 > UBA2196 > CAYNPV01. The sequence continues at coordinate 11,015 of CAYNPV010000020.1, forward strand.
GGTAGGTGTTATCACCGGGAAGACTGTTAAAAGAAACAACTAAAGCAGAAGAAAAAATCAATAAACACAAAATTAAAAAACCAGCCAACGCTTGTTTACCGTGTCCAAAAAAAAGATTTTTTAAATTGAGTAATGAAAAATATTTTGATTTTTGGGGGAAACTGTTTTTTTCAATATCTTGTTCGCTCATGCTTTGCGTAATATATTTTTGCAACTCAAATAAAGCCACCTGTTGATCTTTTGAATCTGGCAAACCTTGCATTTCATCTTTTAGTTTTTTTACTATTTTAATTGTTTGTTTGTTACCAAACATAATTTTATATATAACCTTCTTCTTTTAAAATTTTTTTTAATTTTCTTAAAGCCCTGTGCAGGCTTGTGTAAACACTAATCTTACTCTTATTTAAAACTGTGCTTATTTCTTCTATAGACAAATCTTGCAAAAATTTTAATTCAATCACCTCTCTGTAACTATAAGACAACTTAGAAAGGGCTTTTTTTACATTTATTAAATCTATTGATTTTTCTGCGTTTTTTGAGGCATCTTGATAACTAGTATTTAAAAATCCACCTTCTGTTTGAGAAATGTTTTCGTTTAATTCAATATTGTGGCTATGTTTACTCTTATAATGGTTAGCTAATAGATTTCTGGCTGTCATAAAACAAAAAGCTTGGGGGCTTTTTATTTGATTTCCCTTTTTTAGATAGTCCCAGGCTTTATAAAATGTCTGCTGAGTTATATCTTTTGCTATTTCTTTTGATTGGCTTCTATAGTAAATAAACCTAAAAACTCTGCCATAATAGGCACTGAAAAAAGACTCAAAACTTTGTTTTAAATCCTCTTGTTTGTCTTTTTTGTTTTTTTCCTGAACAGACATTGGCTAAAAATTAAGTGTTTAATGTTATATTAAAGCAAAAAATTTAATTTTTGTCAAGTTTTTTACCTTAATTTCTTTTTTTGTTTCTTAAAATTCTGTTTTTTCATTAATATCTCTAAAATTAGTTAAAAAAACGTTTTTTTATTATTTAGAATAAAATCATTAAACAAATCTCTGTGCTTTAAGCTTAGTTTATGTGAGTTTGTGTTTTTTTGTCAACCTTAAAAAACAAAAAATTACAAGCAACAAATAACTAGCTATAGAAAGGCACTGTGGCGCGTCTCTATAGCAAATGGTAAGCGTGAATTAATGTAGAGACGAGAGATTCTCTTGTCTTTACAAACTTGGTTAATAAAAAGATGTATATACATATGTATATAC
>CAYNPV010000021.1:0-11308 GCA_964399185.1 uncultured Gammaproteobacteria bacterium
GGTAGTATTGGGATTGCGACAAGTACTCCCTGGGAAGGTATGAAATTGGCGGTGGATGGTGATATTATGGTTACAGGAGATATATATAAGTCAGGCTCAGCTTACGATAATCCAGACTATGTCTACTCTAATTACTACGATCAAGGAGAGATAGAGCCAATACCTGAAGACTACTCAATGCTCTCTATAGACGAACTCAAGCTCTATACAGAAGAAAACCTTCATTTACCAGGAGTGGAGTTTAATGGAGGACCATTATCTTTATTTGAAAGAAATAGGCTTAATTTGGAAAAAATAGAAGAGTTATCTCTATATTTAATGGAGATAGATACCAAACTAGATAACTTGGAAGTTTCTGTTAGCCCTACTCAAATGGAAGAAAATCAAACAATAGCTGTAGTAGAATTAAATCAAACACTAGACAACCTAATAGTAAAAGACAACGCCACCTTTAAAGGAGAGATTGTGTTTGAAAGTACGCCTACTTTTAATGCAGACACAATTGGTAGGGCTAGAATTTTAGCTGGTGAAAAAGTGGTTCAAGTAAATTTTGAGAAGAGCTATTTATATGAACCAATTGTAACGGTTTCGGCTAGAAATTTTGTGAATGGCCAATACAGAGTGGCAACCACCACCAAAGATTGGTTTATGATTGAATTAAACCAAGAACAGTATCAAGATGTTGAATTTAACTGGCACGCCTTTGCCACCCAAGCCCCTAAAATCCACATTTCAGATGGCACGGTAGAAGACATACAAATAGAGGTGATTAATAATAATCAAATCAGTACACAAACAACAGATAAGACAAGTCCGACCATTAGTGAAGAATCTTCTCTATTAATGAATGAAGGATCTACTTCAACAGAGCCAATAGTTGCAGGCGAGAGCACTATCACCACTGAAGAAGTAGCAAGCAGTGAAGAAATTCTTGAAGAAAAAATTGAAAGCGAACCACCAACTCAAACAACAGAAGAAACATTAAATGAACAACCAGTAGATGAAACACAAGAGACTACCACACAACAAGAAACAGTAGACCAAAAGAGTCAAGAACAACAAGAAGAAGACCAAACAATTACAGAAGAAAAAGAAGCATTGTCATCAGAAACTAATAATTCCTTAGAAATAGATCCTGATCAAACTGAAAGTATAATAGAATAGAGTTTGTTGCTGGGTGAAAAATAATAAAACGTTTTTTATTAAAAATATCTGGATAATTATAAAAAGATCATAATTAATTTTTTAAATTAATAAAAATTAATAAAAGATTTGTTGTAATTTTTTTGTAAAAAGTAAAAAGTTGTTTTTGATAAGTAGGTTTTTTGGTAAGAACATAAAAAATGTTATTATAAATATAAATATTAGATAAATTAATTTAATTAAAATCCATGCTCAAACAAAAAAAACTTTTTGAAAAAAAACGATTTATTGTAACGTTTTTGTGTATTATAATTGTGGGTGCTTTGTTTTTTACTTATGCAAAAACAAATCAGGTGGTTGCATTTAGTAATTCTTGGAATTATGAAGCACAAGATCAACTAAAAGTAAGTTTTATTGGTACTGGAATGGGGAGTAGTGAAAGTGCTAACGATACTGCCACATTAAGTGTTGATAATCCCGATACTGTAAGTGAAATTTTGGCTCAAGTTATTTTAAAGGTTGCTTATGATGAAAATCCTCCTAATTCTGTAACTATTAGTTCTTTGGAAGGGGAGAGTCGGGCCTTTTCTTCGCCCAGTCATATAATGGATGGTTATGGCTATGTGTATGAGGCCAGCTTTTCTGCTACAAGTCAGTTAAGTGCACAGATAGATGGGATAGGGTTAGAAGATTATAGAACACCAAGAGCTTTTTTGGCCTATGTAGTTCAAGAAAATACAGATCAAAGCATAGAAATGGGTAAAAAAGTAGATATTGGTTTATGGGGCAACCCAAAAGGAGGAAGACCAGCTAGACATACAGAGACTTTTTCAATTCCCAGTTCTTCTTCAGCAAGAAACATAACTATAACATATGCGGTTTCGGATTTAGAAGCAGACTCAAGGGTTGTTGATTTGTCTGCTAGTGCTGGTGAGACTAGTGTTTTTTCAAGAGAATCTCAGCCAAATAAGGGGAATGAGCTTTTAATTAAAGATTTGGTTTTGGAGAATGTCGCTGGTGATGTGACAGAGGTTAGTGTTACAGTCACTTCTCCTATAAATGATGTGGGAGATTCTATTTATTGGAGTGGGGTTAATTTAAGCTTGCCAGAACCAGAAGAAGAAAAAATAATAGATTTAGAACTGCAAAAAGATGTGAGTAATGAAACTCCAGAAATTGGGGAAGAGTTTGTTTATACAATTTTTTTGTTTCACAATCCTGAAAACGCAAATGCTACAGCTACTGATGTGACTGTGAGCGATCAAATTCCTGAAAAAATAGAATTTGTTGAGTTTTTAAATGAGCCATCGGCAGAAATTAATGATGGTTTAATAACATGGAGTGTGGGAGATGTGGCTTTGGGAGAAAGTTTGAGTTTAGAGTTTAAAGCCAAGGCCTTGCCCGAGGCGGTAGAAGAAACAATAGAAAATTGGGCTCAAGTGGCAACAGCTAATGAACAAGATTATGATTCAACTCCAGGGAATGATGTGGCAGAAGAAGATGACCAGGATAGTGCGGTAATTACACCACCGGCCGAGCCACCGGCTACTTTGTCTTTAGAAAAAACAGTGAGTGATAGTGATGAATTTTTGGTTAAGCAAAATGCCAGTCAGCCTGAGGAAACTTTAACTTATCAAGTCTCTTTTCAGATAGGAGAAAACGCTACAGCAACTGGGGTGGTTTTAATGGATGATTATGATGAAAATTATATTACGGTTCATTCAGCCGAGGGCGATCCTGTTGATAATGGCGATAAACTGGTTTGGGATTTAGGTGATTTGTCGGCTGGTTATAGTGCTACATTTAATATTCAAGCATTAATTAAAGCTGATGTCCAAAATAATGATAGTTTTTTTAATTATGCAACTATAACTTCTGAAAATGCAGGTGAAGATGATGATCAAACTAAAACTACAATTTCCAGACCTGCTTCTATTAAGGTTGTTAAATATGTAAGTGATTCAGATGAAGATAAGGTTAAGAAAAATTCTGCTGATCCAGGAGAAGAGATTGTTTATGATGTTGTGGTTTCTAACACAAGCCAGACAGTGGCTAAGAATGTTATTATGCAAGATAGTTATGACACAGATTATTTGTCTATTACAGACAGTGATGGTGCTAGTGAAAATGAAAGCGGAACATTGGTTTGGGAAGTGGGTGATTTAAATCCAGATGAATCAGTGTCTAAAACTATTACTGCTAATATTATTCAAGAAATTGAGTCTGACATTGATTTTATAAATTATGTTTTTGCCAGTGCAGACAATGCTCCTGATGATAGTGATCAGGTGGAAACAGAAGTTGATGTTGAAGAACCCCCTGAAGAACCAACTCCTCCTCCGGGTGGAGGCGGTGGAGGAGGCGGTGGAGGGTATACCCCGCCACCTCCAGAAGGAAAAATTAGCAAATTGGTTTCTGATACCAATGAGCAAGAAGTAAAATCTACTATTTCTCAGGAAGGTGAAATTTTAATCTATGATTTAATTGTAACCAATACAGGAGATGTGGTTTTAAATAATTTTGAATTGGAAGACGATTATGATGAAAATAAAATTGAAGTTATTTCTGCAGAGGGTAATCCAGTAGATGATGGGGATTATTTGAGTTGGAATTTAACAAATCAAAGCATAAATGTTGGTGAAAGCTTAATTCTTAAAATTAGGGCAAAAATAAAGAGTGGCTTAGTTAAACCTTCTACTATAGAGAACAAGGTTCAATTAACGGTAAGTGGGAAGAAAAGCCAAGACAGGGTAACAAGTTTGGTTAATGAACCATATAAGATAACAATTTCTTTAACAGAAACACAAGATGAGCCACAATTTGAAGAAGAACCATTTGAAGCACCTAAAACAGGAGCTGGAAAATATTTTTATTTATTATTGATTTTACCTTTATTGTATTTGTTTGGAAAAATAGTTAAAGGGTTTATTATTAATAGAGGTTAATGAAGCGTGCTGAGCGAAAAAAAACAAAAAAAGAACAATGGCCAATAATTTTAATTGGCTGTTGTTTTTTGTTTTTTGTGATTTTATTTTCTATGCTTTTTTTAATGCATAAAGTTAATGAAAAAGAAAATGTTGTTTTAAGACCAAATAAAACCAATAAACAAATTAGAAATATAAATGTAGCTGATTTGTTTTTGTCAAATATGGAAAAAGTAGCTGGTGCCTCGCAAAAACTAGAGGATCAGGATGGTGATGGTTTACTTGATTCTTTTGAAGAAAAAATTGGGACAGATGTCTTTAGTAAAGACACAGATGGTGATGGTTATAGTGATTATAGTGAGTTTAATTATGGTTATGATCCGACCAAAGAAGGCAAAGGCGTGCGTATGAAATTAGAGGTTGTTATACCTAAGTTAGATATTAAGGCAAAAGTTATTACTCCGCTAGATACAAAAGAAAAAACCTTGCAAGAGGCTTTAAAAAAAGGAGTTATTAGATATCCAGATACAGCTATACCGGGGCAAAAGGGCACATCTTTTATAACAGGGCATTCTTCTGTTTTGCCTTGGCAAAAAAATGATTATGGTTATGTTTTTAAAGATATTTATAAACTTGAAAAAGGAGATAAAATTAATTTTATTTATTTTTTGTCTAATGGTAAAAGATTAATTTATCAGTATTTAGTAACAGGTCAGGAAATTTTTGCTAAAGATGATACTGGTTTATTGAAACAATCAGAAGAAAAAGAGGTCTTTTTGGTTACTTGTTGGCCCCTCTATACTGATTTAAAAAGAATGGTTGTTAAGGCTAAATTAAGTGAGTAATTTTTTATAACTATTTTTTATAAAAAACTGTTAATGGGTGGGTTGACAGTTTTTTTTGTTTTTTGCTAAGGTTGGACAATACAAAAATAACGGGGTGTAGCTCAGTCCGGTTAGAGCAACTGGCTTCGGGCCAGTGAGTCGGAGGTTCAAATCCTCCCACCCTGACAAAAGGAGAAATAAAAACGACGGTAGCTCAGTAGGTAGAGCGCCCGCCTCTTAATCGGGAGGTCGCGGGTTCGAATCCCGCCCGTCGTCCAAAATAAGCGTTTCGCGAGTATGTGGAACGCTTTTTTTATTTTGTTTTAATTTTTGCTATAATTAAAATATGTTTAAGAAGAAAAAAAGAATAAATTTAGAGCAAAACAAGGCGCCAGAGGTTAAGTGGTGGTTTTTTAAAATAGATAAAACTCTAGAAAAAGTGCAAAGTACAAAAAAGGGCCTGAGTTTTAAAGAAGCCGAGGCCAGAAAAGAAAAATATGGAGAAAATTTTTTACCAAGAAAAAAGAAAAAAACGCTTTTAGATTTGTTTATTGATCAGTTAAAGTCTTATTTAGTTTTGGTTTTGCTGGTGGCTGTGCTTATAACTTTGCTTTTGGGAGACATGGTAGATGCGGTAATTATTGCTTTGGCAGTAATTATAAATATTATTGTGGGTTTTTGGCAGGAGTGGAAAACCTCTCAGGCACTGGAGGCTTTGCAAAAAGTGGTGGTTAGCCATGCTAAGGTTTTGCGTGATGGAGAAGAAAAGTTTTTAAATACCAGCGAATTGGTTCCCGGAGATGTGGTTTTTTTAGATGCTGGAGATAAAGTTCCAGCAGATATAAGAATTTTTGAAGATAGGGATTTAAAAGTAAACGAAGCGGTGTTGACTGGAGAATCTGAGCCAGCAGATAAAAAGACAGGTGTGGTAGAAGAAAAAACAGTTTTAGCTGAAAGAGAAAATATGTTGTATATGGGGACTGTTGTAACATCTGGTTCTGCTAAGGGGGTGGTTGTTGAAACTGGTGAGAGAACAGCAATTGGTAAAATTGCTTCTTTGGTGGCTGGGATTGAAGATGAAAAAACACCTTTGCAAAAAAAGTTAGACAGGTTTGCTATATTTTTAACCAGAATTATAGTTATGCTAGCGGTTGGTATTTTGCTTGTAGGTGTTGTTTTTGGGCATAGCCTAAGAGAAATGTTTGTTACAGCAGTAGCTGTGGCTGTGTCAGCCATCCCTGAAGGCTTGGCAGTGACCGTAACTGTGGTTTTGGCAGTAGGTATGCAAAGAATTTTAAAGCGAAAAGCCTTGGTTAGGCAGTTATTGGGAGCAGAAATTTTAGGTTCTACAAATGTGATTTGTGCGGATAAAACAGGAACAATAACAGAGGGAAAAATGAGGGTGGTTAAAATTGCTACTGTAGATACAAGTTTTAATTTATCTCAGGGTCCAGAACAACATAATACTGAAGAGGCAGAAGAACAAATGTTGGCGCTTAAGATTGGTATGTTGTGCAACAATGCATATATTGCCGAGAAAAAAGATAAATTAAAAATAGATCATTTGGTGGGTAATTTAACAGAAAAAGCATTGCTTTTAGCAGGAGTTAACGTGGGATTGGAAAAAGATTTTTTAGAAAGAAAGTTTAAGCGTTTGGATGAAATTCCTTTTAGTTCTGATAAAAAATTTATGATGACTTTGAATGAAGAGGATTCGGAGCATAATATAATTTATTTAAAGGGTGCGCCTGAAAAGGTTTTGTTATTTTCTAACTTTGTTTATTCTAGTAAAGTTGATAAAGAAACCGAGTTAAACAGTTATTATAGAGAAAAGTTTGTAGAAATGTATGAGCAAATGTCTAAAGAAGGTTTAAGAGTTTTGGCTGTTGGTTATAAAAAGGTTCCTGTGAGTGTTAAAAATATTTCAGGTAAGGCAGAAAAAATTGCTCAAGGTGAAGCAGAAATTAAAATGACGGATTTGTATACTAATTTTGTAATTGTGGGTATGGTGGGTATTAAAGACCCGATTAGAGAAAATGTAAAAGAAACATTGGCCAGCATTAAAAAATCTGGGATTAGGCCTGTGATGATTACTGGTGATAATAAATTTACAGCAGAGGTAATTGCCAAGGAAGCTGGTTTTGAAATTTCTAGTAAAAATATTATGGAAGGCGGTGATTTGGAAGATGTTAGTGAGACAGATTTTGTAGAAAAAGTTGATGATATACGTATTTATGCTAGAACTTCGCCAGAGCAAAAATTGCGCATTGTAAAGGCTTGGCAAGGAAAAGGCCAAGTGGTGGCTATGACAGGGGATGGGATTAATGATGCGCCAGCTTTAAAGCAGGCAGATGTTGGCGTAGCGCTTGGTACAGCTACAGATGTGGCTAAGGAAGCTTCGGATATGGTGCTTTTAAATAATAATTTTAAAACTATTGTAGAGGCAGTCAGGCAAGGAAGAATTATTTTTGAAAATATAAAAAAGATTATTTTATACTTTTTGTCTGATTCATTTAGTGAAATCATTGCTATTTTGTTAGCTTTAATTTTTGGTTGGCCTTTACCGCTTTTGGCATCACAAATTATTTGGATTAATCTGGTGGATGACACATTCCCAGCACTTTCTTTAACCAGAGACCCGGAAACTCACGATGTAATGCAAGATAAACCAGTTAAGAGAGATTCTGCCATTTTAAATAAAGAATATAAAATTTTAATACTTTTAATTAGTTTAGTGAGCGCGGTTTTTGTTGTTTTTACATTTTGGTTTTTTTGGCAGGGTGATTCTACTAAAGTAGATTTAGCTAGAAGTGTTTCTTTTTCTGCCTTGGCGATTTATACATTGATGTATGTTTTTTCTATTAGAAATTTAGCTAAACCTGTTTGGGAGTCTAGATTTTTTAGTAATCCTGTTTTGCTAATTTCTGTTTTTGTGGGCCTTGCTCTGCAGGCTTTGGCTGTTTATAATCCTTTTTTGCAAAAGTTTTTTCACACCGTTCCTTTGAACTGGTGGCACTGGCTATTTATTTTTGTAAGCGGAATAATTGTAATTGGTTTTATAGAGGCAATTAAGTGGTTATTTAATAAACATTATTTAAAAAATGAATAAAATACGATGTTGCTTTTTTGTTTTTGAGTCGTTAAGATATATAGGAGGGTATTTTAAAAAATAATTAACCATAAAAAATATGGACAAGAAAAAATTTATTTTAAATTTAGTGCTAATTTTGGGTGTAGTGGCAGTTTTAATTTTTGCTTTTATAAGCTTAAAAGATGAAAAGCAAGAAGATAGATTTTCTGTTAACGGAAGTGGGGTTGTGTATGCTAAAGCAGATATTGCAAATTTGACGGTTGGCTTTCAAACAGAAGTAAAAAAGACTGCACAAGAGGCAGTGGAAGAAAATACAGATAAGATGAACGATATTATTAAAGAGCTTAAGAGTTTGGACATTGAAGCTAAAGATATTAAAACAACAAATTATAGTTTAAGACCTGTTTATGATTGGACAGAAAGAAGGGGGCAAGTTTTAGAGGGTTATAGGGTGAGCCAAAATGTAACTATTAAAATTAGAGATTTGGATAAAATAGGTGAAGCAATAGCTAAAACTACTCAAAAAGGCGCAAATCAAGTTGGTAATGTAAGCTTTACAATTGATGATGAATATAATTTAAAAAATGAAGCCAGGCAGTTGGCTATTGAAAAAGCTAAAGAAAAAGCAGAAATGATTGCCGAGCAAACTGGTATGAAGTTGGGAGATATTATAAATGTTTATGAAAATAGTGTTTATATGCCAGAACCAATGCGTTATACTAATGCTAAGATAGATATGGTTGGTTTGGGTGGAGCTGGAGAAATAGAAGCTCCAAGCATAGAGGCTGGGCAAAATGAAGTTAGGGTAGAGGTAAGTGTGGTGTGGGAGGTTGAATAAAATTACATTAGCATATAACATATTAACATAAAACATAAAACAAAAATGGCGGATAATAATTTTATTTATACTTTAAAGCTCAAAATGGATGAGTATGTACACGCCGTTTACAAAAGCGCAAAAAATTTTCCTGCTGATGAGATTTTTAATACAACCTCACAATTAAAAAGATCCTCATTGTCTGTAATATTGAATTTTATTGAAGGTTATGCCAGACAAAAAATATTGGTTAAAAAAAATTTTTGGGAAATTTCTTATGGTTCTCTTAAAGAATCTAAATATTTGATATTTTTTTCATATAAAGAGAATTTTTTGCAGTTTAACGAATATAAAAAATTGATAAAAAAAGCTGATGAAATTGGTGCAATGCTGTGGAGTTGCATACAATCTTTGGGTTAAGTGTTTGTATGTTTAAATGTTAATAAGTTAATATTATTAGAATTAAAAATTAAAAATTAACTATATGTCTACACTACTACAAAACATATACTGGCAGAATGCAGGCAAAGAATGGCTTTTGGCTATTTTGATTTTTGTTGCCGTTTGGTTGGTGCTAAAAGCTTTTAAAAATTTTGGCATTATCCGTTTGAAAAAGATTTCTAAAAGAACCACAAACGATTTTGACGATGTCTTGATTGAGATTGTAGAAAAAATTAGCATAATTTTTTATTTTGTAATTTCGTTGTATGTGGCTACTAGAAGTTTAATTTTGCCACCTTTGGTGACTAAAGTTATTTATGGTTTGTTTGTGATTGGTTTAGCCTATGAAGTAATTCAGGCCTTGGGCAGGTTAACAGATTATGGTGCGCGTAAAATGATGAGTAAGGCCGAAAATGGAGAAGCAGAAGTAGATGAAGGGGCAGTACACACAATTAGTATTGTGGTTAAGATTTTGTTATGGGTGTTTGGTGTAATTATGATTTTAGGTAATTTAGGGGTGAATATTGCTTCTTTATTGGCTGGCTTAGGAATTGGTGGTATTGCAGTGGCCTTGGCTGTTCAGAGCATTTTGGGAGATATTTTTTCCAGTTTTTCAATTTTGTTTGATAAGCCCTTTAAAGTTGGAGATTTTATTTTAATTGGTGATGATATGGGGGTGGTAGAAAAAATTGGCATAAAAACTACCCGCATCACAACATTGCAAGGCCAGCAATTAGTGGTTTCTAATAAAGAGTTAACTTCTACCAGAATTAATAATTATGGCAGAATGCAAAAGCGCAGGGTTGCTTTTGATTTGGGTGTAATTTATGAAACACCAAAAGAAAAATTAGAAAAAATTCCTGAATTAGTTAAAAAATCTATAGAAAGTGTGGAAAAAACAGAATTTGATCGTTCTCATTTTAAAAAATATGGAGATTTTGCTTTGATTTTTGAGAGTGTATATTATGTAAACTCTGCTGATTATAATGAATATATGGACATTAATCAGCAAATAAATTTTAATATTTTAGATGCTTTTCAAAAAGAGGGAATTGAGTTTGCTTATCCAACGCAAGTTGAATATCAAAAGAAATTAGATTAAAAATTATGGCTGAAAACATAGATCGTAGGGAGGCAATTGCTAGATTGTTTAAGGGGGCCGGAGCCTTAATGTTTACTGGTGCTTTTTTGGAGAAATTAAGAGCAGAAGAGGCAATGGAAATTAAAGGTTTAAATGCCGAATATCTTTCTCAAGAAACAGCCATTTTTTTTCAAGAAAACAATCTTGAGAGTTTTTTATGAACTGTTTTAGAAGAAAAAACACCACAAAAAAGAACAGTAATTGGAAGTTATGAAGATTTATTTAAGGGGCAGAGCAGTGAGTTTATAAATAAGTTTAAAAACTCTCAGGTTGGTGGGGGCGGAGCTGTTGTGGTTACTGGTTGGGATGAGAGTTTGTCTAATTTGGATAGAGATTTTGCTAAAGTGGCTAATTTAGATGAGAGTTGTGTTTATTTATTTTTTAAAAAATCTCAACTTTTATCTGAAAAGGAAAAATTAGCTGTTTTGCCTCATGAAACTATTCATGCAGTGCACGCCAGCCAAATAAAAAGTACTGAAGAGCAAAAAAAAGTTTTAGAGCAAAACAACAGAAGATGGTTTGTTAGAAAATCAGAGTTAAGTGATGTGGCCAACTTTTATTATGAAGAGGTTTTAACTGGTATAGAGACAGTTTTGTTTTTGGTAGAATATTTTAATAAGCAAGAGGATGGTGAAAAGAAAAAAATTTTTACAAATGTTTCTCAGGCTGTGCAGAGTGAAATTAAAATTTTACAAGGCAGACTACAACAGCTTAAAAAGAAAATAGAAGAAGAGGGTAGGGAGGGTGGTGGATTTTTATTAGATATTTTTAATAAGGCCGAAGATGCACAAAAAAAAGCCGAAGAGCAATTAGATGCTTTTAAAGATACAAAGGAAAAAAGTGATTTGAATATGTTGGCTGACTATTTTAAAGAGCAGAGAGGTGAAAAATAATATTTTTGCTTAAAATAAAAAGCCCCGTCACATT
>CAYNPV010000022.1:0-1429 GCA_964399185.1 uncultured Gammaproteobacteria bacterium
TTGTCCATTTGAGAAGTGCGTGTATTTTTTGACTCATCAGAATAACCAAATTGGTCATGTTCATCTGAATTGGCAATATATTCGCCAAACTCCGTGCCTGGAACTGTGCGCTCGGAAACTCCACTGGCAGTTAATTTGTAACGCTCAAAAAGCTCCTGACTTTCTTTAAGTTTACCCTTTTTAATAGTAGATGGTTGTTTTTCTATATCATCAAAAACATCTGCAGATTGCGTGTAATATGATTCTCCCAAATGTTTGTCCGAGAGAACAATAATTGGTGTTTGATATTTTTCGGCCAATTTAAAAGCTTCTTGAGTTAAGCTAAATGATTGTTCTGGTAAACCAGGTGTTAAAACAACATGTGCGAATTCTCCGTGCCCTGCATGAACTACAAAAGATAAATCTCCTTGTTCGCTCCAAGTTGGGTTGCCTGTAGCAGGTGCTGGGCGCATTACCTCAAAAAGAACTAAGGGTATTTCTGTCATAGCAGCCAAAGAAAACCCTTCATTCATTAAGGCAAACCCGCCACCAGATGTTCCAGTAGCCGCTTTGGCCCCGCCAAAACTGGCACCAATAGCGGCGTGAATACCTGCAATTTCGTCTTCTGGTTGATGAATTAACATGCCTGTTTCTTTTTGCTTGGCCTCTAAAAAATGTAAAATTTCCGAAGCTGGTGTCATGGGATAGGCAACATAAACTTGGCAACCAGAGGCTATGGTAGCTAAAGCTGTTGCTTGGTTACCACTAACCAACAGTGTTCCATTTTGTTTTTCTTTTTTAATTTCTGGGATATTAAATTCTTTTAAATATTCACCTCTTATTTGATTATCTAGCCAAACATAACCGGCCTTAGCTGTTTTTTTGTTTTTATCTCCTTGTTGAGCAAAAATTTCAGCCAAAACTTCGTCTAATTTTTCATTATCTAGACGTAAAGCTCTCATTAGAACGCCAAGCGCAACGGTATTTCTCATAACTTCTCCCCCGTTTTTTTTCGCAATATCTATAAGGGGTGCGGCAAGAAAATTAACTTTTAATTTTTTTAATTTTTGATAATTGCTTATTTTTTCTACTTTAATATTTTCGTCATAAATAATTATGGCTTTTTCAGAAATATTTTCCTCTTCTTCAACAAAACTTTTTTCGTCTAGAAAAATAAAAACATAAGCTTGGCTTTTAGAAGAGTTAACCCAGGTATCACTTATATCTATTTGATAAGTATTGTGCCCCCCGCGGATTAAAGACGGGTATTCTGTGTAGGCAAAAACTTGTTTACCAAGCCTCAAAAAAGTTTTAGCCAGCACCAAACCAGTGGTTTTGATGCCATAACCGGCCGGGCCGGTAATTTTAACTGCAAAATTTAACATAATAATGATATTAATTTTTTTAGGTTGATTATATTATACCGCGATTGATTTTTTTTGACAAAAAA
>CAYNPV010000022.1:1529-3675 GCA_964399185.1 uncultured Gammaproteobacteria bacterium
AATTTTATAGAAACGCGCAACGGCGCGTCTCTGCACCCATTGAAAACACTCTTAGGCTTAGTTGATTAATAATTAATAAAAGAATAAAAAAAAGCACATTCCATAGAATGTGCTATAGAATGTGCTAATTAATTATATTATAGAATTTTGTTTTGCTATGGCTAATTCTTCGTTTGGTTCTATACTAATTGTTTTAATTTGTTTTAATAAAGTTGTATCACAAATTTTATTTCTCGTTAATGACTTACCTGCACCAATTTTTCCTGTAAAAACAATTACATCCACTTTACCTAAAAGAGCAAGGTATGCTCCAATATATTTTTTAACAGAATTAATAAAAATATCAAAAGCTAGTTTAGATTTAGGTTCACCAAAACGAACATCTTTTAAAAATTCAAGATAATCACTGTGTCCGCTTAAACCCAAAAGACCAGATTGATAATTTAAAAGTTGATAAATTTGGTTATAATCTTGTTTATAATATTTAGCTAATTCAAAAATAAGCCCTGGATCTATGCTCCCACTTCTGGTTTGCATCACTAAACCCTCTAGTGGAGTAAAGCCCATGGATGTGTCTATTGGTTTACCTTTATTGATGGCAGTAACAGAACAACCTCCGCCTAAATGCAGTGTAATAATTTTGGCTTTTTTATAATCTATATTTATTTTTTTAGCAGCTTCTTGGGCTGCATAGTGATGTGAAATGCCATGAAAACCATAGCGCCTAATATTAAATTCTTTGTAAAATTTATATGGTATGGCATAAACCTGCGAGCTTTGAGGTAAATCAGCAAAAAAAGCAGTGTCAAAAACAGCATAATTTTGAACTGCAGGCAAATATTTTAAGCAAGCTTGTATGCCAGCTAGATTAAAAGGATTATGTAATGGAGCCAGAGAGTTTAGCTTTTTCAAGTCTTTTATATTTTCTTTGCTAATGAATACTGGTTTAGAAAAATTATTTCCACCGTGCACCACTCGGTGGCCTATGGCTTTAAGCTGGCTGATGTCGCCAATTTGACGCAGAACTTCGCGCAAATTTTTTTCAATTTGGTCTTTTATATTACCACCTGTATCTAATTTTAAATTATCTCTTTTAAGCTCTTTAAAATTTTCATCAAATAAGGCATACTTAAAACTGGTGGA
The DNA here is from genome assembly GCA_964399185.1 of uncultured Gammaproteobacteria bacterium. Classification (GTDB taxonomy): domain Bacteria; phylum Patescibacteriota; class Patescibacteriia; order UBA2196; family UBA2196; genus CAYNPV01. The sequence continues at coordinate 2,673 of CAYNPV010000022.1, forward strand.
ACCTAAATTAAGAACTAAAATGTTTGACATGTTTATTAATTAATCTTTACTTATTAAAAAATTGGAGGAAAAATAATAATGAAAAAATTTTTTTATTTCAATTTGTTCCTAGTTCTTTTTGGACTAGGGACATATATTAATGCGTTGGCTAACGGTTGTTTACCTGGCCAACGAATTAGTTTTTGGGTAGTAATTATGGGGAGCGTTGGTTTGCTGATTTGGGTTATTTTAAAATTATACTCCCCAAACCGCAGACCTTCCCCAATCCACAGGAGTTAGCCTCGTCTGTGTCTATGTGACAGGCGAGGCAATAATTTTTTCCAGGGCGGACAATAACGTTTTCAAAAATTAGTCCTCGTTCGCCTTGGATCTGCACTTTAACTTTTTGGCCTTTTTTAAGGCCTCTTTTTTTTGCCTCTTGACTGCTAATATGCAAATGTCTTTTGGCTACTATGGTTTTAACTTGTGCTGTTCCTTTTGGTGCTTTAATAAATAATTTGGTTTTAACATTTTTTAAATCTCCAGATAACTTTAATGGTGCATCAATTTTCAATTTAATTGCTTCGGTGCGTGAAATTTCTATTTGGCTCTCTTTTCTAACTGGACCAACAATGCGCAAAGTAAATTCTTTTGAATTATTTTTTTTTGAACTTTGACTGTAGGCAGTAACAGTTTCTTTGGCGGCAAACTCTTCTGGCTGTGAAAGTTGTTTTAATTTTTTAAGCTGGTAGTTTTTACCAAATAATTTATCTAAATCTGTTTGACTTAAATGGATATGGCGTGCAGAAACTTCTACTGGAATTTTTTTATTAGACATAATATATTAACTTTAAAATTAAAAAATTAAAAATACAATTGAAAATTAATTTTTTTTACATATTAACATTTTAGCGTTTAAATATTTCAGCACTTAACAAGCAGTGCTTAATGAATAACAATTAATCATCTAATAAGAAAAAGTGACTTGCCTAACTTTATTGTTGCTCAAATTCTTTAATTTAAT
>CAYNPV010000022.1:3775-6352 GCA_964399185.1 uncultured Gammaproteobacteria bacterium
AATAAGAAAAAGTGACTTGCCTAACTTTATTGTTGCTCAAATTCTTTAATTTAATGTTTAAACACTTTTTGATAGCTATTAATCTTGCTAAATTAACGATTTTCATTGTCCAGATCGGTTTTAGTAACAATAGCGCACTCTAAAGAATTTTGGCTATTATTACCGTCTTCGGGTGGACAAATTTTAATTTTTTCGTTATCAGTAAATTCAGTTACCATCCAACCATTTTTTCTTTATAAGTGACTCTATCACCAAGATTATATCCTGTGCTTTTTTCAGTTTCTTCTTGTTTCTTAAAGCCTTCAGTTAAAGTATCTAAATGGTTCATATTTTTTTAATTAATTTTTCTTCTTGATTAATTAAATTTTTTAAAACTTCAAAGCCAGATTGCCAAGTAGCAGGGTTAACAACATCAATTCCAACAATTTTTAAAATTTTTTCTGGCTTATCATTACCCCCGGCCATAAGCACCTGTTTGTATTGCTCAATAAATTTTTGTTTTTCCAATTCTGAGTTAGCTTCTTTGTATTTATTATACAATGAAAGAGAAATCAGTCCACCATAAGCATAGGCATAGACATAAAACGGCATACTAAAAAAATGTGAAACATATTGCCAATAGCTAAGGTGATTTCCCGTAAGTTTAAGAGACGACCCAAACATGGCCTGCAATTCTTTTTGCCAGATTGTTTGCATTCGCTCTACCGGTATCTCTCCTTGTTTTCTTAAAAAATGTGCTTGTTTTTCAAAACGATAAAAAGCAATTTGCCTAAAAACCGTTTTAGTAATATCTTCTATTTTATTGCTAATTAAATTAAGTTTAACTTTATTGTTTTTCTCTTTTTGTAAGATATATTCAAAAACAACTGACTCACAAAAGGTAGAAGCAAGTTCTGCCAATGAAAGCGGGGTCCACATATTTAAAAGATTATTATTCTTTTTTGCATATAAATCATGAATGCCATGCCCAATTTCGTGTGCCAAAGTTAAAACATCTCTTAGGCTACCGGTAAAATTAACTAAAATTCTAGGATTTTTTTTATCTGTGCCAAAAGAACAATAGGCACCACCACATTTACCTTTTTTAACCGGAACATCAATCCATTTTTTATCAAAAAACATCTGAGCCATTTTTTTAAATTCTGGATCAAAATTTTCAAAAGCGCTAAGAATTATTTTTTTAGCTTCAAGAAAAGAGATTTCTTTGTCTTTTGCTCCAGGCATGGGGGCGTAACGGTCGTAATCGTAAAGCTTATAACCGAGAGCCTGGCTTTTTAGTTTATAGTGTTTTATTGAAAGTTTATAGTTTTTAAGCGTTATTTTTTCCAGTTCTTTTAAGGCTTTAAAATTATCACCATTAGCTAAAATTCTCTGGTCTTCGGGGTTTGTATAATTTCTTATTTTATCTGTTTGATTTTTATCTAAAAGCAAGGTGTTATAAATTAAACTATGATTTTGAGAATGTTCTTTTAGGCTGTGGTTGATGTTTTCCATGGCCATACGGCGTGTTTCTCTATTATGACTAAATAAATATTTTATAGCCTCGTTAAAAGAAATTTTTTTATTTTTTATCTTAACTTGAATATTAGCTAAACTTAACTCATGGAGCCTTTGCCAGGCTTGACGCGCCGGAAGACATTTTTGGCTTAAAATCTTTTCTTCTTCAAGGCTTAAGGTATGAGGCTTAAATATGTATATACCTTGCAAAAAATATTTGTATTCTTTTAATTTTTTTTGCTTAATTAATTGATTAAATTGCGCTTCGGGTAGTTGTTTTATTTCCAAAGCAAAAAAAAGTAATTTCTTGCTTATTTCAACCCCCATTTCCTGTGTGTGCTGATAAAGTGAAGCTATGGTTTGATTGTTTTGGTCTGTATCATAATTGTATTGAATAAAAAAGCTAAGGTGATAATACATCCGCCAAATGTCTTGATATTCTTCTATGGCTTGTGACAATTTGCCGGGGGTTAAATTTTTTTGACTTATCTTATTTTTAAATTTATTAATAAAAGTATTGGCTTTTTTATAAAGCAATTTCTCATCTTTTTTTAGTTTTGGATCTTTAATAGAAGAATAATATTCTTTTAAATTCCAGTTAGGTAATTTTTGTGGCATAAATCTAATATAAATTAAAAGTCAAAATTTAAAATTACAGATTAACATTTACTGTTTTATTTAATAGTTAGATATTTAAATAATGCTTGAGAATTATTAATCTTATTGGCTTTATTAGATTGTTGGTTTTGATTGTTGTTGGTTACTGATTACTTGCATTTCATTTATTCCTCTAATATCTATTAGTTTAAGACTGGATTAGAACTCGATCATCGCAGAATTTACCAGCTCATTTAAGTGCACTAGCTCTTGGCGGATTATTTATTATTTATTATTCACGCTCCCTTGTTTTTTACTTGCCATGGCATTTTTTAAATTTTTTACCCGAGCCACATGGGCAAGGGTCGTTGCGACCGACATTTTTAAACTTGTCTGCATTGATGGTGGCGGAAACTGAAGAACTAATCGCACCAATTTTATTAATACGTGTACTATTTTGATTAGATTTATTATTATCTGAAA
>CAYNPV010000022.1:6452-10484 GCA_964399185.1 uncultured Gammaproteobacteria bacterium
GCACCAATTTTATTAATACGTGTACTATTTTGATTAGATTTATTATTATCTGAAAGTATGTTTCCAAAACTGCTTTGGGAAGATGTTTTATCGGCTCCACGTAAATTTAAATTTGTTTGCTCATTATTTTTAGCCGTAGCCCCTTGTGGTGCCACTCCAATTTTAAAAATAGAATAAACTACTTGGCTACGAATGCTACTTAAAAGTCTACCAAACATATCGTGGGCTTCTTTTTTATATTCCACTAACGGATCTTTTTGCCCATAACCTCTAAGCCCAATTCCTTTGCGCATATGGTCCATGGCATCTATATGCTCTACCCAAAGCATATCTATAGAACGCAAAAGCAAAGATTTTTCTACAAAACGCATAGGTTCAATTTCTGCAGGAATAGCTTTCTTAAGCTCTTCATTTTCGTTAACCTTTTGTTCTAAATCTTTGTATTTATCTTCTAAAAGTTTATGAGCATAATCTATGATTTTTTGGCGAAGATTTTCTGCCCCACTTTTATTATTTTTTTCTTCTTTTATGTCTTCTAGTTTTAAACGCACATCAACTAGAACAGGGAAAATTGTATCTAATGTTTCATAAATTTCTTCTAAATTCCAATCTTCAACAACAGGGTTTTGTGTGTGAAAATTAATAACCCTTTCTATTTCTTCTTTTAAATATTTAAGCACCAACTGCTTGAGGTTAACACTTTGTTTTTGATTGACCTGTTTTTCTGCTAAATTTTTTTCTTCTTCTTTAGTGTTTTGTTTGCTTTCTTGCTCTGCTTCTACCTGGTTTTCTTTTTTGTTTTTTAGTTCTTCATAAGCCTCTAAAATTTGGTTGCGTCTTAAATAGATTGTTTCTCGATGTTTGTTAATTACATCATCATATTCCACCAAGTGTTTGCGAATATCAAAATTGTGCCCTTCTACTTTTTTCTGAGCCCTTTCAAGTGAACCGCTGATCATTTTATTTTCTATAGGTGTTCCATCGGGCAGGCCAAGAGTTTGCATCATGGATTTAATTTTTTCTCCACCAAAGACTCGCATTAAATCGTCTTCCATAGAAACAAAAAATTGGGAAGCACCGGGATCTCCCTGACGTCCAGAACGACCTCTTAACTGGTTGTCTATACGCCTAGATTCGTGGCGTTCTGTACCAATCACAAACAAGCCTCCTAATTCTTTAACTTTTTGCTGTTCCTTGGGGTTTGCGGGATTACCACCTAAAACAATGTCTACCCCACGGCCAGCCATATTGGTGGCAATAGTAACTGCACCCTGGCTACCAGCTTGGGCAATAATTTGTCCTTCTTTTTCGTGGTATTTAGCATTTAAAACTTCGTGGCTCACCCCTTCTCTATTTAAAAGCTCTGAGATATATTCGTTTTTTTCTATAGAAATTGTGCCAACTAAAATTGGTTGCCCGGTTTTGTGGCGTAGTTTTATTTCTTCTACAATGGCTTTAAGTTTTTCTTCTTCTGTTTTGTATATAACATCGGATTTATCTTGGCGGATAATCGGTTTGTTGGTGGGCACAATAACCACATCTAACTCATAAATTTTAGCAAACTCTTCTGCCTCGGTAACTGCCGTGCCTGTCATACCCGAGAGTTTGTTATACATTCTAAAATAGTTTTGGAAGGTGATAGTGGCCATGGTGATAGATTCTTGTTTAACTTCTACACCTTCTTTGGCTTCTATGGCCTGATGCAAACCTTCGGAATAACGGCGTCCATACATTAAGCGACCGGTAAACTCATCTACAATTACCACTTCTCCCTCGCGGACGACATAGTCTTTATCGCGTTTAAAAAGAACGTGCGCCCTTAAGGCCTGCTCTATGTGATGCACGTCTTTAATTCCACCTTCGGTGTAGATGTTTTCTACCCCTAACCATTTTTCCATTTTTTTAATTCCCTCTTCTGTTAAAGTTGCTGCACGCATTTTTTCGTCGATGTTATAGTCCTCTCCTTCTTGAAGACGGCTCACCAACTCGGCAAACTGACGATATTTAGAAGTGGGTGAACTATCGGGGGCAGAAATAATTAATGGTGTGCGCGCTTCGTCTATTAAAATAGAATCTACCTCATCTATAATAGCAAAATTTAATTCTCGCTGAACTTTTTGTTCCTTATCTTGCACCATATTGTCGCGCAGATAATCAAAGCCAAATTCGTTATTGGTGCCATATGTAATGTCGGCTTCGTAGGCCTGTTTTCTTTCTACTGGACGCAAATATTCGTCTTCTATTTTAAAAGAACCCTTTTCGTCGCGCTCTTTATCAGACTCTTCTTCGTGATTAACATATTCTTTATCATATAAAAAAGCTTGCTGATGATTTAAACAAGAAACACTTAAGCCCAAATAATCATAAATTTGTCCCATCCAGGCCATGTCACGGCGGGAAAGATAGTCGTTAACTGTTATAACATGCACCCCTCTACCAGTTAAGGCATTAAGGTAAATTGCAGTAGTAGAAGCCAAAGTTTTACCTTCACCGGTTTTCATCTCGGCAATGTTGCCTTGGTGCAAAACCAAACCAGCAAGTAGCTGAACATTGTAGTGACGCTGACTAAGTGTGCGCACAGCAGTTTCGCGCACCAAGGCAAAAGCTTGTGGCAAAATTGAATTTAAAAAATCTTCTTGCTCATTAAAACTTTTATCTTTCAAAGTCTGTTGCCACTGTTTAGTTTGTTTAATAAAATCTTCCTGACTCTGTTTTTTTACCTTATCTTCTAAGCCATTAATTTGTTCAACTTTTTTTAAAAGTTGGTTTATTATTTTTTGATTTGGATCGCCAAATATTTTATTAAAAATAGACATATTAAAAAAATTAAAATTCAAAATTAATAATCAAATAAAACTATTAGGAATGTTAAGGATGAAAAAACATTAAACATATTAATGTTTAAATATTAAAACATCAGAACAGTTAAGCACAAAAAAACAGAAATTGTGTAGAGACCTGCCACGGTACATATACGCCTGACTGTGGAATGGTTGTGTTTTTCAATTAGCGTGGCTGTAGAGGCGAGGCACTGCCTCGCCTCTACGTCAATGACGGATAAAAATAATAAAACTCGTAACATTAATTAACAGTTAATAGCCGGCAATTAAAGTGCAAAAGAAAATAGTTGATTTTTTAAAATTTAAAAAAATTTATTTAAAAAAAATCCACCATTCTTTAAACTGCTCTTTGTTTAATCTTGTGTTTTAATGTTAAATGTTATATGTTCCTTATTAATAAATTTAACAGAATTGAGGCTAAAAAGCAATTATTTATTTTTAAAGAGGGTCATTAGATGTGTGATCATTTTTTTGACACATAATATTTAAAAATGTAAGTTAAAATAAAAAAATTTATTATCCTGTCTTTAAGGGGAAGGGTTGCCTTTTTAAAAACCGTGGTATTTAATTTTATATCACGGTTTTTTGACATACAATTTTTAATTGGATAATATTTAATCACTCAAACAAAAAAATACAAATAATATAAGGAGAAGATAATGCAAGACATGCATATAATTTTAAAAGAAGTTTTAACCTCTTTTATGAGTAAAGAACAAAGAGGTTTATTTTTAGTTTTGGAAGGCATTGATAAATCTGGCAAGGGCACTCAAGGCAAAAAACTGGCTGATTATCTTAAAAATTTAGGGTTTAAGGTTTGGTTAACGCATGAGCCCACAGAAGATTTATATTGGGGCAAACAAATTAACCAAATTTTAAAAGAAAAAACCAAAATTGAACCCCTGAATTTCCAAAGAATGTATTACCACGACAGAGTGGAGCACGCCAAACTGATTGAAGAAAAAATAGCCCAAGGCTATATTGTTATTTGCGATAGATACTTATACTCAACCGTTGCCTATGGATATGCTTTTGGCCTTAATTCGGAAATAATTTATAACTGGCATAAAAACATTATAAAGCCTGACTTGGTGCTCTATTTGGCTATTAGTGCTAAGGAGGCCATAGCCAGATTGAGAGCCGAAGGCCGGCAGGGTGAGTTGTTTGAAAAAGAAGAAACCTTGAGTAAAGT
>CAYNPV010000023.1:0-1959 GCA_964399185.1 uncultured Gammaproteobacteria bacterium
GGACCCAAATCGATTATCCAATCCACGTTTTTAATTACATCTAAATTGTGCTCAACAATCAGCACGGTGTTTTTTTTCTCAACTAAGCGGTGCAGTACGTTTAGTAGTTGGTCAACATCGGCAAAGTGCAGACCGGTGGTTGGTTCATCTAAGATATAAAAAGTTTTACCTGTAGATCTACGAGAAAGTTCAGTGGCTAACTTAATTCTTTGTGCCTCTCCTCCTGAAAGAGAGGTGGCAGGTTGGCCCAATTCTAAATACCCCAAACCAACCTCATCTAATATTTTTAATTTATTATAAATGTTTTCTTGATCAGCAAAAAATTCCATAGCTTCTGTAACAGTCATTTCTAAAATTTCAGCAATATTTTTTTCCTTGTATTTTATAGCTAATATTTCTGGCTTAAAACGTTTGCCTTGGCAGGCGTCACATTTAACATAAACATCGGTTAAAAAGTTCATTTCAATTTTAATATAGCCGTCACCATTACATTCATCACAACGCCCGGCACGAACATTAAAAGAAAAATGTCCCGGACCAAAACCTTTCTTTTTGGCTTGCTTATTTTCTGCAAACAAGTCTCTGATTAAAGTAAAAACACCCGTATAAGTGGCTGGATTAGAGCGTGGTGTTCTGCCAATGGGAGATTGATCTATATTAATAACCTTATCAATGTGCTCTAGGCCTGTTATTTTTTGGAATTTACCTGGCTTGGCTTTGCTACGATAAAAAAATCTAGAAAGGCTTTTAGCTAAAATTTCATTTACTAGGGTAGATTTACCAGAACCAGAAACACCAGTAACACAAATTAATTTTTGCAAAGGTATATCAACATTAATTTGTTTTAAATTAAATTCTGCTGCCTTTTTAATACTAATAAATTTTTTACTTTTATGGTGAGCTATTTTTTGTCTGGCTATTTTCTTCTTTCCAGAAATATAAGCACCAGTTAAAGAATTCTTATTCTTTTTTATTTCCGAAAGTGTTCCACAAGCTACAATTTCTCCTCCATATTTGCCTGCACCAGGCCCAACATCAACCACAGTATCTGCAGCCTGTATGGTTTGCTCATCATGCTCTACCACAATAACCGTGTTTCCCAAGTCACGCAATTTTTTTAAAGTATTAATTAATTTGTAGTTATCTTTAGGATGCAAACCAATGGATGGTTCGTCTAAAACATATATAATTCCGCTTAATTGGGCACCCAGCTGACTAGCCAGTCTTACTCGTTGAGCTTCGCCACCAGATAGTGTTGTTGAGTTTCTTTCAAGACTTATGTATCCCAAACCAACTTCTTTTAAGTGATCTAAGCGTTCAATAATTTCTCTAACAATTTGCTCACCAATTAATTGTTGTTTTTTATTAAGTTTTATTTTGGTTTTATTGTTCTTTAGTTTTGAAAAGAAATTTTTTGCTTCTTCTATAGTAAAACTGTTTATTTGTGCAATATTATAGCCAGCCATTAAGACTGAAAGAGCTTTTTCATTTAGGCGTTTACCACCACAACCAGGACATGTTTCCTGGCGCATATATTTCTCTATTTCATTTCTTAAGAACTCAGAATTAGAATCCTTATATTTTTTTTCTAAATTTGGTATTACACCCTCAAAATCATTATCACCATATAATAAAATATCAAGCTGTTTTTTGTTTAATTTTTTTATTGGTGTTTTGGTTGAAAATCCATTTTTTTCCGCACTTTTTTCTAGAGTGTTCATTAAACGAGAATTAAATCTGGTGCCACTTCTTGTCCATGGTCTAACCGCGCCTTCAGCCACAGAAAGTTTTTTATTTGGAATAATTAAACTTGGATCAATTTTTTCTTTAACTCCCAAACCAGAGCATGTTTGGCAGGCGCCAAAGGGGCTATTAAAAGAAAAAAGCCGAGGTTCTATTTCCGGCATATTATAATCACATTTTGGGCAAGCAAAGTTACTAGAAAAAATAAAACTATTT
>CAYNPV010000023.1:2059-9277 GCA_964399185.1 uncultured Gammaproteobacteria bacterium
TTTTATTTTTAACCAAAGGAGCAATAATTTTTATTGGATTTTCCCTGTTAATTTTTACTATTTTTTCTAGTATGTTTTTTTTACTTTCTTTTTTTATTTCTTCTTTACATTTTGGACAAGTTGGTTTTCCTGCGCGTGCAAACAATAGTCGCAAAAAATCATATATTTCCGTCATAGTAGAAACAGTAGATCTTGGATTTTTGTTATAACTTTTTTGGTCTATGGCAATGGCTGGAGATAAACCTTTAATTTGTTCAACATCTGGTTTGTCTTGTGGCCCTAAGAATTGTCTGGCATAGGATGAAAGACTTTCAACATATCTTCTTTGGCCCTCGGCATAAATAGTATCAAACGCCAAACTAGATTTCCCAGAACCAGAAATTCCACTAATGACTATTAATTTATTTTTAGGCAATTTAAGACAAACATTTTTCAGGTTATTAACCTTAGCTCCCTTAATTTCTATGTAATCTTTTGATCGAATGTTAATGTTGTTTTTTGGCTTTTTTTGGGGCATAATTCTTGTCTCTTTTCACCGCATATTTTACCTTAAAAACAAAAAAGGGTCAACAAAAAACCGCCTTTAGGCGTTTTTTTTTAAAGATTACCAGCTCTTGGCTTCTATTCCTTTTTCAGCCGCATCCATCTGAGCTTCTTGTTTAGAGGTTCCTTCTCCTTTGGCTACCAACTCTTTGCCCAAATAAACACCAACGATAAAAGTTTTGTTGTGGTCCGGGCCAGATTCTTCAATAACTTCATAGGTGGGGGTGTGGCCAGTTTTTTCTTGAGCTTCTTCTTGAAAACGAGATTTTGCATCTATATATAGTTTCTTATCTAAAATTTCAGGTAATTCTTTAACAATGTTTTTTTCAACAAAATTTTTAGATTGTTCCCAACCCTGGTCTAAATATATGGCACCAATAATAGCCTCCATGGCATTGGCCAAAATATAGTTACGTGATTTTGGGTTTTTGTCTTTACTTTCACCTCTAGACATTAAAAGAGAATCTTCTATGCCCAGTTCTCTAGCCACTTTGGCTAAATTCTTGCCATTAACCAGTGCGGCACGCCAGTTAGTTAACTCTCCTTCTGGGTTCTCATAGTTATTAAAAAGGTACTCTGTAACCACTAATTCTAAAACCGCATCTCCCAAAAATTCCAATCTTTCATTGTGACCCAGCTCAAAAGTTGGGTGTTCGTTGATATATGAACGGTGTACCAAGGCCTGTTTAAGCAGATCTTTGTTTTTAAAAATAACATCTAGCTGTTTTTCTGTTTTTGATAGATTTTGCATATTTTCTTTATTCTCTTCATTCAGATTTAAAAATACAACCATTAATATTTATTGTAATTAATGGTTGGTATTTTAAATTGAACAAAATTATGTTTTTAAAATTAATCTTCGTTTGTTATTTCTTGTTTTTTTTCTTCACCCTCACTTTCATCTTCTTCATCTTTATTTTTTTCGTCTTTTACCAATTCTTCTTTTATTAATTTTTCAGTTCTTTTAATTTTTAATTGATCAACCAGCTTTTCATAACTTTCTGGATTGTCTTTGCGTAAAAAGTTTAAAAGTCTGCGCCTTTGACCAATTTTTTTTAGTAAACCCCTTCTTGAAGAAAAATCTTTTTTATGAGATTGAAGGTGTTTGCTTAATTCTTTAATTTCTTCGGTTAAAATGGCAATTTGAATTTCTGCCGAACCAGAATCTTTTTCGTGTAAACGAAATTTTTTAATTAAGGCTTGTTTCTTTTTTTTGTCTAGCATGTTTTTAACGCTTTGTCCGAGTTATCCAGCTAAGCCCTTAGCTGGTTTAACCAAGACAGGCTTAATTATTATAAATTTAACTATAAACTATCATAAAAGTCCAAATCTTGCAAGTTTTGCTAAAATTTATTAAAATATATGAAGCGGATTAGAATTTTTTCGGTTTCTTTTTAAAATAATCATCTGCCCCTGTAGTTCAACGGATAGAATAGGAGCCTTCTAAGCTCTAGATAGAGGTTCGATTCCTCTCGGGGGCAATTTCAAGAGCCTGGCCTAATTGTGGCCGGGTTTTTGTCTTGGTGGCAGTATTGAATAAAAAGATATATTTTTTATATCTCACCTAGTTTGTAAAAAGAAAATAATTTTCATATAATAAAATAAGTTATTAACTTAAACAAATGTCTTTACTTTGGTTTTTTGTTTTAGCGGCCAGTTTGTTTATCTTGAACAAGGCAGCTGATAAATTTACCGAAACATCAGAAAAAATTGGCGGACTATTAAAGTTCCCTCACTTTGTCACCGGTGTTTTAATTGTGGCCTTAGGAACATCTATCCCAGAGTTGGCCACCTCGATTTTCGGTGTTTTGCAAGGAGAGTCTGGAATTTTGGCTGGCAACGTAACTGGTTCTAATGTTGCTAATGTTTTTTTAGGCCTTGGTTTGGTGGTTATAATTTCTAGAAGAGTGGCCAAATTTAATTGGGACAGTGTTTCCAATGATATGCCATTTTTAATTGGTTCTACCATTCTTTTAGTTATTACCATTATTGATGGAGTTTTTACTTTTTATGAAGCCATAATCTTTTTACTAGCCTACATTATTTATGTAGCCTACAGTCTGCGTATTAGAAAGATGAATCCTAAACAAATTAGGGAGGATCTTAAAAGAGAGGTTCATTCAATGCAATTAGAAGAAAAACGCAAAGAAGAGGCAGAGAGTGGCAAAAAAAAGCATAATTATTTAACCAAAAAAGAAAAAACAAAAAGAGATTTAAAACTAATTTTCTGGTTTGTGCTTAGCTTGGTTTTAATTTTTTTAAGCGCCAAATATACCATCGATTCTTTAATAGAGATAGCCACCATGTTGGGCATTGGAACCTCTGCTTTAGCAGCCAGTCTGGTGGCAGCTGGTACTTCTCTTCCAGAAATTACAGTTAGTATTTCATCGGCCAGAAAAGGACATTTTGACATGGTAATTGGCAATATTATGGGTTCAAGTATTTTTAATATATTGGTGGTTTTTGGTGCAGTTGGTGTTTTTAGCAATATTTTAATACCAAACCAAGTTATATCTTTTGTTTTACCAGTTATGGCTGCGGCCATTTTAATTCAATGGCTGGTCACAATTGATAAGCGCATCACCCCCACAGAAGCCATGTTAATGCTTTTACTCTACATTACATTTATTGGTAAACTTTTTGAATTTTTCTAATATGAATAATCAGCAAGTAATTCAGTCAAAAAAGATTCAAGTTAATTCGGCCGGAGGATTTCTGGTCGATTTTAATCAGCACAAAATTTTACTTTTAAAAGCTTTGCACCACAATGGTAAAATGGAACTACCAAAAGGGAAGGTCGAGCCCGCAGAATCTCCAGAACAAACAGCAATCAGAGAAACTCGTGAAGAAACGGGTTACCAAAATTTAGAACTTAAAGATTTTTTAGGTTTTTCTAAATTTACGTTTAAAGACCGTCATGGACAACACAACTATAATGTAGTAGAAAAAACAGTATATTATTTTTTAATCTTTTTAAAAGACAAAAAGCATAATAAGTTTAGTAATAGGGAATCTCATGAAAGATTTGTTAATACCTGGGTAGATCTGTCAGAGGCCAAAAAGATGTTATCATACCCTAATGACAAAAAACTTTTTGAGAAGGTTTTACAAATATTAAAAAAATATGAAAAACAATAAAATAAGTGACGCCAAAATAAACAAATTAATAACAGCAGAAGAAAAGCGCCAATTAGAAAAATTAAATTTAATTGCTTCAGAAAATTATACTAGCCAAGCAGTAAGACAACCGCTTTCTTCTGTTTTAGTACATAAATATTCCGAAGGAGAACCAGGAGCCAGGTATTATGAAGGTAATGAAAATATAGATCAAATAGAAAAAATTATGAACAATAGGGCTTTAGGACTTTTCGGTTTGTCAGCAAAAAAATGGCATGTTAATGGAAAAGCACAATCAGCAACACTAGCCAACTTAGTGGTTATTTCTGCTCTTTTAGAGCCAAAACAAAAAATTTTAGCCATGGATTTAACCCATGGTGGACACTTGTCTCACGGTTGGCAATCGCCAAGTGGTAAACCAATTTCTTTTGCTTCAAAAATACACAAAATGGACTACTATAAGGTAAATAAAAACACACAAAAGTTTGATTATAATAAAATTTTATTACAGGCTAAAAAATTTAAACCCCAGCTTATTATTAGTGGTGGGACAGCCTATGCACGAGATGTTAATTACAAAAAAATGGCAGAAATTGCGCACAGTGTGGGTGCATACTATTTAGCTGACGTAGCTCACGAAGCAGGTTTAATCGCTAGCAAAGCCTTAAAATCACCTTTTAAATATGCAGATGTTATAACTATGTCCACTCAAAAAACATTGCGCGGACCTAGGGGGGCATTAATTTTTTGTAGACAGGAATATAAAAAACAAATAGACAAAGCTTTATTTCCCGGTTTAATGGGTGGCCCAAGTGATAATGTAGTGGCCAGTATAGCTGTTTGTTTAAAAGAAGCTCAAACCCAAAAATTTAAAAAATATGCCAAGCAAACTGTTAAAAACGCCAAATTTTTAGCCAAAGAATTAAAAAAATTTGGTTTTAATTTAGTAAGTGGGGGAACAGATAAACATTTAATTTTAATTGATTTAAGAAATTTAAATTTAAATGGCGCAGAGTCAGCACAACTTCTTTATCAGGCTGGAATTGTTTGCAATAAAAATACTGTTCCATATGAAACAGGTTCCCCCGTCAAGCCAAGTGGAATTAGAGTTGGCACAGCAGCACTTACTACCAGAGGTATGCAAGAAAAAGAAATGCAAAAAATAGCCACTTGGATTAAGCAGGTTTTAATAGATAAAAAAACACCAACAAAAGTTTTAGTCGAAGTTAAAAAGCTTACCAGTAATAAAAAATATAAAATCACAAGTTAGTAAAATCAATCTTAAATTTATGCCAGAAAAAAAAGCCAGACTTTTAGACGGCAGGCGAGAAGCAAAAAAAATATATACCTCAATTAAAAAAGAGTTAAAAAAGTCAAAAATAAAACCCAATTTGGGTGTAGTTTTGGTTGGCAACAACAAGGCCTCACAAACATATGTTAATATCAAAGAAAAAAAAGCCAAGGAGTTGGGGATTGGTTTTGAAAAACACGTGTTGCCAACAACAAGCAACCAAGAAAAAATTATTAATTTAATACACAAATTAAATCAAAATGAAAAAATAAATGGTATTTTGCTTCAGTTGCCACTCCCGCAAAAATTTAATACACAAAAAATAATTAATTCAATAGATTCTAGTAAAGATGTAGATGGCTTTATTAATCTAACCGTTCCTTCTCCAACAGTTTCGGCTGTAATACAGTTATTAAAACAGGGTTTTAAAGAACACCCTACGGCTAAAAAGAAAAAAATTGCCCTCTTGGTTAATTCTGCTATTTTTGGGCAAAACATAAAAAACAATTTGCCAAATAATTATAAAATTGATATTTTTATCAAACCAAATAAAAAAAATCTCAGCCAGTTTTTATTTAATTATGGAGCAATTGTTATTGCCTTAGGAAAAAAACATTGGCTCACTGCCAATATGATAGAAAAAAATTCAATCATTGTTGACGTGGGTATTAACAGAAATAAAAATTCAAAAAAAATTTTTGGAGATGTGCACCCAGAATCTTATCAAAAAACAAGATTTATCTCTCCAGTGCCAGGAGGGGTGGGCACATTAACTGTGGCACATTTGTTCAAAAATTTATTAAAATTGAAAAAACATAAAAAGGAGCATGTAAAATGAACAAAAAAATAATTATTTTTGTTTTGATTTTTTTTATAGTTTTGTTTTTATCTAAATATACAAGCGAGTTGGAAATAAAAAGAAGTTTCCATCCGCTTATTTTGGGCAAAAAATTATTTTTTGACCTAGAATCATCAGATACAGTTGTTGTATTTGGTGATTACAAAAATATTTATGAAGATTCACTTAACTCAATAAAAAAATGGACTAAAGTACCGACAAAAGGCATTTATTATTACTTCAGAACAAGTAAACCACAGGAGACTTATATTATTCAGATAAAATAAAAGCCGCTCAAAAAAATTAGAGCGGCTTTTTATTTATAAAATTTGGCCATCAAGCTATTTGTTCAAAATGTTTTCTACAATTTCCACCATGTTTTCGTAAGGAACAGCGCCAGGCACGGCTTGGTTGTTAACAAAATTTGTTGGTGTTCCCCTTACACCAGATTCAACACCTAAATTATAATCACTGGCTATTTTTTCTTTGTGTCTTTCTTCTTCAATACAGCTATTATATTGATCCATATTTAAATTCATTTCTTCAGCAAATTGAGCAAAGCTTTCTTGATTCAAGTTTTTGTCCTCATAAATTTTGTCACTCATTTCCCAAAACTTACCCTGTTCACCAGCACATTCAGTGGCTAAAGCACCTGGGTATGCTAAAGGGTGAGAGCTAATTGGAAAGTGCTTAAAAATCCAAGCAACTTGCCCATCATATTCTTCTACCAACCTGTGCATAGTTACATGAAATCTTTGGCAATATGGGCATTGAAAATCTGAAAACTCAAAAACCTTTACAGGGGCATCAGGGTTTCCCAAAACATAATCACCTTCAGTAATTGCCAATTCAATATTTTTTTCACCTTCTCCTTGTTCACCAGCTACTTGTTCACTGTTGTTTTGCTCACCATTTGAATTATTGTTTTTATTTTGATTATTTCCCAAATAACCAAAACCAACCAAAGAAATAATAGCTACTCCAGCTAAAAGACCGATAAAAAAGTTGGCCTTAGGTGAGTTAGTAATAAATTTTTCTTTTTTTTCTTCAGACATAATTTTAAATTAAGTTTTTTTAATTATTATAATTATTATAAACCTAAAAGTTCATCTATTTTTTCTTTTTGAAAACCAACAACAACCTCTTCTTCCCCATCTTTTTCTATTATACTAACTGGCACTCCGGTTTGGCCAGATTTTTCAATCATTTCTTTTTGCACCTCTTCATTAGAAGAAACATCAACATCTTTGTATTCAATGTTGTTTTCATCTAAGTATTGTTTTAGCAGTTTACAAAAACCGCAAAACTCAGTTGAATATATGGTAATTTTTGCATCAGACATAATATTTTTTTTGGTGTTGGGGTTTAAAATTTTACCAACACACATTAATTATTTTGTAGGCTAAGATTATCATAATATAGGATTTAA
>CAYNPV010000024.1:0-7435 GCA_964399185.1 uncultured Gammaproteobacteria bacterium
AGAAACATCCCCGCTTACATTATCACTATTGTTTTGATTATTGATTGCAAAAACCATGTCACCTCTTCCAGCTGGATAATTTGATTGAAAAAAAATGCCTGACTTGTAAGCATATGAATCATCTCCTATTTTAAAGCGTATTCCCGTTATCTCAGCAGCTCCAGGGTTGGAATTTTGTAAGCTTAAATACGATCCTTCGGGGAAACTTGCCGGATAAGCTATATGAAAATTTGTATCAGGACTATCCGTCCCAATCCCCACATATCCAGTCTCATTATCCACAAACAAATGATTTTGAGATCCGTCTGAGTCTGTTACGCTAAAATTTCCGGCAACGGTGGTGGTGGCAAGACTGGCTGATGCTCCTGATTGATTAAGAGCTCCACCCAGGTGTAGGTCTCCTGTAAAGTATCCATCCCCCACCACAGTCAACTTCTCTCCATAAGTTCCACCCGGAGTGGTAGTGGCGATGCCAAGAGAACCTGTGCTTGTAAATACAAACTGCGGTATTCGAGATGACATTGGAGCTGAACCAGCATCTGTATACAAACCAAAAGTATGTGAAGTTTGCATCCAAGATAGACTGCCGGTGTCACCCAAAGATATTTTATTTCCAGATTCACCATATCTAAAAATAACCCAATTATCAAAAACATTATCATCACCTCCTGTTATTCCGGGCATATTAATAAACATTTGCCTAATATTACTTAAACCTGACCCAGCTATTGCACCTTGCAAGCTTCCATCTTCGGTAGAATAAAAATCAACATCTCCAGCTATGGTTAATTTACCGGTAAGCGATGTGCTCGTCCCCACCCCCACATAACCAGTATTGTTGTCTACAAACAGGTGAGGATTAGAGTCTGAATCTTGCACCGTGAAGTTTCCGGCTACTGTGGTGGTGGCTAAACTTGCTGATGCTCCTGATTGATTAAGAACTCCAGATACACTTAAATTATTTAAACTGGTTGAGCCTTCCACCTCCAAATTATTACTTACACTTAACTTAGTTGCACCCAAATATTTAGTAGCAAAAGCAGACCCAGCTCCATCATAAGCCGTGGTTCCCGGTGTTCCTACTGTTTCATATTGATTGATAATTTTAGTAATCTTTTCTCCTGGTTCACCAGATTCACCGGGCTCACCCTTCTCTCCTTTAAGACCAGAAAGAAAAACAGGGTCTTTTAATTTATCAGCCAATTCACATATTTCTTGCTCTAGGGCTTGTTGTTTTTCTTTTAACTCTTGTTGCTCTTGATTGAATTGTTCAGTGTATTTAAAATAGCTGTCTTCGTTAAAGTAAACTCTTGGCTCAACCAAAGAAGAATTATCTTGTCTTGGCGCTTGGCTGGAAATTAAATTTTGTTCTTCTTTAATATCTTGTATTCCTGCCACTACCGCTGTTCTTTGTTTTAAAATTGAGTCTTGAAGATAAAAGCTTTGTTTAATGTTATTGTTTAAATTCTTATCTATTTCTTGATCAAAACCATTGAACATATTAAAAGACATTTTGGCAAAAACCAAACCAGGGATAAGAATTATAATTAAAAAAACCAAAAAATGGTTTAATTGCTTGTGTGGATTAGATAACATTTATTTATTTATTTTTTTTAAGAACTGCTTCTTAAATACATTATATATACATATATTTTAACACACCAGCTTAAACCGTTAAAGACCAATTAAGTGTGGATAAGTCTTATCTTATAATTTTTTAAAAACACACTACCACGGTTTGGACATGTACATATCTTTAGACAAATTAAGTTGGGTATTTTTTACACTATTTTAAGAGTTATTTTTAGTAATATGTATTTCAAACATAAAACTAGTTCCATTGTTTGGTTATGGAGATTCTGCCTAAAATTTGCCTTTATAAAAATTTACATTTTTTTAGCGATGAATATAGGTTTTTACTCTAAATAACCCCCGTAGCAGAGCTACGAGTAATTAATTTGATTAAAAAAAAGTTCCTGGCTTTTTTAAACACAAATACATTTGTGGATAAAAACAATTTAAATCAAAAAACCAAATAAAAATCTATTTTGGTTTTTTATTTTTTTATACTAATTTTAGCAAAAAAAACATAAAAACACAAAAAATACTTGACAAAAAAAAGATTATATGTTATATTTGAACATTGCAAAACAATAAAAATATCATTTTGTCAAATAATATTTAAACAATTAACTAATAAAAAATCTATGAAAAAAACAATTTTATCTTTTCTAGTTATCAGCTTAATTATCACACCTTTTACTGCTATTAAAGCAGAAAACAAAAAAGCTGATATAGAAATTACTTCTGCTAAATTTATAGTTTCAAACATCAACGCAGGTGAAAACATTTTAATGCAAATTTCTCTCAAAAATAATGGAGAAAAAGACACCAACCAATTTAAACTAATCGCTGTTGATGGTCAAAATTGGAATGCCAAAAAAACAATAAATAACTTAAAAGCAAAAACCAGCCAAAATGTTATTTTAGAACTAAAAACAGATCAAGCCAAACAATTGGCTGGCAACCACTTCTTTAATCTAAAAGCTGATTATTTAAATCAGGTAAATGAAAGTGACGAAAAAAATAATATATCTAACATTGCTTTAGAAATTCAAACACAAACCACTAAAAAAGAAAGCCCAGTTAAAATTGCAGGTTTCTTAGATAAAACCGCCGGACAAACACCTACTGACAAAAAACTAGCTCAAAAATTAGCCGGCAGATTACTTTTGGCCACAGAAAATAATGGAAGAGTTTTCTATATCAACCCTCAAGACCTTAAGGTTTACGAAATAACTTTTGAAAATTTAGAAGATATATTTAAAAAACTTTCTATTGGGATATCAGACAAAGACTTATTAAAAATTAAAGTCAGCAACAAGTCTATTAGCGCCAACCAAGACAGTGACAAAGATGGTTATAATGATATTCAAGAAGTAAACCACAACTACGACCCATACACCAAATCTATTAACGGTTCTGGTAATGATAAAATAATTGTAGATTCTAATCTTTCCCAACGTTTAACTGGCCAAATTCTTTTAAGAGTAAACCAAGGTGGAGAAATTTATTATGTAGACAACAGTGGTGAACGCTGGGCAGTCACTTATGAAAATGCTATGAATCTTTTTCAAGAATTAGCTCTAGGAATTAACAATAAAAATCTACAAAAACTTTATAAATAATTTTTTATAAATAATTTATAAAAAAATTCAACACAAAACCTCGCTTTAAAAGCGAGGTTTTGTTATTCTTAAATTTTTATTTATATAAATCCAGTAATTGTTCTAGACTGTTACCTTGCAACAAATTCTGACCTTCTCCCCCATTCAACAAACTTTTATATGGTGCAAACAAACTGTCTAAATACGGTGGTAAATATAGCACCGCCAAAATAATCGGAACCACAATTAACAAAATCTGAAAAGCAGTCATAATACGACCCCACAAAATATAGCGTTTAGTTTTTTCACAACACTCATAAATCTCTTTTAATATCTCCTCTGGGCTCATATTTTCCACATCTTTTTTGCTCATAAAAAAATTTTAATTATACTTTTATTATAACAAATAAAACCTTTTTAAAAAACTACTTTTTTTCCGCGCAACCAATCAAATACATTTGCAAAAATTTTAATTTGCTATTTAAAAACTTATCAAACAAGACAGAAAAAACAACCAAAGGTTTACAAAAACCTAAATATTCTGGATTCCCTGCTCTTACAATTTCCACACCCTCAAAACCAGCGCCATTAAAACCTTTAACCAAATTTGTATAGCTATTTGTTTTATAAAAAGTTTGGTGAGCCTTAATTTTTTTCTTTAATACTTTGGTTAAAAAAAATTTATGCAAAAAATGCGGGAGAAATTTACTTGTGCCCATTATCGGATTTAAAACATTTGGAGTTAAAAAAATAAAAACACCCCCAGGTTTTAATATTCTATTAATTTCTTTAAAAACATCTTTAGGCTTTTTTAAGTGTTCTAAAACAAATTCTGCTACTACTATATCTATAGATTCACTCTCAAGGGGAATACTTGCTAAATCAGCCTCAATTTTTTCATCAACAAATTTATTTCGCCACAATAATTCTCTATCCCTATCAACCCCAATTATTTTCTTACAATCTCCTTTAAACTCATATAAAATACCCCTGCTCCCACAGCCAGCATCTAAGACAATACTTTTTTTATTCAATGTTTTCCTTAAATAATCCCGGTAATAGTACCCCGCTGTTTTAAAATCAGGATAAAATTTATTTACATTTTCCCAAATAAATTTTTTTTGTTCTTCAGGACTTCTAAATAATATTCCCATATTATATCCCAGGAATTTTTTCCTGGCTTTTTTTATTTTCCTCTTCAGCTTCTTTTACCCCTCTGGCAACAAAATATCTACAATAATCACAATCCTTTCCTTGAGCAGGAATCTTATCTTGCATTAAACATTCATAAGCTTTTTCTATAGCCCCACTCACCCAACTATCATCCCCTTTATAAGCAATTAAAGTTACCTCAAACTCTAACTTGGCATCAAAGGCTTCTTTATCAGTATCACCATTACAATAGACAAAATATCCTGTATCCGCCACCTTATAGCCATTTTGCCTTAAGAGCCACTGATAAATTTCCATCTGCCTTTTATATCCATCTTGCCAGTCTTTGTTTAATTCTTCTATTTTTTCTGCTTTACTTGTGGATTTATAATCCACCACAATATATTCGCCTTTAGAATTAACCCACAAATCATCTATAGCTCCAGTAATAACTAAGCCAGTCTGGCCGTGCACTGCTCGCACACCTTTAAAATTTTCTCTCCATTCATCTAACTTTTCATCCGCCACTGGCCGTGCATCAACACCATATTTTTCTATTAAAGGATGAGTTTCATTTTTCGCACGATGAACATCAAACTCTTTTTTTAACAAAGCATCTACTGCCGAATTTAAAGCAAAGGGGAAACCAGGTGGCCTAGCTACGCCTAAACGATTATCTAAATAAAAACACCTGGGGCACTCTATAAATAAATCCAACTTAGAACGTGAAAGCTTAAAATTGTTCTTTACCCCAGGTTTAAACAACCAATCAGGATGTTTATTTGTTTTATAATATTTACTCATAAATTAAATTTAATTTTTATAAATTACATTTCCTAAACATAATATCTCCCAAAATACCTTTTATTAATCCACCAGCAACCAAAACATTAATAACTAAAATCAACTTCACATATTTAAAACACCATTACAAACAAAAACACAAAACCTAAAAAAACAAGGCTTTCTTTTTTATTTCTCAATTAATTTTATAAACCAGCCAAAACCCTAACTGTATCACCAACATAATAGGGCCAAATAATAATAGCCAGCACACCTTGCCAAAAACTAAGTCCCAAAAAACCAATCGTAAATAACCAACCAGCAAACCAAGAAAAAGCTGTAAAGCCCTGATTTTTAACTTGAACTTTTCCCATATATTTAAAATTATTTAATTAAAATTTTTTTTATTTCTCTCAATCTCTCCAATTTTTCACACGTTCTTTCAACAGCTTCAGCGCCATCTTTTGTATAATGAATCCAGTGTGGATCTAATATAACCAATTTTTTAGACTCATTCCCTTCATGATCTACATTGTAATTAATAGAAATATTTTTCTTTCCAATTAAATCCAAGGTTTCCCCGGTTTTTCTTTCATGCTCAAGTGTTTTATTAATAAAATCAAGTAAATCCCGCCTTAAACCTACATCTCGCCTTATTTCTTCCCAATCCTTTTCATCTAAATCCTCAAAAATATCCCTTAAAAAACCATTCAGATATTCTTGTAAAATAATAAAAGCCGGCTTTCCTTTAGGCCCTTTAGATTCAATAAAAAATTCTTGTAAAAAAAGATGCTCCATTTCTTCTCCATACCAAGACTTTATTTCAGCTAATTCTTCTCGGAAAAAAACCGCTGCCTCATGTATATTATCAAAATTTTTCTTAATATAACTCTCTTTTAAAACCTTCAGTGCCCAAGAGGTTTTCTTTTTATCTTTATTCTTCAATAAATATACTTCAGAAGTTGTACCATGACCCAATATATGTTTAAACAAAAAATTTTCTGGGTTAAATGGCAGTTCATCTGTCTGATAAAAACGATTCTTTAACCACTCAGAATCTAAAAAAGATTCTGGTAACCCATCTTTTATATGATACAAAATTTGTTTAAACTGTTCCCCTTTTGGCAATTTTAAAAAATCACTAAATTCACACCCTTTATTCAAAGGTCTGTCTTCTAAAAAAAGGGTTTCTTCTGCAATCTCTTTACTTCTATTTATATAATCTTCTATTTTTTTCATTTACTTATTTTATTCACAACCCAAACTATCTAAACAAGTCTGCCTTTGAGCTTCTGGAACCTGGTCACAAACAGAACAATCCACGCCAGGCATTTGCCCGGTTACTCCAGCTTCTGAATTTGCCATCTCTTCCATATCAACAAATTCAATATCATCTGGGGTTTCAAACATCTCTTCATCTGGATTCCATCTCTCACAATTTATCATTGGCATATCATAATCTACAAACTGCTCTGCTTCTTGCGATGCGCTTTGACTACCTTCCTCTTCAACTCTAAACTTCATACCAGCAAACATATTACCCAGCTTGCTGTCCCCCCATAAATAACTATAATTACCATCACTTACCATGTGCAAAGTACTTTGACCATTTATTGGTGGTTGCATACTATAATCCACTCTAACCCTCTCACCAGCTACATATGTTGTAACATCTAAAGTACTGGCCTCACCAACTTGGCTTGTAAATTCACACTTCATGTTTTGCCCAGTTTTGCCGTTTATAAAATCACGCAAGGTTTGAGCATCTTTTTCAGATTGCTCTTGATTTTGCACTTCTTCTTGATTTTGTGGTTGATTTTGTTCCGCATTCTTTTCTCCGCCAAAAACCAAAACACCAGCTACAACAACAATTACAACAACCACCCCACCGATAATAAAATTTTTGTTCATAAAAAATAAATTAATTATTAAAATATAACATTTTATATACTTTAATTCTTACATTTTTCTTTAGTTTTTACAAATAAAATAAATAAATCAGGCGGAACCAAAATTTCTGGTTCCGCCCTTTTGAGGCAGTCTCCCCCCGAATTAACATAACTGCCCCACTCTGTCTGCCACCCAGACATTTCTAAAATTTATATTCAATTAAAAATTTTTATGTTCAATGATATGCATGCACGCATCTGCAAATATTTTTAAAACCAAAAATAAAAATAAGACAGAATTAAATATAGCCAAACCCAGAATTGCCAAATGCATAGGTATAATCCTTAAATAAGGATAAAACATTAAAGTTCCTATGTTTAAAACTTTATTTTTTTCAATCTTATTGTTTTTAAAAGAAAACCAATGGTTTAATGCAAACAAAA
>CAYNPV010000024.1:7535-8887 GCA_964399185.1 uncultured Gammaproteobacteria bacterium
CTTTTTTCTTTTAGAAACATTTTTTTATAATCTAATTATATTATCTCACTTTTAACAAAAAAATCAAGAATTAAAAAAGCCCTTTTTAGCTTCAAAGGACTTTTAACTTTAATTAATTTCATCTACAATCCTCAGGACAGTTTTGTGCAGTTTCGGCACATGGGCAACCCTCACCCATACATACCATTTCTTGACACACCCCATTTCCACACTCATTAACACACAAACTTTTACCTGATGCTTCTGCTTGATTATTTTTTGGTGGCAAATCTTGCTCAAACCTCTCACCAGACGGGGTTTCACAATATGGTGCGCACCCCTCGCAATCTGGATATAAAACTTCATATCCTGCTTCTTGACACTCAATAAAATTGCTAACTTCTTGTCTATTTATCACCTCGGCCCTTTCCACTTGCACCACACCATTACTTAAAAAACCTTTAATTTTAACCCTATCACCAAGTTGCAAGCCTGTTTCGCAATCAACCACAGCACCATCATTTTTGCACTCACTTTGCTTATTAAATTCCAATTTTTGGCTTAAAGCAGGTTGGCCTGGTTTTTCATAAAGCAAACTCCAAGCATTTTCTTCACCAACCAAATTACCTTCTTTTTGCCAAATACTTATATTTTCTCCAATATTATTTTCTTCTTGTTGTTGTTCTTGTTTTTGCCTACAATTAATCTCTGTTATTAACCAAGCATCCTCTTTTTTACTCAACTTAACTTCAATATAATTTTTTGACCCACTAAAATCTGCTTCTACTAAAGCAAGGGCACTCCCTCCATCCACCTCTACTTGTTTAATAAAATAATTTTGTGGAATGTCTTGTGCACACATAACTGGATCATAACCCCCTCTATCAAAAGAAGAAATTAATTCATTAGTTTTTGTTTTAAATTCTTCACTCACTAAATCACTTTCTTCATAAGCTCTGGCTACAATTGGATTACCAGGATAGTTAACCCAACTCTCATAAAAAGAGCTAACCACACTTTTTACTTGGGACTTATCGTTTTTAACCAAACTTTGCCAAGCAAAAACCCCGCTGGTTACAACTAGCAAAAAAACCACTAGCGCCACCAAAATTTGAACATTTTTTTTCATAGTTTTTAAAAATTAATTACTTTCACTATACTAAACGATCAATATTTTAAAAAGTAACACCAACCAAAAACCCGCCACATTAAAGACGGGTTTTTTGCAAGAAATTATTTATTTTCTTCGTTCTCTTCTTCAGCAGAGTGTCTAATTTTAATAGACTCAAATTCTAAGTCCATTTCTTGGGCAGAACCCCTTACCCAATCCTCAACATCCTTCATAACACTCTCTAGAGCCTCTTGAATTTCAG
>CAYNPV010000025.1:0-2334 GCA_964399185.1 uncultured Gammaproteobacteria bacterium
AATAGTGAGACACGGTAACCGTGCTTCACACGGCCGGGTTTCCCCATTCGGAAATCCACGGATCAAAGCTTGCTTAGGAGCTCCCCGAGGCTTATCGCACCTTGCAACGTCCTTCATCGCTTTTTCGAGTCTAGGCATCCACCATACGCCTTAATTAATATCCTTTTTTAAGATATTTATTAATTGGTGTACTTATTTTTTAATACTCATTTCTCCTGTTATTCATATGTAAATGAAACACATTCCAGTTTATAACTGGCAACAAAAAAATTCTATTTTTTCTATTGTCAGTCATAAAAAGTCTAAATTTTTGAGTTCAAAAAAACCGCTCTTCAAGCGGCTTCCAAAAAAATATCAGTAAATACTCTTAACCGCTTGACTTAAATAATTGAAGATTGTTTTTTTTCATAGTTTTATTCTTCAATTAACGTGGCTCTTTAATTTCAGCTAACTTCTCTACCAGAGGTTAATTTTTTTACATTTTATATTGTAATCTAATTATAAAATTATGTCAAATACCAATATAATAAATTTTTTACCACTCAATTTTTTCTAATTTTAACACAGTTTTTCACTTGCTCCACAGCTTTTTAATTCTACAATAATTTTTAATTGATCAAAACCCTGCTAAGTATTTTTTAAATTCTTTTTATTCTTCACTTACATTATAGCCCAAAAAACATTTTATTTAATTCTTGCACTCTTAGGGTCAATTTTACTTAATAATTCACTTCTTTTCTCTTTTTTATTTTTTATCTTAATCTAATGCTTCAATTTTAAATTTTGTTTTTTGAATTTTGAATTATCTTATGCTCGTTCCACATACTCACCAGTTTCTGTATTAATCTTTATCTTTTCACCTTCATTAATAAACATTGGAACATTAAGCTTATATCCGGTTTCCAATTTAACTGTTTTTGTTGCAGTTCCTGCAGTATCACCCTTAACACCTTCAGGGGCTTCCACTACTTTTAAATCAATCTTAGGGGGCAGGGATATACCAATAGCTTGTTCATCAAAATATAAAATATTAACAGCAACAGATTCTATTAAAAATTTCTCACTCTCTCCCACCACTTCTTTTTCTAAAAAAAACTGATCATAATCTTTTTCATCCATAAAATAAAATTTTTCACCTGCTTTATACAAAAAATTGGCTCTTTTTCTCTCTATTTCTGCTTCTTCCAACTTATCAGCTTGCTTAAAATTCTTTTCTAAAACCTGACCGGTAATTAAATTTTTCATCTTTGTTTGTAAAACTGCTCCACTTCTGGCTTGTTTTGAATGATTAACACTCAAAACACGATAAGGTTCATTTTCATATTTTAATATTGTTCCTTGTTTAATTTCACTAATGGAAAGCATACTAATATTTAAATAACAAAAAACCCAAAAAATGTTTTGAGCTTCTTGAAAATTATTAATTTTTTATAAAAGGCATTAATCCCATAATCCTTGCTCTCTTTATGGCACGCGAAACTTTACGCTGATGTTTAGCACACAAGCCGGTTCTTCTGCGTGGAACTATTCTTGCATAGTGAGACATAAAACGTTGCAATGTTTGCACGTCTTTTTCATCCACAATTTCATCTTTGTTTACACAAAAATAACAATGTTTTTGTTGATTACTGGTTTGCATATTTATTTGTCTTATCTTTAATTTAATTATTTAAAAAGGCATTACCGCATCTGGTGGCTGGTTGTTATCATCATTTTCTTCCACAGGGTTGCCTTCATCATCTAAATTAATTGTCGGGGTTTCATCTTCAGCCTTGGCAGTAGACTTTTGACTCTTTTGCTCTTGGCCACTAAAAGAAGAATCTTTATTTTGATTATAATTACCACCCCCTTGATTTGACGATCTCGGACCCAACTGCAAATTCTCACAAACCACCTCTGTTTTGTATTTAGTTGTTCCATCTTGACCCTGCCAAGAACGTGTTTGTATTCTACCTTCCACCATTACAAGTGTTCCTTTTTTAACATAATTACCCACTATTTCAGCCAACCTACCCCAAGCCACTACATTATGAAATTCCGTTGATTCTTGTCTTTCTCCTTGATTATTATTCCAAACCCTATTAGTTGCCAAACCAAATTGAGAAACATTTTGCCCAGAAGATGTTGTTCTCATCTCTGGATCCCTAGTAACTCTGCCTATTAAAATTGCTTTGTTTAAATTCATAAAAATTTTATTTAAATTTTTTCTTGATCATTTAAAATATTGTCTAACTTCTTATCAAGCTCGTCAATAGTAATTTTTGACTTTCCTTTTTCACCATCATCCTTCTTGCTATTTTTTTCTTTTTCTTTGTCTTCTTGTTTATTTTCATT
>CAYNPV010000025.1:2434-8504 GCA_964399185.1 uncultured Gammaproteobacteria bacterium
TTCTTCTTTTGCTAAAACAGTGGATTCAAATTTTTTAATCGGTGCTGATCTGTGTATTGTTAACTGAAAACGCAAAACTTCTGCCATTAGTTTTAATTCTTTTTTTAAATTATCAATCTTATCAGTATCAATTTCTATTTTAAAGTTAATATAAAAACCATGTCTAACTTTATCAATAACATAAGACAATTTACGCTTACCCAAAGCACTTATTTCGTTTATTTTACCCCCCTCCTCTTCAATAACACTTTTTATTTTTTCAGTCTCAGCTTCAATTTCATCTTCCACAATATTAGGTAATAAAACAAATAAATCATAAAACAGACCTTTTTCAGAAGTCTTGGTCTCTGTTTTTGTATTTTCAACTTGTTGTTCCATGTTTTTTTAAATTAAATATCTATTAAATTTCTTATATAAATTATCACAAAAGTTTTTATTTGGCAAGCCCTTTGTCTCTTTTTACCTTTTCCAACTTATAAACACGCCAAAGTAGCAACAAAACCATAAAAACCAAACCCACTAAAACATAATACAAAGCACCACTTTTTGTCTCTTTTTTATTATCAGTTTGACCCAAAACACTCAAAACTTTAATATCCTCTGCATAACGAGGTAAAATTCTCAAATCTTCCCCAGATTGCGACAAAATTCCCCCCACCTCTATCTCAACACCCTCTTCAATATCATCAACCAAAATTAATGTTGTTGGCCTAATTACAATTTTTATTTCAGCAGTAGAATCATCTAACCACAAATAATCACCTGTTTTTTTTGTCACCTCACCACTCACAAAAACCAAATCTCCCTTATACTCTGCTCTTAAATCTTTAATTTTAAACTTTTTAGGTTGTGGCAACTCAACAGTTTCTATTATTTGTATGTCTTGCTCAGCATCTGTTTTTATTCTTTTCATCAAACCGTAAGAACTAACCTCACCACACACTTCCACACTCTGCCCCAACTCTAAATCAACAGGAAAACGTTTATAATATGAATAAACTTCTAAACCACTAAAATTATATTTTTGCTGTCTTAATCTTATATAAAAAACATTAGCACCAAGCACACCTGGCTCAACCAAAACATCTCCAATTAAGCACAAATTTTTTCCTGCACGCCACTCATTCAAACTTTTTGAATCCCCAGCAACAAAACCAGTGCTTGTTTTTCTATTTTTTATAGATATATTTAAATCATCTAAATTTTTATCTAGATTTTGTCCAAAACCTTCTTTAACCCACCGCCACTCCTCATTTATATTAACCAACACCCACCCTTCTTTGGCCTCTTCATATTCAACCTCATCAACAAGTTTTTCCTCAAATAAAATTCTAACACTATCATAATTATTATTTAAGGCCACACCACTTTCTTTTCTTGCAATCCTTTCACACTCACCTGCTAATAATACAGCATCATTTAATGAATATGGTACAGATCCACCAACCCCGTCATCCAAAACCAAACCCAACAAATTCAACTCAACATCATCCACATTACACAACTCAACCCATTCGTTTTCTGTATCACTGCCTTGTGGGTTAGGCACAACTCTAACAATTTTCAAATTTTCCCAAGCCGAGCTCCAAGCCACATTTTTTACCTCAACTTGCCTCTTAAAATTTGCTTCGCCACCTTGCTTGTCTTTGACAGTTAAACTAATTTTGT
Source organism: uncultured Gammaproteobacteria bacterium (assembly GCA_964399185.1). GTDB lineage: Bacteria > Patescibacteriota > Patescibacteriia > UBA2196 > UBA2196 > CAYNPV01. Next base: position 4,103 of record CAYNPV010000025.1, read on the forward strand.
TTTCCCCCTTTTCTACAAATTTAATCTTTAGTCTCTCTTTTTGACCAACAAAAACATCCCCAGCATTAAAAAATTTCCATTCATTATCTTTAAACAGCCAAACATCATCAGAAAAAAACCATTCATAAAAAATATTTTTTTCATCAGGATCAAAAGACTCTCCCGCATCAATCAAACACACATCTCCAATCCGATAATCTTTTCTAGATAATTCAAAATAAGCTAAAGGATTTTTGTTTTTAGCTACACACAAATTTTCCTCATTGAAACTGTGTTTTTTTGTCCACTTATACTCTCCTGCGCACAACTCATAGCTTTGCCCCTCTTTAGGAGATTCATACAACACACTATCCACCATTTTGCCACGACTATCAACAATTTCTATTTTTCCTTCTCCTAAATTATTAAAATTTAACCCCAAACTGCTAGCCCTAAAAGCAACAATTTCATGAGCTTTAATATATAAATCTGTAAAACTATATGTATTTTGCTGATCTTTAATCACTGCCCCTTTTAAATTAATCGCCTCTGTAGAAGTGTTTTTAATTTCAATCCATTCTTTGGCTGGATTATCAATTCCCCACGGGTTTATCATAACTTCTGTAATAAGAATTTTGTTAAATAATGATGAAGCATCTTCACTTACATAACTCTCTTTTTGCTTAAAACCAACTTCTTGTCTATTTTCATTTTCACCAACATAAACAAAAATATTTTGCCCACCCTTTGTGGGCTCACTTGTCCACTCATAATTTCCCGTATCATTTCTTGCATAAGACAAACCATCTTCTGCATTACTATAATTTATTTGACCAGCTCTTTCTCCAAAATAATTAAATAATTTTAAAACCTCGCCAGAATTGTTTAAACTAATTGTTGTTTGGCTTTTATCAAAAATTAAATATCCCCCTGCTTCAATTATTTGATTTAAAAAATGCTTCTTGCCAGACTCATCTTCTAGCCACCAATCTTTTAAACTAATTTTAAAACTTTCTAAATTTCTTATTTCAATCCACTCTGCATCATCACTGCCAACAGGGTTTGGCAAAACCTCATTAATAACAACCAGCCCTTTTCTTTTTTCTTGCAACTCTTCGTGGGTATCTACCTCTTCTTTTTTATTATCATCCTCACCATCTTTTTTGCTCTCTGCTTGGTCTCCATCAGCCAAATCCTCTTGACCATCATCAATCACCTCATTGTCCTGAACATTATCCACGCCCACCTCAACCAAATTTTTTATTTCTTCTAATGTTGCTGGGCCAATTCCAGAAACCAATATTAAGTCTTCAACACAGCTAAAATGACCATTATTTTCTCTATATTCAATTATAGCCCCTGCTTTACTTGGCCCAATGCCGGGCAAACCCTCCAACTGTGTTTGATTGGCACAATTAATATCAATTTTATCTGCCCCAAAAACAACCACTGGCACAAACAACAAAAAAATCCCCAGCCAAAACCAAACCAGGGATTTTTTTACAAAATTACTTTTTATTAACCCTTTTACCATAAATATATTTTACAACAAAACTAACCAAAAACAAAAATATTGTTAAGCCTTTTTCTTTTTTATCTTCCCTTGCCCACCTACCGATAAGTAGATAGATAAGATGAGTAGATAAACCTATAGAAACAAGGCACTGCATCATCTCTACATACCTGATTGGTATAAATGTTTCTATTTTTAAATGTTCAGATGTTTAAATGTTTACATACTTAACTGTTTAGTTTTTTTCTCGTCGCTGATTACTCATTGCCCTCACCCTACTGATTACTAATTTTGACTAATTCACTATTTAAATTTAAAATGTAAGCAATGCCGAAGTGGCGGAATTGGTAGACGCGCTTGGCTTAGGACCAAGTGGGGCAACCCGTGGGAGTTCAAGTCTCCCCTTCGGCATTTTTCATTTATAACAAAAACCCCTCATTAGTTTTGTTTTTAATATAATAATGTTATAATATATACATCTTAAAAAACTTCATTATGCGCTCAAAATTTTTTATTCTTTTTCTAATTTCAGTCTTTTTAATAACCAGCGGGCTTAGCTGTAAAAAAGGTAACCCACAAGCAGAAAAAGCTATCGCAGAAAAAAAGACCTTAAAAATTTGGGGCGTTTTTGATTCCTCAACTGCATTTAGAGAAATCATTTCCAACTATCGAGCTTCCCACCCTTACGTTAATATAGAATACACAAAAATACGTTGGGAAGACTACGAAGACAAAGTTTTAGAAGCATGGGCAGAAAGAGAAGGCCCGGATATTTTTGCTATTCACAATACCTGGATTGGTAAATACCAAAACAAAATAGAGCCTATGCCTGAACGCACAAAAATAGCCAAAGTTAAAGTCACTGGCTCAGTCAGTGGAATAAAACAAGATACAGAGGCATATTTTGAAGAAAAAGAAATGCTCAGCCCTTACACGCTTAGACAAGCTTTTCCCGAGGTTGTTTATAACGATTTTGTTATAGAAAATAAAATTTATGGTTTACCTCTTTCCATAGATACCTTAGCTCTATTCTATAATCGCGACCACTACAATGCCACCGGAATTGTTGGTCCACCTGTGACTTGGCAAGAATTTACTCAATATGTTAAAAAACTAACTCTGCAAAATTCAGAAGGAGAAATTTCTCGCTCTGCTGTAGCTATTGGAACTGCCAAAAACATCAATCGCTCTAACGACATACTTTCTCTGTTAATGCTACAAAATGGAACACAAATGACAAGTGGTAACAGAGCAACCTTTGACGAAAAATCTACACATGACAGAAACTACCTTCCAGGACAAGAAGCATTAAGATTTTACACAGATTTTGCTTCACCTTCTAAAGAGGTTTATACCTGGAACCAAGATATGCCCGAAGCCCTAGAAGCTTTTTCTGCTGGTAAAACCTCCATGATGTTTGGTTATGCCTATCAATTGCCCATCATTAAAACCCAAGCGCCAAGTATTAATTTTGGCATAGCTCCAGTACCACACATTAAAGAGTCTGGCACAGACGCTAATGGCTTACCCATTAATTTTGCTAACTACTGGGCTTTTTCGGTTTTTAAACACACTCAAAATAGTGATTTAGCCTGGGACTTCTTACAATTCAGTTCAACTTCAACCTATCAAGACCAAAACGGAGAAATCCACTACCAGGCAGAAAAATATATAGAAAGCACAAACAAACCACCAGCTCTCAGACAACTTTTGCCAGTCTATAGCAAAAAAGACCCCGATCTAGCTGTTTTTACTAACCAAATCCTAACCTCACAAAGCTGGTATCATGGAAAGAGTCCAGACCAAATGAACAAAATTTTTAAACAAATGATCACAGACATAGTAGAAGGCAATAAAGAAATAGATGACGCCATAGAAGACGCAGCCTCTGCAGTCAGCCGAACCTACTACTAAAAATCTATGAAAAAAATATTCTTTAGCTCTCTGGTAGCTACACTAATATTTATTCCATCAACAGCAAGTGCAGCTCTGGTTCCTGCTTGTGCTACCACAGGTAATGGTGGAATTTGTTGCGCTATGCTTATGCTTTCTAACATAACTAAGCTTATTTTAGGAATTGTTGGAGCAGGCAGTCTTTTGTTTTTTATGTATGGAGGGTTTTCTTGGATCACCTCCATGGGCAGTCCAGAAAAAGTTCAAAAAGGAAAAACCATCATGCTTAACACTATCATTGGCATTTTTATTGTTCTAATTGCCTGGACTGTAGTTAATTTTACTATTTACACCTTAACCGATACAGCAGAAGGTAATAATGTTTTAACAGGACCCAATCAAAAATGGTATCAAATCTGCGAAGATGTTGATCTGTGCGAAGAACAAGGGGCAGGCTGGTCTTGTCAAGATATTTCAGGATGTGGCTTGTCAGAAGCCACTCGTGAAGCCTGTGAAACAGCAGATAATTGTGCCCTAAATCTGTGCTCTGGTGGCAATAACACGGTTTGTTGTAATCCAAATCTGCCATAAAATTTTTATGAATATTTTTAAAAAAAATAAAAACAAATTATTTTACATCATTCTTGGCTTAATTTTAATCACACCCTTTAAAATTAATGCTATTACTTTTGAAAACCCATTAAAAATAGTTGGCGAAGCACCACCAGATCAAGCCACAGCAATCATTGTTGGTCAAATACTCAGAGTGCTTTTTGGAATACTTGGCAGTATTGCTCTTGTTCTCATAATCACCTCCGGTTTTATCTGGATGACCGCCAAGGGCAATCCAGAAAAAATTAAAAAAGCCCAAGGTATTATAGTTTGGGCCACTATTGGCTTGGCTGTTATTTTTGCTTCCTACACTATACTTGATTTTGTTATCAACATTTTTTAATTAAAATTACTTTTTCTTGTCTAAAATTTGTGGTATAATATAATTAAATAAAAGGTCGTCTA
>CAYNPV010000026.1:0-1584 GCA_964399185.1 uncultured Gammaproteobacteria bacterium
CCAAACAACAAACAGTTAGCCTTAATAATGTTTACGAAAAAATAAAAGGCACCCAAGACACAAAACACAACAACGGTGAGTTGGTTAGAGAAGTAAAGCTGGATGCTAAAGATGCTATTCTTTTGCTTAAAAAAATAGATGTAGATTATACACTTCCACAAACCAATCAAAAACAAAACCCACCAACAAACAATGAAACACCAGAAAATCAACAAGAAACACAACCAATTCTGGCTCAAGAAAAAATAAACACACCCATCCCAGACAAAACCAAACAACTACTCAAAAACATCAGCTTTGCCAATGGTTCTTACATAAGAATTTTTAATAAAAAAGGGGAGAATGTTCGCTCTGGTTTCTATGCCTACCTTCCACAATTTAAAGGCGGTAGTCAAATTTTAATTACAGATCTTAAAAACAATGGAGAACTCTACACTCTAGTAGGCAACACAGGTAATATAAAAATATATAACCCTGCTGGCAAACTTTCTGCCACCATTTTTCCTTATGGAGACAACTTTTCTCACCCCATCAATTTTATTGCCAAAGATATCTATAATAATGGAGAAAAACAAATTATTACCGCTCCCAGCCAAGGTGCTTCTCCTAGAATAAAAATATATAACGCTAATGGCCAGCTAGAAGACAATGGATGGTTAGCCTATGCAACAAGCTTTTATGGTGGCATAAATCTAACTGCTGGAGATTTAAACGGAGATGGCCAGCAAGAAATTATAGTTGGTGCGGGCAACGGAGGTGGACCACATGTGCGTATTTTTGCCCCCGATGGCCACTTATTTGATCCTGGATTTTTTGCCTATGACCCAGCCTTTAGAGGAGGGGTTAACGTTGCCACAGCCGATTTGAATGCTAATGGAAAAGATGAGATAATAACAGGAGCAGGCCCTGGAGGTGGGCCACACGTGCTTATTTTTGACAACATAGGCCACTTGGTAGATCCAGGCTTTTTTGCCTATAATCCCCAAACCCGTACAGGGGTTAACATTGCTGTTAAAGATATTGATGGCGACGGCACAATAGAAATTTTAACTATGCAATAATAAAAAATATGTCATCCAAAAACTCAAATAACAACTCAAAAAAAGACAAAACAGAAATCATAGATGTTAGCCAAAACGAAACAGTCATACCCAAAAAAGACAAAGACTCTCGACCAAGAATTTATATTAAAACACTCAACATTTTTACCACCCCCTTTAAACGACGCTATGAAAAACACTATGAAAACTCTAAAAAACATTTTGTTTTTGATTTAATTTTGGCTTTATTGGTTTTTATTTTAATTGTTATTAACATTCTTTTAATAACTGCCAAAATTCAAATTCCAAATATAAAAGTTCCCGAACACACACCAAGCATATCCAGCCAAACAAACAACAATCAAGGCCAAAATAATAATTCAGAGCAAAAGTCTCAACTAAAAAACACATCACTTAAGGCTAGCTTAAACACACTTTACTATACTGCTGAAGGTGAACAACTTGGTGTTGGCCCCTGGCCACCTCAAGTTAATGCCACCACCACTCTTTTTGTTAAACTAGAGTTGAACACAAATTTAAGACA
>CAYNPV010000026.1:1684-5566 GCA_964399185.1 uncultured Gammaproteobacteria bacterium
GGGATGACAGAGAGGTGCGCGGGATGACAACATTAAAAAACACTGAATGAGAAAAAACATTACTCCCTGTCATTCCTGCGAAAGCAACCTACCCGGTTGGATGACCGGGACTCGCCGGGTCGGATGACCGGGGCACCACCATGCATTTGAAATTTTTAATTTGATATTTGAATTTTTTTAAAATATGTCCACCTACATTATCATTCCAGCTTATAATGAAGAAAAAAACATATCTTCTGTTTTAAAAGAATTGCTTAAATACAACTATCACATAGTTGTGGTTGATGATGGCTCCAGTGATAAAACAAGCCACATTGTAAACCAATACCCTGTTTGGCTTTTAAAACACACTCTAAATCGTGGACAAGGCGCGGCGCTTGATACTGGCACTCGTTTTGCTCTTCAGCAAGGCGCCGAATATATTGTGCATTTTGATGGTGATGGACAATTTTTGGCCCAAGAAATTAAAAACATTCTCCAGCCTTTACTAGAAAAAAAAGCCGACATTACCTTAGGCTCCAGGTATCTTAAACAAAATATACACACACCTTGGCTTAAAAAATACCTCATTCACCCTGTAGCCAAACTCATCAATCATTTTTTTACCAAACTTAAACTAACAGATGCGCACTGTGGCTTTAGAGCGCTTAATGCAAACGCTGCCCAAAAAATTTCCATCTCCCAAGACGGAATGTCTCATAACACAGAAATTGTAGCCCAAATAAAGCCCTTAAATCTTAGGCACCAAGAAATTCCAGTCACAGTCATCTATCATCAATTTGGCCAAGGCATTGCTGGGGGCTTTAAAATTATAAAAGAATTAATCTTAGCTAAAATTAAAAATTAATATATGTTAATTCAAATTCTGCTCACAATTTTTATAATTTTTGCCTTAACCCGCATTGTTTTTAAATTCAAACAAAACAAACTTAAGCCCACTGAATTTTTTAGCTGGGCACTTCTATGGTTAGCCGGCTTAGTTGTTGTTTGGCTCCCTAATGCCACCACAAAAATTGCCAACTTTCTTGGCATAGGTCGCGGTGCAGATTTAATTTTTTATCTCAGTCTTGTTATAATTTTCTATCTGCTCTTTAAAATTTATCTTAGAATAGAAAACATAGAAAAAAACATAACAAAATTCACTAAAACAGAAGCTATTAATAATGCCAGTTTTCAAAAAAAAGAAAAAAACAACTCACCGCATGCAAACCAATAAGCATAAACTAAAAATAGCATATTTTGCCCCATCATTTCCGCCTGTTTCCGGGGGCATGGGCAGTGCTTGTTATTACACAGCCAAAGAAATGGCAAAAAAATACTCTGTCACGGTTTTTTGTGCTAAAAGAAAAAAAATAACCTACCAAAAAGGTCTTTATGAACTTAAAGAATTTAAGCCCTGGTTTAGCTATGGTTATGCCAATTGCTCACCAAGCATTATACAAATGGTTAAAAAATATGATATCGTTCACCTCTATTATCCATATTATGGAGTAGCAGAATTTTTAATTTTAGGAAAAATTTTTCATAAAAAATTTCCCAAAATAATTTTTCACCATCAAATGGATATGCTGGGGCAGGGGATTACTAAATTTTTCAACTATTTACAAAGAATTTTTATCCAACCCTGCCTACTTAAATTTGTTGACCATATCTTCATTCTTTCCAAAGATTATGCCGAGCATTCTTCATTTAAAAAAATTCTGCACAAAAAACCACAAAAAATTACAGTGGTTCCTAATGGAGTAGACACCAAACTTTTCTACCCAGCAGATAGCTCAGAAAATACCTGGCTTAAAAAACAACTAAAAATAAAAGCGCAAGAAAAAATAATTTTTACTGCCCAAGCCTTAGATAAACAACATTTTTTTAAAGGCATAGAAGATCTCATTAAAGCCTTTGCCCAACTAATAAACAAAGAAAAAATTCCAGCCAAATTAATTATTGCCGGTGAAGGAAACCTAAAAAAATACTATCAAAATTTAGCCAAAAAAATTACACCACCCAATTCAGTTATTTTTTTAGGCAACCTTAATCACAACGAACTGCCTGCTTATTATAGCTTAGCAGACATTACCGCTGTACCTTCTACCAAATCCACCGAAAGTTTTTCAATTACAGCAGCCGAATCTATGGCCAGTAAAACCCCAGCTCTAGTTTCTAACCTGCCTGGCCTTAGAGCCACAACCCTAAAAAATAAAAAACTTCTAGTTAAACCAAAAAACACTGAGGATCTTTGTCACAAAATTAAAACATTGATTGCCAACCCAAACGAACTTGAACAATTAGCTCAACTCTCCAGGCAAAAAGCCAAAGAACATTTTGACTGGCAAAAAATTGTTCAAACCATAAACCCAATTTATGAACAACTCTCAAAACACAAATAAAATCAAGAAAATTTGCATCATTACCTCTGTCTTTGCTCCATACACAAAAGGTGGTGCAGAAACCGTGGTCACCAATATTGCCAATGGTTTTAAAAACAAAGGCTATCAAGTTATAATTATCACTGCCGAAAAATGGCAAGGCATTAAAAGTCTTAAACCAAAAAAAGGAACAGAAAACAACTTCATTATCTACCGCTACTACCCTTTAAACATTTTTTCATACCTTAATATTAATAACTACAAAAATAAACCCTTTCTCAGGCTCATCTGGCACGGACTAGATATGTTTAATCTGCATACCTATTTTGTAATTAAAAAAATTCTTAAACAAGAAAAACCTGCCGTGGTAATGACGCACATGCTTAAAGGACTGGGCTATCTCACTTGCCGCGCCGTTAAATCAAACAACATTAAAAACATCCACACCCTGCACGAAGTTCAACTTATCTCACCTTCAGGACTTATTTTAAAACACCAAGAAAAAAACTGGCAACACACCTGTTTTTTAACAAAACTCTACCAAAAATTTAACAAAACACTTTTTAACTCTCCAGACGTTGTTGTCTCATCCTCAAAATTTTTACTAGATCTCTATAACTCACACAGTTTTTTCAAAAATTCAAAAAAAATAATTCTGACCAATCCAGTTGATATCGATCTTAAAAAAATTACAGCCAAAAATGAACAAACTTTTTACTTTCTTTTTTTAGGACAAATAGAAGAATACAAAGGCGTCCTTTTTTTAATAGATGTTTTTAAAAAAATTCAACCAGAACTTCAATCAAAAGATAAAGTAAAACTAATTATTGTTGGCAAGGGTTCTGCCGATAATAAAGTTAAAAAGGCTGTTGCAGGCAACTCTAATATAGAATTTAAAGGCTACATCCCCAACGAAGAGTTAGGTAAAATTTTTTCACTAACCAACGTGGCTATTGTTCCTTCTCTCTGCTACGAAAACTCACCCACAGTTATTTTTGAAAGCCTGGCTCACGGCGTACCTGTCATTGCAGCCCGCATTGGAGGTATTGAATTTATTGAAGAAAATAAAAACGGCTACTACTTTGAAGCCGGTGATGAAGAATCACTTAAAAAAATTATGTTGCATGCTATAAAAAACAAATCAGAACTAGAAAAAATGTCCACTGCCTGCCAAGCTTCAGTCTCACATACAGGAGTAGAGAACTACATTCAAAAAATCAAGCAATACTTTTAAACATGCATAATGAATCATAAATAATGAATTAAACCATATAACCATTTAAACATCTTAACATATTAACTTAACATTTAAACATATTTGCATCTAAACATTTAAGCTGTAGAGGCGAGGCAATGCCTCGCCTCTACATGGAAATACAGAGAAACACGGTTATAAACGCACGCCATGGCGCGTCTCTATATAAAAAACATTAAAACCAACAGCAGGAGGGTGAGATGTTGCCTCCCTAAATCTAACTCCAATGAATCCAGGGCAGGTTGGTTTCTTAAGGCCTTCCCC
>CAYNPV010000026.1:5666-8188 GCA_964399185.1 uncultured Gammaproteobacteria bacterium
TTGCCCGCCTAAATGCGAAGCTTTGAGCGGGAGATTCATAACCTACTTTCACCCTCAAAGCGTCTCTCAAACTTAAAAACCCATGCTTTGCCTTGCTCTAAAAACAAAATTTCATCCACCTCTTTATTTAAAGTTGGCAAAAGTTTTTCTAAATTAAACCAATATCCTGGTAAATAAAAATAAACTATATCAACTCCAGCAATATCCATGGCGCGCTTAGCAGTTTCATAAGTTGGTTCTTCATACACCATAGACCAAAAAACTTGATACAACTCTCCGCCAGTTGGAATAGAATAAATAAAATATTTATCTTGGATATAATCAAAACCCAAAACATTTAAAGCAGCCGCGCCAGCCTGTTGATTAGCCAAAACCACATATGGTTCCTGAGTAATTTCATCCAAATAGGCAGCTACTCTAAAATCATGAACAGAGCTATTAAAGCCTCTGTTTTTTTCATATACATCATTCCGAGGGTAAGACATATACAAACTTAGAGTTAAACCAACTGCCAGCACCATAAGCAAGAAAACATAAGCCAAATTGGTTAACCTATTTTTAATAAAAATTTTTTTTATTAAAGCATATAAACCAAAAACAGCTAAAGGCCACAGACTTATTAAAGCCAAACTAAAAAAACGATAACTAAAATCTCCACGCTCATAATCTATTAAAAAATTAAAATCTACCAAACTAAAAATTAAATAAGAATTTAAGCCCAAAATTAAAGCCACCAACCAAAAAAATCTATTTTTTACCTTCTTCCAACTAATAACAAAATAAACAGCCAAAAAAACCACCAAAACACTAATCACCACAGGTTGCCAAACAGCATAAGCTAAACTCAAAATTAAATGTTTAAACTCTAATTTAAAAAACAAGTCTGGGAAAAACCTCCATACATTTTGCCAAAAAGACCAACCCGCCAAATCAAAGCCAAAACCAGCCTTAAACCGGCTTACCACACCCAAAACAAAAAAAGCCAACACACCAGACAAGGCCAAAAGTGTATATAATCCAGCTTTTATCCAAATCTTAAGCTTTAACATATAAACAGTAGCCACCACCAAAGCAATTAAAGCCGCAATACCAGCTATTGGGTGTACCAAAAAAATACTAACCCCCATTAAATAAGCTAAAATAATTTTATTTTTTACAATTTTTTTCTCTTTATCTGCTTCAGCCAAAAATAAAAACATTAAAACCAAAAACAACAAATAACCCAAATTTTGAGGAGTAGTAAATGTAAAAATTGCAAAAGGCAACAGCAAAACAAAAAGAGGCACAATTTTTACCACCACACCTTTTAGTTTTAAACTCTCACCAACCCTACCCACTGTCGCTGGCAAAAGCAAACTAGCCATTAATGGCACTAGATGTACATCAATTAAAATATGTTTTACTCCAGAAAAAATAGAAGCAAAAACAACCAACACATATTGGCCAATATAATAAAAAGGTTTAGGGAAAATTGAACCATGCTCTAAAATATATTTTTCAGTTGCCCTGTGTATAAGCGGATCATAACCATATCCCAAAGGAAAAATAACATTAGCCACAGAAAAACTTAAAAACAAATGCAAAGCACTTAACAAGTACAAAACACTCTTAGACAAAAATCTGCTAATTACAAGCAAACACAAACTAGACAAAAAATACCAGACAAAAAACTCACTACTTACAAAACGCCATGGAGTTCTTACTGCTTCATAAGTTTTTCCTCCCTCAAGCATTAAAAAAGAAAAAACAATGAGTATTAAATATAAAACTACTCCATAAACCTGTCTCTTGTTTTCTTTATTGCTATAAAATATCTTAAAATTATCAATAATTCTCAGGCTAAAAGCTGTTTCTTTTTTCTTAATTAAAAATAAACACAACAAACTTAAAAGAAAAGACCACAACCAAACAATAAACGAATTAATTTCATACACATAATATGTAAGACTCAAAACAACAATAGTTAAAACCAGCCAACTTAAAAAACCATATAAAAAACTGTAACCGCTTTTTCTAAAAAACGCCCTTCCAAAACAAAAACTAACCAAAAATATCCAAATTAATAACAAAAAAGCCCCCACATACGGACTTGCAAACCACAAACTATTTAATTTAGCCAAAATTACTGCCACCAAAGACAAAATTGCTACTAACATAATCGATTCTTTAATTATAAAATTAATAACACATAAATTTTAACAATAAAATTTTAAAAAAGCCAATACAGCCAATGGTTTATGTTTTATTTTAGCCAAATGAATGCTATAATAAATACAAAGTACCATTCTATGTGTGGATAATTTTTTATGCAAGACAACCAACAAATAAAAAACAAAAGAGGCCGTGGTAGACCTAAAAAAGAAAAAACTCCAGAAGAAATTTTGGCAGAAATTTTAAAGCCAAAACGTGGCCGAGGCAGACCAAGAAAACACCCTCAAGACACAACCTTAAATGCAGATAAACCTAAACGTGGCAGAGGTCGTCCACCAAAGCCAAAGACTCCAGAACAAATTTTGGCAGAA
>CAYNPV010000027.1:0-1073 GCA_964399185.1 uncultured Gammaproteobacteria bacterium
TGATTAAAATTTATCGGGTTGGTATTCGCGAAGGTGAACCTTCATATAGTCTATGGTTTTTTTCAAACCGTCTTCTAGCGAAATAATTGGAAACCAATTAAGATTTTCTTTAGCTAAAGAAATGTCTGGAATTAATTGTTTGGCAGAATATGGCAATGGTGGTTCATAGTTAATTTTTGCTTCTACATTAGTTAGATTGGCAATTAGCTTGGCAATTTCTACTAAGCGCAATTCTTCCATACTGCCCAGGTTGACGGGTGTATTAACATCTGACCCCATGAGTCTGGTTAAGGCTTCTACCATATCATCTATATAACAATAACTGCCGGTTTCGCTTTCTGTGCCATAGATTTTAAAAGGTTTGTTTTGCAGGGCAGAAACAATTAAATCTGGAATCATGCGACCATCATCTACTTTCATGCGTGGGCCATAGGTATTAAAAACCCTAGCAATTTTTGTGTCTAAATTGAATTTTAAATGATAATTAGTAACCAAACTTTCAGCAAATCTTTTACCTTCATTATAGCAAGAACGAGGGCCAATTGGGTTAATGTAGCCCCACTCGTCTTCTTTAATGGGTTGATTATCGTCTACTTGGCCATATATTGCCCCAGAAGAAAGAAATAAAAATTTGGCCTGGAATTTACGAGCAACTTCAAGCAAGTTAAGGGTGGCGTGAGAGTTGGCTACTAGTGTTTCTATGGGTAATTTTTTATATTCTTTTGGAGAAGTGGGGCATGCTAGGTGATAAATTTCTTGAACTCCCTGAAGCTCTGCTTTAAATTTTTTAAGTTCTGGAAAGTCTACTAGATTAAGTGGTTTGGTAAGATCGTGTCGAATAAATTCAAAGTTTGGGTTTTGTAGCAGGTGATCGATGTTTTTTTCTGCACCAGTAATAAAATTATCAACAACAATGATGTGAAATTTATCAACTAAATAATCTGCTAAGTGAGAGCCGATAAAGCCGGCGCCTCCGGCAATTAAAATATTTGGTTTTCCTGAAGGATAAATTTTTTCTTCCATAATTTTTATAATTAATTTTTTTGTATGTTAATTCTAACCCCACCTCTAAA
>CAYNPV010000027.1:1173-7707 GCA_964399185.1 uncultured Gammaproteobacteria bacterium
CCCCCGCCAGGACCTGGAGCTGCTATAATTTCTTTATTTTTATCGCCATTAACATCTCCTGAAGCTACTTCTACGCCTCCGGTGAAGTTTTCATTATAAGCGACAATTTTATTGATTAGGGATCCGTCAAGGCTAAAAATTTTTATCCAAGGTAAACCACCTTTTCCTAACCCCACAATTATTTCTGGTTTTGAATCATGGTTTATGTCGTCGCTTACTAAGCTGAGGTTCCCACGAAAATTTTCATCAAAAGCAAAAAAACCAGATAGTTGTTTGTCTTTTTTAAAAATTCTTATATGCGGACCTCCATTTGAGGCTGGTGAACTAATAATAAGTTTTTCTGGTTGCATTGGTTCTGGTGTGTCATATTGACTACGCAGAAGTGAGGCGTGAACATTTAGAAAGCCTATTCCAAGCTTGTTTTGGTGTTTTTTGTTATATTTGTTTATGTCGTCGCTATTTTCTAGAAGAATTGTTTGTAATTGTTTAATATCTAAATCTGGGCGCTCGGATTTTAGGAGTGCCAGAGTGCCTGAAATTTGCGGTGCTGAAACTGATGTGCCTGCCCAGCCACCTTGATAGGCCTGTTTAAAATTTTCTCTTGTTTTGTCTTCATAAACAGTTGAAAAAATACCCACGCCTGGAGCTGAAATGTCTATGCACTCGGTACCATAATTGGAAAAACTGGCAAGTTTTTTATTATTGTCGACAGAAGCTACGCCAAGTACCCAATTGTCGCCATTAGAGCTATGGTGACAAACTGGATAGGCGGGGGTTTGATCTAGATCTACTCCTGCGGCCACTTCATTGCCTGCGGCTGCCACAACAATAACTCCATTTTCGTAAGCTCTTTTAATAGAATTTTCTAATGTAATACTTCTGCCAGAACCAACAAAACTTAAATTAATTATGTCTGCACCTTGGTCAACCGCATAATCAATGGCTTTTGATACAGTTAATGTGTCGCCAACACCAGTACCATCAAGAACTCTAAGGGGCATAATTTTGGCCTTCCAACTAACTCCAACTATTCCTTGATAATCTCCGCTTTCTGCTGCAGCAACTCCTGCTACAACTGTGCCATGTTTAATGGCTATTTCTGTATAATCTGGATCAAATTTAGGGTTAGGATCATAGGTGTTAGCAACAAAGTCCCAGCCGTTATAGTCGTCGGTAAAACCGTTTTCGTCATCATCTATGTTGTTGTTGGGTTTTTCAGCCTGGTTGACCCAAATGTTGTTTTTTAAATCTGGGTGATCTGTGTCTACCCCTGAATCTATAATTGCGATAACAACTTTTGAGCTACCAGTATTAATATTCCAGCCCTGATTAGCTTTTATATCTATTAAATAATTTTGTTTAGGATAGTAAGAATCTAAGGGCTCTAAACTAGCTTGGTAAAGATAATTTGGTTCGGCATATTCTACGTTTGAATTTTGATTGTAATCGTGAAGAATTGTCTCAAGTTGTGTTGAGTTATTAAATTTTATTTTATAAATTTTAGAACTATTTTTTAGTTTGACTAAAACTTCACCCGCTTTATATTGTTTTGATATTTTGCTTGTATTTTCTTTGGCTTTTGCTACTGAAAAATTCGAAAAAATAAAAAATGTCAACAAAAAGATGGTGAAGATGAATGTGAAAAATTGAGTTGTTTTATTTTTTTTCATGAAAAAACTAATTATTTTGTTGAATAAAATCTTTAAATTTTTGTGCTTCTTGCTTAAGTGAAGGGTTAAGCTCCACAGCCTTGTCTACAGCCTGAATGGCTTTTTCATTTTGTTTGTTTTGGTAATAAGCGCTGGCAAGCTGAGCGTAATAATTAGCGTTTGGTTCTATGGAAATCATTTTTTCCAGAGTTTCTATAACTTTATCTATGTTTTTGGCAGCTATATAGATAGGTAAAATTCTTTGTAGCTTAGAGATGCTATTAAAATCATAGCCGTTCTCTGTGAGAAATTCTTTTTCTTGTTCTGCTTTTTCGCTTTGACCAGTTAAAATATATGCGGCCATTAAGCTCCAGTGTGATTCTAGTGTTTCTGGGTTTTGCTCTACTCCTTTTTTAAAATATTCTATAGCCCTATCCCCTTTGCCTTGGGAAATGCTGGCTTGTCCCATTTCAAAATATATTTGAGGTCTGGTGGGTGAAAGTTCTATGGCTTGTTTGCCAAGCTCTAAAACTTTTTGATAATAAATTGGGTCGTAAGTACCAGCGCGATTGTAAACAGTCATTAAATAGAGATAGTTTTGCACATCTTGTGGGTGCTTTTCTATGTTTTTTTGTAGTTCAGTGATAACTTTTTTATAGTTATCATGAACCTGCCTTTGGCTTAAATCACCCGCAGGTCTATTATAAGTGAGAGCATTGTCGGCCATTTTTTGCCTGAGTTCTGTGGTTTGGTATGTATTAAGGTTTATGCCTTCTAATGTTTTGTCTATTGATTGGTTAATTTTGCCCATATTAGCTAGCTTAAGCCCTTGAACACCTAGTTTGTTGGCTTTAAGCGGTTGCAGATTAATGGTGTAGGTTATGTTGATTAATATGGCTAAAGCAAGACACATAACAATGGTTTCTACGGTAGTATTTATATATTTTTTTTCTGTGTTTTGTTGTTGGTCTTTTTCTTCTTCTTCATTTTTTAATGACGAAACTGAAGCAAGAACAGAAAAAAGTATAATGTAGCTAGCTAATACATCAAAAACAAAAATATTTTGTGTGAAATGTGCTATGAGAAGTGCTGATAAAATATATTTGTATTCAAAATTTTTGTTTGATTTTAAAAGATAAAAAATAGCAAAGAAAAAAATAGCCAGATAGGTAAGCAAGCCAAAAACTCCAGTAGCAACGGCTATATCAAAAACAGTGTTGTGTGCTCTGTCAAACCAGAGTTGTGAACCTGCGTCTTTGTAGATTTTTGCTGGGAAATATTTATTAAAGGCAATATTGTAGTTTTCCCATCCATAACCAAGCCAGAATCGGTCACTCCATCCTTGCCATGAAGTTTGCCAGGCTAAGAGGCGTGATTCAGTGGTAATGTCGTTAAGAGAAATTTCTGTTAAGCGCCTAAGGGTTGGGCTGTTTTGTACAAAAGAAGATTTTTTATTAAACCAGATGAGAGTTCCGGAGAGAATAATTAAAACTAAAATTGTGGTAGCAACCTTTTTTTTCTTTTGTGATGGATTTTTAATTAAATAGGCAATACAAAGCAAAATTAGAGTGCCAATTAAAGCTATGGCTGCGCCTCTGGTTTGGGTGGAGTATAAAACATAGAGATTTAATAGGCCACTAAAGCCAAAAAAGGCTTTCCACCCCCAATATTTTTTTTGAGTGAAAAGTAAGAGACTTAAAAAGAAGTTTGCCAAAGTGTAGGCACCTAAAAAGGCGGCATTGCCGATAGTGGCCGAAAGCCTGTCTCCACCAGAACTAATTATGTGGCCATATAAAAAGAAATTTTCTACATTTAATTTTTGTAAGATTGCATAAAAGTTAACAAATAAACTCACACTAACTATGCCTGTAAAATAGTAAAACCATTCTTTTTTGTTTTTAAATGTCCAGCTAAGAATTAAAAAAAAGATAATAAGATGAGAAATGGTTAAAAAACCTTCACCCCTTTCTATGGTGCCCCAAAAACTGCGATAAAAGTCCACACCCGTTATGCCTGTAATTAAAACAATAAGTCCAAAAGCAGAAATTAACCAACTAAGGATGTTCATTTTGGGCCTATAGTCTGGTACGCGTATTGCCAGCCAAACATAGACTAAAAGCGCGGCTTCAACAATCAGCCTAAAAAATATTGTTTTAGTGGTTATGAAGGGAAAAAGCAGTTCTTTAGACAATAAAACAGGGCTAATTAAGGCCAGGTATAACAGCACAAAAAGACTGTTTTTTAGAATCCAGTTCAGGTTATATTTTGCTATCATAAAAAAGTTTATTTTGCTAATTAATTGCTTATATTATAAATCAGATATAATATTTGAGCAAATTTTTATTTTTTTATTGATTTGAAAAAATAAGCTTAATATGGTACTCTTAAGGTATTAAATTTTATGTCTGAATTTGTAACAAAAATTAAATATTTAATTTTAATTGCAGGTGATATTGCTGTTTTTTATTTGTCTTTATGGTTGACTTTATTAATTCGTTATCAAGAAGCTGTCAGCCCAGAGCGATGGAGCCAGCATTTTTGGCCATTCACTATTATTTTTGCTGTGTGGTTGGTTGTTTTTTATATATCCGGCATTTATAGTTTGCAGATTGCTAAAAATAACCTTGGCTTTTTTTCTGTATTAATTAGAAGTATGGTTTGGTGTGCAGCTTTGGCAATTATTTTCTTTTATGTTATTCGTCCAGGAATTACACCTAAGACAAATTTGCTTTTAGAGCTAGTTTTTGTAAGTGTTTTAATTTTTGCCTGGAGGCAGTTGTTTAATAGTTTGGTTAAAATTAAACCTTGGCAAAATAATGTGTTGATTATTGGTTTAAATGAGGAAACCTTAAAATTAGCAGAAGAAGTTAATAAAAGACCTCAACTTGGATTTAGGGTGGTGGCTATTATGCATGATGGGCAGGCTGGTATTCCCAATATTGGTCCAAATAAAATAGAAATAATTAATCCACCTCATTCTTTTAAGGGCTTGGTAAAAATTAAAAACATCAAAACAATTATTACAGCCTTAGATCCACATCACAACCCAGAACTAGTAAATAAACTTTATGAATGTATCCCATTGAAAATTTCTTTTTTTGACTTCCCTACTTTTGCTGAAAAGATAACTGGCAAGGTGCCAATTAATTCTATTGGACAAATTTGGTTTTTAGAAAATGTAAAAGAAAGCCAAAAAAGTTTGTATGAGGTCGGCAAGAGATTGTTTGATATTTTTATGGCTGTTATTATTCTGCTAATTACTTTGCCGTTTATGCCTTTTATTTATGCAGCAGTAAAATCCGACAGCAAGGGGCCGTTTTTGTTTAAACAAAAACGCACAGGTAGAAAGGGTAAAGAATTTTTAGCGATTAAAATTAGAAGTATGTATATTAATTCCGAAAGCAGTGGCCCTCAGTGGGCACAAAAAAATGATCCAAGAGTAACAAAAGTTGGTAGGCTAATGCGCAAAGCACGCATAGATGAAATTCCACAATTAATAAATATTTTACGTGGTGAGATGAGTTTTATTGGTCCAAGACCAGAAAGACCAGAATTTATTGAAAGACTAGAAAAGAAAATTCCTTATTATAATGAACGTTCATTGGTTAAGCCTGGTTTAACAGGGTGGGCACAGATTAATTTTCCTTATGGTGCGAGTGAAAAAGATGCTTTAGAAAAACTCCAATATGATCTTTTTTACATCAAGAATAGGTCTTTTGTGTTGGATTTATCTATTACTTTGAAGACTATTAAAACAGTGCTCGGTGGTGGGGGACAATAATACAGTAAAGTTGTAAAATAGTAATTTAGTAATTTAGTAAATTAGTGAATTGGCTATGATCACAAAAAAATAAAATACAATTTTACTGTTTTACTAATTAACTAAATTACTGTTTTTAGTCTATGTTTATTACAAAATTTGAAGATGTTGTTGCTTGGCAAAAAGCTGGCGAGTTAAGCAATCTGCTATATAATAAATTTAAGGATAACAGAAATTTTACTTTTAGAGACCAAATATTGAGGGCTTCTGTTTCAATAATGAATAATATAGCAGAAGGATTTGAAAGAGGCACAAAATCAGAACTAAGAAGATTTTTGTATATAGCTAAAGGCTCAAACGCTGAGGTTAGATCAATGTTATATTTGGCCAGAAAGATAAAATATATTACAGATGAAGAATTTATTAAATATAGAGGTTTAACAATTGAAATCTCCAAACTATTGGCTTGTTTCATAAAAAATTTAAAATAAATACTATTTTACATTTTTACTAAGTTACTAATTTATTTTCCTAATTATTTTTAGTTATGTTAAAAAATAAAATTTATAATTTATTAAGAAGAAGTGAACGTTATACAAAAACAGATATGGTGTATTTAGCCAAAGGTGGTTTTTGGTTGACCTTTGGGCAAGGTATTTCTTCTGTAGCCACTTTTCTGTTAGCCATTGCTTTTGCTAATTTGTTACCCAAAGAGGTTTATGGGTCTTATAAATATGTTTTGTCTTTGCTGGGGATTTTGGCTATTCCCACTTTGTCTGGTATGGGTACGGCTATAACCAGAGCTGTAGCGCAAGGTTATGACGGGTCTTTTAAGCCCGCATTAAAATTAAAAATTAAATGGGGGCTACTTGGAGGCTTGGCTGGTTTGGGCTTAGCTATTTATTACTACATACAGGGCAATACAGAATTAACTTTTACTTTTTTAATATCGGCTGTTTTTGTGCCTTTTATGGATTCTTTTAATCTGTTTAGCCCACTTTTGCAAGGAAAAAAAAGATTTGATGTTTCTTCTAAATATGGGATTTTTATTAAAATTTTAGCTTCTCTGTTTGTGTTTATTGCTGTTTATTTTACTAAAAATTTAATTGCAATAATTTTTGCATA
>CAYNPV010000028.1:0-7625 GCA_964399185.1 uncultured Gammaproteobacteria bacterium
CATAAATTTTTATTTTTATAGCCTAACCTTAACACAAAAAAATAAATAAAAAAAGGGGTTCTTCAATGGAACCCCGTACATATTTTTAAAGAGAAAATTTATGTTCAACCAACCAATTGGAAAAATATTCTGATTCATACTTTTCTAATTTAATTCCTGCTTTTCTTAAGATTATTGCAGAGTTTGGGTCTCTGTCATAATCATGCAAATAATAAACAGTTATTATGTTGCCCATCTGGTTATTATTTGCAATAATCTTAGAACACCCTGAGCATGGCCTAATTTTGCTCATGACAAAAACATCTTGACCATCAAGTTCCCATGGTTTTTTCCAGCTATTGTTAAAAGCATTACTCTCTGCATGCGCTCCCAAACACTCACCACACCCCGGATTTTTGTTTCGGCAACCAATGTCTATACAGTGCTCATGTTTAATCGGCGCACCATTATATCCAATACCAAAAGGAATTTTTATTGTTGTTGTGTATATTACAGCCGCAACTAAATAACGCTGACAGGTTGAACGTTCAGACCAAATTATAACAGTTTCAGCCATGGTATCATGTATGCTAGGCCTACTATAGTTTGGACCTCTAATTATTTTTCTCACTTTTTGTCCTCCTGATTTTTTTACTTTCTAATTTTAATTTCGTAATTTATTTGTTCCATTTTTTTTAAATTATGTTTGGCTTGATCGTATTTGGTTCTTAAATAACCTGTCATATCAAATTGAACCAACTCGCCAATTATATCGCGCACAGACTCTAACATTTGTTCTACTTTATCAAATTTTTGTTCGGCTGCCAAGTTGGTGGAATAACGCACCATTTCTCCGGTTAAATCGCATAACCCCCCCAAATAACTATCAGTGGCAATTTTAAGACCGCTAAAACTATTAAGATTTTTGCCTTTATAAACCAAATACAAGAGTCTGCCCTCTACATACTCTTCAATGGCAGCCTTATAAGCCCCTTCTTGTTCTAAGCGCGTAAAACCAAAATTTTTTTGCATAGTTTTAATTTCTTTTTCTAATAAATTAAGACTGGTTTCGGCGTGACCAATATCGCCCCTGTGAAGCCCAAAAATAACTCTTTTAGAAGCATGCAAAATTTGATTAGATGCAGAAATAATTTTTCTGCGTTCTATTTCTTTTTTTTCGTATTCTTTTTTTAGTTTGGAAAAAAATATTTTAGATAACATAGAATATTTATTTTAATTTTTAAATGTTTATTAGGGGTTGTTATTTTAATATAAATCTGGCCTGGAGGTCGTAAGAAATTGATGTACCCCCCTTGAATCCGCCTTTGGCGGGTGAATCCGCCTTTGGCGGGAAAGGGGGTAAGAAAATGGATGAACTAGCTAATCACGTCTATCAATCATCAAAAGGGGGCAAAAAAAGATCTTATGGGTGAACAATAATTTTTGTTTTGTCCACCTCTGTCCAATCATATACTTCTTTGGCTGAGCCTATGCCAAGACGCACACAACCATGAGAAACTGCATGACCTAAACTATTTTGCCCTTCACGATATCCATTTAGAAATGGTAACTCGTGAATACCGTTTACTAAACCTCCGGCTGTATAAAAACCAATAAAATACGGCATGCCCCAAAGTTGCCCGTCTGCACCACCGTAAGCCATTTCATATTTTGAAAGAGTTTTAAATTCACCATAACGTGTTGGGGTGGAAGGCTTGCCTGTAGAAGTGATTAAATCATCAATTAAATAACCTCTTTCATAATATTTAAATCTTTGTTCAGAAACATCTATGTCTATATATTTATATTCATCTGTATTGCCTGTGGGTAAATTTCTAGGCACAATGGCTAGAAGATTCTTTTCTTGAGTTTTAATTATATCTAAATTAAAACCACCCACAAAATTTTTATTAAAAATTTCTGTAGAACTTAAAAGGTTGCCATAACTATTAAAAACACTAATTTTAGATCCACCCAAAAAAGCTGGGGCTACTATTATTTCTTGCCCCACGTCTCTGTCTGTTTGCAAACCAAGGGCACGCACACCACCTTTATATTCGGCTTCAAAGGCCAAGAACTCATTAATTAAACTTAAGTCTCCGCGTAATATTTTAATTAAAGGCTTGTCTCCCCAGCCAGCGGTTAAAAGAATTTCCAACTGACCATCTCCCCCTAAATCTACCAAAGAAACACCAGTGTCTTTGGCTTTTAAGTCTTTAAAACTTTTTTGTACTATTAATTCAGCTTGATTATTAAAAACTGCAACTTTAACAGAATCACCAACTTTGCTTGTTGCTATAATGTTTGCCTGACCGTTTCCTGTAACATCTCCACAAGATAATCTCACACCATGACTGGTGCCCTGAAAGGCAAAAAAATTAGCAGATATTTTTTCTCTGCCATAAGAATCAAAAATTCTAATATGTGCTCCCCCATTAGAACGAACGCCAGTTAAAATTTCGTCTCGGCCGTCATTATCCAGATCACAGGCTTCTACTTCAACGCCACCTATAAAATTTTTGTTATAGGCCAAGAAAGAATTAATTAAACTGCCGTCTTGGCGCAGAATTTTAATTCTGGGTTCAACAAATCTACCAGCTGAAACAATTAACTCGTCTTGGCCATCACCACCTAAGTCTGCACCTGTTAAAGCAAAACCAAAAGACTGTGCATTTAAATGTAGTTGATTTTGTAAAGAAAAATCGGGTAAAGAATAAAGTTTTAAATATGAAAAATCTTCTTTAGCTATAGTATTGTGTCTTAAACAAACCAAGCTTAAAGCAAAGATTAAAACAAAGGTAATAATTTTGGTTTGATTTTTCATATTTTTAAAAAAATTTTTATTACAGTAAAAAATATTTTATAAATATACTAAATATCTAGGATGAAATAAATGGTCTTCACTATAGTACACACTATATTACAGTCTAAAAAATTAATTAATTTATTTTTCTTTTCTCCATTTGTAAAAATATTTAAACCAAGAATAAATATGAATCCAAGCCAACTTACGCCACAAATCCATAAGCCACTGCCCACCTCCAGACTGCCTGTAATAGTAATGGATCATTTTAGACTCTGGTTGATACCATACCTTTTTATCAGCTTGCCAAATTTTTTTACATAAATCTGTATCTTCTAAATACATAAAAAAACGCTCATCAAAACCTTTAACTTGATGAAAGAGGTTTTTTTTAACTAACAAAGCACTGCCTCTGGCCCAATCTATGGCGTGCTCTTGGTTGTAGGGTGTATCGCTCATAAAATATCTATCCAGTTTTGTTTGAGCAAATCTGCCAAGCCCTGTGCGAATAAAAACTGGTAATAACAAAAATCTAGGAAACCTATAACGGGACTGTTGATAGCTAAAATCTGGATTTAAAAGCATTGGTGCTACACAACCTATTTGTTGGTTGTTTTGAATTTTTTGTAATAATTTTTCAATAGCACCAGGCAAAACAACCACATCTGGATTGAGAATTAATAAATATTCACCTTTAGCTTGTTTGGCGCCCAAATTATTACCCGCTCCCATGCCCTTGTTTTTGGATAATTGTATCAACTTAACATCCTGAAAATCTTCTTCAATCATTTCTTGAATGTTGTCTTTAGAATTGTTGTCTACGACAATAATTTCATAAGCAAACTCTAAATTCAAATCTAGAATGTTTTTAATGCACTCTTTAACCATGTTTTTGGTTTTATAGTTAACAATAATTATTGAAAGTAACATATGTTTTATTTAAACCATTCGCGTATTTCTTTAGAAGTGACCTTGCGCCTTTGTTGAATGACTTTTCTTTTATGATAATAATTTTTATAGTTTTTAAAAAAATCCTTAAGAGATTTAAGTGATGAAAATTCAAACAAAAAAAGATAAACAAATTTTTTAAATTCAAACCAAAAAATAAAAGGCAAATGACGAATAAAATTTTCGCCTATTTCGTTTTTAAGGAGAGTAGCAAAATGATTTTTATAGGAGTGATAATTAACAATTTTAGACTTTGAGCGTCTGGCTTTTATAATTTTTAAAAAATGCCAAATCTTAAGCGTGTGTGCTTTGGCAGAACGAAAATGATAAGCTGTTGCCCGTGGAACAAAAATAGATTTCCAACCCAAAAGTTGCAAGCGATATGCCAAATCAAAATCTTCCTGATACATAAAAAAACTCTCATCATAGTATTCTTCTCTATATTTAATGTCTTCTAAGGCTTGCCTGCGAAACATTACACAAGTTCCAGCAAAACCAAACACTTGTTTAAGTTGGTCATATTGGCCTGCATCTTCTTGCCCTTCCCCAATATTAAGTACCTGTCGGCTTTTTTTTATCTGCAAACCAAAACTATCTATTTTTTTTGTTTTTAAAACTTGAGGTAAACCATCTTCCATAACTGTTTCTGATTTCATAATTTTGCTACCCAGTGCAGCCACATCATCAGCAGATTCTTTAGCAGACTTGAGCATTTTTTGTAAATAGTCTGGCTCTAGAATAACATCTGGATTCATAATTAAAACCCAATCTGTTTGGTGCATTTTAATAGCTTGGTTGTTGGGCTTAGAAAAACCCAGATTATTAATATTTTTTAACAAATGAACTTGGGGATAATTTTTTAAAATAAATTCTCTGGTTCCATCACGCGATGAATTATCAACCACATTTACGGCTAATTTAAAATCTTCTGCCTCTTGGCTATAAAAAATATTTTGCTTAAAAATAGAGTCCAAACAAGACTTGATGAACTTCATTGAATTCCAGGTAACAATACAAACGGAAATAGTGGTGGGCATAGATTTATTTTGTTTCATCTTTTAAATACAAGAGTAAAATTAATATATATCCTATTCCAAGTGGATGGTTTAGATATGGACTAAAAACATTAACTGCTAAAAGTGCTATTAAGGCGCAAGAAAGACCAATAGTAAGCCAACCATTTTGTCTGCTTCTTGCTATTATTATAGCCATTTTACGCATTATTTGCCAAATTAAATATAAATAAACCAAAAGACCAAACAATCCGATTTTAAGCCATATATCAAAATACCCCCATTCAAAAGCATATGTGGTGTATTGGCCGCTTTTCCCGGCTGTAGAGTTAATTATACGCGGATCTAAGCTACGATAGGTGACTGAAGTTGCAAATCCAGAGCCAATAATTGGGTGTTTGGCAATTTTTTTAAAAAGTGGCTCTAATTGGTTTAGGCGTGAAGAACTGGCGGGTCCTGAAGAACTTATCCTATTATTTAAGGTTTTCTCTACTTCTACATCTGCCTTGGGTGGTAAGTTTATAACAACAAAAACAAAAAACAAACTTAAGATTAGAATAAATAATATGTGCACAATTTGTTTTAAGATTTTTTTTATTTTAGAATCTTGCTTTAAAACAAACAAAATTAAAAAATAAAAACCAACACCTGCAGCCAAACCAACCCAAAAGCTTCTGGATATACTAATTAAAATTGTGCTTAAAAACAAACTTAGAATTACAAAAAAAGCAGTTTTTTGCTTTTTGTTTTGACAGGTTAACTTTTGTGATAAAAAAATTAAAAAAGCTATTAAAACATATAATTGGGATTGAATAAAAATGCGCCAATACCCACCACCAGCAAAAGTTATCTCCCCTACCCGACTATCACGTATCCACTTATATACTTCTGGCAGGGCAAAATTAATTTGATGAGTAAAGATATAAAATAAAATTAAAGATTTTATGGAAAGCCAAAGAGATGTGGCTAATAAAATGTTTAAAATATTAGAAAAAAATTTTTGCGGTTTTTCTTGGTTTTTGCTGTTGTGCCAAACATAATTTAAAGGCAAGACCAAGGCAAGGTATAACCAATTGTTAAAATCAAAAAAAATATCGGCTGCGGTATTGCCTTTAATTGCCCCCCATATTACACCCCAAAGCAAAACAACCGCCAATAAAAGCAATGTTTTGTTTAAATTATTAGATAAACTCTCTTTAAAATCTTGATATATTTCTTTTAGATTTAATTGATAATCTTTAATAGCATATTTATAGAACCAAACTGCCATTAAAATTATAAAAATTCCAATTCTTAATGAAACAGAAAAACTTGATGCCTGAAACTGAACCAAATATCCATATGAAGTTAAAAAAAGTTCAGCAAATAAAATATAGAAACCGTATTCTATTTTTTTTAAAGAAAGAAATAAAACAGAAAATAAAATTAAAAAGAAAAGAATATTGTTAATAAGTGGCACTAGCCAGCCAAAAAAACTGGCAAGTTCCATCATAAATAAAATTAAAAATGTGTTTTTTATAATTTTAGAATTATAAATAGTTTGCATAGAATTATACATCCTTAGATTTGCCCAATTTAGCACGTAAACTGAGTTTAGTGTCTAGCCAAGTTAAAAATAAATTAAATGGGGCAATTATTTTTAAAACCCAAAGTTGCCAAAGTGGCTTGTGTTTAGCAAAATAACGCCTTAATGAACGATTATAATTTTTTTGCTTAGCCAAACTGGCCATGTGTTTAAAAGATTGTTCTTTGTGATGAATTAATTTTGCTTGTGAAAAAAACCATATCTGCCAACCGTATTTTTTGGCCCTAGCACAAAAATCTACTTCTTCAAATATGGCCCAAAAATTTTCATCTAGCAGTCCAATTTGGTTAAAAAGCTTGTTACGAACCAGCATGGCTGCTCCCATAACTTGGTCCACTTGTCTGGTTTGATTATGGTTAAAGTCTAGCATAAAATATTGGCGTGTAACTTTAAATTTTTGAGGGAATAAATTATAAAACTTAAGCTGTATTAAAATTTGGTCAGCAAGCTTGGGAAATCTGCGACAAGAACGCTGAAGGGTTTTGTCTGAATTTAAAAGTTTGGGTCCAACAACACCCACTGCTGGGTTATCTTGCATAAACTCTAACATTTTAAGTAAAGAATTATCTATTAATTCTGTGTCTGGATTTAAAAGAAAAACAAAATCTCCTTGAGCTTTTTTAATGGCTAAATTATTAGCTTTGGCAAATCCTAAATTTTTATCTTGTGCCAAAATTTTTAAATTAAGCCCAAGATTTTCTTTTTTGAAATTTTCTAAATTTTCTACTGTTTTATCTGGAGACGCATTATCTACGATTAAAACCTCTAAATCATTTAGAGATGATAAAAACTTAAAAACTGATTTAACACATTTTAAAGTTAAATCAGCTGTATTCCAGGAAACTATAATAATAGAAAGTTTCATGCCTTAATTGTACGAAATTTGAGAGCTTTAAGCAAATTTTTAGGCTCACAATTAGCTAATTTAAGACAAAAAAAGCATAAAAAATCAAGATAAAAAAAGAAGGCAAATATGCCTTCTTTTTTTGATAAAAAGTATTCATTTATTGGGCAACTTTAACTGAGGGACCCATACTAGAGCAAAGACTGACAGATTTAATATAGTTAGATTTTACAGAGGCTGGTTTAACTTGATGAACAGCTTGTAAAAAATTTTCAAAATTTTCTTTTAGCTTGGCATCATCCCAACTAAGCTTGCCAATAACTTGGTGCAAATTAGATGTTTCATCGTTTTTAAAAGTTATTTTACCACCTTTTAAATCTTTGACTGTCTGTGCTACATCTTTAGTGACTGTTTCGTTTTTAGGGCTAGGCATTAAACCTTTTGGACCTAAAA
>CAYNPV010000029.1:0-7624 GCA_964399185.1 uncultured Gammaproteobacteria bacterium
CCTCAAGCCGGTACAGGTTTAAACCAGCTTTTAAACACTTTAAATGAAATCCAACAGGAAAATACACCAAAAGACAACCAAAAACAACCAACTCAATCACCAGAAAACAATAACCCCTCGCAAAAAGAACCCGAACAAGAAAAAACTCCATTAGAACCTCCACAGGATAATCAAAAAAACAATCCAGCTGATGAATTTTTAGATTCAGATCAAGATGGTCTAACAGATTTACAAGAAATAGAATTGGGCACAGATAAAAACAAATTTGACACAGATTCTGACGGTTTGAGTGATTTTGAAGAAATAGAAATTTATAAATCCGACCCTCTTATTGCCGACACAGACGGTGATGGCTATGAAGACGGCAAAGAGGTTGAAAACGGTTATCACCCATTAATCCCAGGCAATGCACGTTTGGGAGATTAAAAAAAATATATGTTTAACTTTAAACACAAAGATAAAAACCAAGACTCAAAAAACAACCCACAAACAGAAAAAAATACTGCCAATCAGCAACAAGATTTAAACGTAGAAGTTCATAAGATGCCTGATAAGTTTTATGATGTTAACCAAAGCGAGATAAAAAACAAAATCCCTCAGGAAAAAACCACATCAAGACCTAGAAAAAATTCTGGTTCACTTAAGAAAAATGTAATTATAGGTATAATAATTGGCGTCTTAGTTATAGCTCTTTTGGCACTTGGAGGCTGGTTTTTAATTAAAACCTTTGATAATGAACAACCTTCTCCTAACTATATCAATCAAACAAAAGAAGAAGAAAAAATCCAGCCACAAGAAAACCAGCCCGAGCAAAACAATAACACTTCAACACAACAAACACCAACACAACCCGAGCCAGAAGAAGAGGTGGAGTTTTGTTCTGCAGAAAACTGCCAACTTTGTGGCATAGAGGAATGCCGTACCATGCAAGATTATTGTCACCTAGAAGATTTATGTCAAAACAGCACTTCAACTATGCCAATTGCGGAAGAAGACGTTTTTGGCACTTGCCCCAATTATGTATGTATGCCAGGTCCGGCTCCTAAAGAAGAAGCGCCAAAGCCAACATCCACTCCCAAGCAAACTCTAAAGCCCTCTAGAGATTCAGACAGTGATGGATTAACAGATGTAGAAGAGGGTTTGTGGGGAACAGATCCTTTTAATCCAGACACAGATGGAGAAGGTTTTGAAGATGGCCATGAATTGATAAATTTTTATAATCCAGTTAAACCAGGGGTTGGGGTTAATAAAATTACAGACACCAGATTTGTTAAAAGTTATAATAATAAAGAATATGGTTATTCAATTTTATATCCTTCAAGTTGGCAACCAGAAAATAGCATAGAAGAAGATCCAGCCCAAGTTACTTTTACTTCTCAGACAGAAGAATTTGTGCAAATTATTGTTCAAGAAAACAATACAGCCTACGATAATATTAAAGATTGGTACCAAAATGAAAATGTAGATATCAGCCAATCTCAAATAAAAGAAAGATTGGTTGGCAATTGGTATGGCGTAGAAAGCCCAGACGGTTTAAATGTTTATATACTTAAAAATAATAAAATTTATATAATTGCATATAACGTGGGTCTAAAAAATACCATGAATTATAAAACAACCTATGAAATGATGCTCAGGAGTTTTCAGTTTTTTGATAACCCACTAGAACAAGACCAATAAATAAATGAATGAATGCTCTTCTTGTTTTTGAAAAAACAGCTTAATTAAGGTATAATAAACTCAATAAAAAAGATATTAACATATATATATGGCAAAAAAAGACAAACTCATAGTTGGTTTGGATGTTGGTTCATCTACAATAAGAGTGGCTGTTGGACAATATAATCCTAATGACGAAAAATTTTATATTATAGCTGCTAACGAGCATGAATCTGCTGGAGTTAATAAAGGTTCTATTGTTAGTATAGAGGATGCTGTTTCTGCCATCACCAGCACTTTGGAAAAAGCTGAAAGAGTTATTGGGCAACCCATTAACCACGCCTATGTGGGTATTTCAGGAACCCATATAAATACCATGCAATCTAAAGGAGTCATTGCTGTTTCAAGAGCCGATAATGAAGTTTCTGAAAATGATGTAGAAAGAGTGATAGAGGCTTCACAAACTGTGGCAACTCCTCCGAATTATGAAATAATTCATGTTATCCCCAAAATTTTTAGTGTTGACAGCCAAACCGGCATCAAAGATCCGCGGGGTATGAATGGTGTGCGCTTGGAGGTGGAAACACAAATTATACAAGGTTTTTCATCACAAATTAAAAACTTAACTAAAGCTGTTTATAGAACAGGTATAGAAATTGATGATTTGGTTTTTTCTATTTTAGCTAACGCCGAATGTTCTTTAAGTAAACGCCAAAAAGACTTGGGTGTTGTTTTGGTTAATATTGGGCACTCCACCACCTCTATGGCGGTTTTTGAAGAAGGAGACATTCTATCCACCCATGTTTTGCCAATCGGTTCCTCACATATAACAAACGATATTGCTATAGGCTTAAAAACTTCTCTTGACGTGGCTGAAGAAGTTAAGCTTACTTACGGCCAGGCCACTACTCAGGGAGTTAACAAAAAAGACGAAGTTGATTTGGCTGAATTTGATGAAAAAGAAGAAGAAAGTGTGCCACAACAGTATGTTGTAGAAATTATTGAAGCTCGTATGCAAGAGATTTTTAAAATGGTAGATAAAAAATTAATAGAAATTGAAAGATCGGGTCTGCTTCCTGCAGGAGTTGTCTTAACAGGTGGGGGTGCAAAGTTGCCACATATCGTGGATTTAGCCAAAAAAGAATTTAGATTACCCGCCAGTCTAGCTGTTCCATCTGAATTTAATTCTGCCATTGACAAAGTTAACGACCCCAGCTATTCAACTGCTGTTGGTCTTTGCGTTTGGGGATCTGAATTATCAGAATCATCAGCTACTGGTTTGCCAAGCAAGGGAATACAAGGCCTAAAAGATGGTTGGCAAAAAATTAAGCATTTAATTGACAAAATTACTCCAAATTAATTTTTGACTAAAATAATCAATGTGTTATACTGAAAATGAATTTATCATATTGTATTGTACAAAATTAGTGTTCAACTAGTATGCCTAATAAAAACAAGACTAATTCAAAAAATAAAGAAACCAGACCAAGTCAAGAAGTGCATCCAGAAGTAGAAACCTTTGCTAAAATAAAGGTTGTTGGAGTTGGGGGTTCTGGAGGCTCCGCCGTTAACCGCATGATGAAAGAAAAAATTCGCGGAGTAGAATTTATTGCCGTTAATACAGATGCACAAGCACTTCATCACAGTGCTGCTAGAAAAAAAATACATATTGGTAAAAACATAACCAAGGGTTTAGGTGCTGGTATGGATCCTGAAATTGGTTTAAAGGCAGCTGAAGAAGCCGTTGATCAAATTAGAGATGCTCTTAAAGATACAGATATGGTTTTTATTACTTGTGGTATGGGTGGTGGAACAGGCACAGGTGCCTCGCCTTTAATTGCAGAAATTGCCAAAAACCTCGGTGCCCTTACTGTGGCTGTTGTAACCAAGCCTTTTTCTTTTGAAGGTGTTCAGCGCAAAACAATTGGAGACCAGGGCATGGACAAGCTAGCAGAAAACGTAGATGCAATTATTACAATTCCTAACGATAGAATATTACAAATCATAGATAAAAAAACCTCGCTTTTAGAGGCTTTTTCTGTGGTTGATGAAGTATTAAAAAATGGTGTTCAGGGCATTTCCGAAACAATAACAGTTCCGGGTTTGGTTAATGTAGACTTTGCAGATGTTCGTTCAATTATGTATGATGCTGGCTCGGCTTTAATGGGCATTGGAGAAGCTGGTGGAGAAAACCGTGCCATAGAAGCAGCCAAGCAAGCCATTGACTCGCCATTACTAGAGCTTTCTATTGAAGGAGCTAGGGGTATCTTATTTACTATCAGCGGTGGAATGGATTTGGGTATGAACGAAGTTAATGAAGCTGCCAAAGTAATCACTAATTCTGCCGACCCAAATGCTAAAATTATTTTTGGTTCTATTATTGATGAAAACATGAAAGACAAGGTTAGAGTAACCGTGGTAGCTACTGGTTTTGGCTCAACACCTGTCAGAGACAAACAAAACAAAACCATGGAATTTAATCCAACCGACGAATCTGGTACTCAGCCCACATCAACAGTAAAAAAAGAGCCAATCACTAAAAGACGAGTTGGTAAAGACGAAGACCAAATAGAAAAGAAAAAAGAACAACCGCCAAAAACAGACGAAGAAGAAGAATTAGAAATCCCGGCTTTTATCAGACGTAAAATGATGTAAATCAACATTTTATATAAAAAATAGTCACAAAGACCCCCTTTAAAAGGGGTTTTTTGTTTTTTGAAAAGCTGTGTTATAATGAAATCATAAACTTAAAAATTTAATTTAAATTATCCTAATTGATCGGGATATTTTTTTAGCCAAAATTCTATGTCTACACATATAAAACAAATTAAAAAAAGAGACGACAGATTAATGGCTTTTGATGAATCAAAAATTTCAAACGCCATTTATAAAGCTTTGCGTTCTGTTGGTGAGCCAGATATTAAGGAGGCTAACAAGCTAACACAAAGTGTAGTTCAAAAGCTAGAAAAAAAACATAAAAAAGAAGAAAAACCACAACCAGACGTAGAAGAAATACAAGATTTAGTAGAAGAAGTTCTTATAGAAAAAAACAAAAATCAGGTAGCTAAGTCTTTTATTTTGTATCGCGATCAACACGCAAAAATCAGAGATATTAAGTCATACATTAATTCCGATGATATTATAGATGCCTACATCAATAAACTAGATTGGAGAGTCAAGGAAAACAGCAATATGACCTATTCTCTGCAAGGTTTAAACAATCATTTGGCTTCAACTGTTTCTGCTCATTATTGGCTAAACAAAATTTATTCCAATGAAATTAGAGAGGCTCATATAAACGGAGATTTGCACATACACGACCTACAGCTACTGGCTTCATATTGTTGTGGCTGGGATTTGAAAGATCTTTTAATATATGGTTTTGGTGGCGTGGAAGGCAAAATAAATTGCAAACCACCAAAACATTTTCGCGTTGCTTTAGGGCAAGTTGTTAATTATTTTTATACTTTGCAAGGCGAGGCTAATGGCGCTCAGGCCTTTTCTAATTTTGACACTTATTTGGCTCCATTTATTCGTTATGACAATTTAAATTATGAAGAAGTTGTACAGGCTTTACAAGGTTTTATGTATAA
This sequence comes from uncultured Gammaproteobacteria bacterium, assembly GCA_964399185.1. Taxonomy (GTDB): domain Bacteria; phylum Patescibacteriota; class Patescibacteriia; order UBA2196; family UBA2196; genus CAYNPV01. The sequence goes on from CAYNPV010000029.1 coordinate 5,253, forward strand.
TATGAATGTCCCTACCAGGGTTGGCTTTCAGACTCCTTTCACTAACATTACCCTAGATTTAAAGCCGTCTGGCGAAGTAGCCAAAGAACCTGTTATTATTGGTGGTAAACCTCAAAAAGAAACTTATAAAGAATTTCAACCAGAAATAGATATGTTTAACCGCGCCTTAGCGGAAATTTATACACAAGGTGATGCTCATGGAAGAGTTTTTACTTTTCCAATACCAACCTATAACATAACCAAAAACCTAGACTGGGATAACAAGGTTTTAGATCCAGTCTGGGAAATGACTGCTAAATATGGTATTCCATATTTTGCCAACTATGTTAATTCAGACATGAGTCCAGATGATACTCGTTCTATGTGTTGCAGGCTTAGACTAGACAACAGACAGTTGCGCAAAAGAGGTGGGGGTCTTTTTGGTTCAAACCCTCTTACAGGCTCAATTGGTGTGGTTACTATTAATTTGCCCCGTATAGGTTATTTGGCACAAGATGAAAAAGATTTTTATGCTCGGCTAGATTATTTAATGGATTTAGCTAAACAAAGTTTAGACATTAAGCGCGATGTTTTAGAGCGCTTAACAGAGTTAAATCTATATCCATATTCAAAAGTATATTTAGCTGGTGTTAAAAAAGCCACAGGTGGCTATTGGGGGAACCATTTTTCCACTATTGGTATTAATGGTATGAACGAGGCTCTTATAAATTATATGTCTAAAGATTTAACATCTGAAGAGGGTATAAAATTTGCAGAAGAAATTATGGAATATATGCGTGATAAAATGCTTAAGTATCAAGAAGAAAGCGATGTTTTGTTTAATTTAGAAGCTACTCCTGCAGAAGGTACAGGTTATCGTTTTGCCCGTAAAGATAAAGAAAAATATTCAGACATAATAACTGCTAACGAAGAAAATTATAAGCAACAAAAAGCAGAACCATATTATACTAATTCTTCACAACTGCCAGTTACTGCTACAGACGATTTGTTCCAAGCTCTTGATTGGCAAGATAATTTGCAGTGCAAATATACTGGCGGTACGGTTTTTCATGTTTTTTTGGGTGAAAAATTACCTTCAATTGAATCTACAAAAAACTTAGTTAAAAAAATATCAGAAAAATATCATTTACCATATTTTTCAATAACCCCAACCTTTAGTATTTGCCCAATTCACGGTTACATTGCTGGTGAACATGAGTATTGCCCAATTTGTGATCAAGAGATTGGCTATAAAGGTGAGACAACTGTGGAAAAACAGCGTCAACAGTCAAAAATGTTTTAATTTTGTCTAACCTTGGGCACTTAATTTAATGTTCAAAATATGCTATAATTAACATATAATAATTAAAATTTTTACAAATATGCATAATCAACAAACACAAACAAAAAAAAGACAAAAATGCGAAGTTTATACCCGCGTTGTCGGTTATTTAAGACCTGTTGGGCAGTTTAATGCCGGCAAAAAAGAAGAGCAAAACGATAGAGTTAATTTTAATGTATAATTATAATAAATAAACAGCTTTTAAAATACAAAAAATGATAAACAGAAACCGTTTATCATTTTTTTAACTCTAATTTTGATAAAAACATGAAAATAAGTGGATTTCAAAAAAACACTTTGCTGGATTATCCTGGCAAAACATCTGCATTAATTTTTACCCAAGGCTGTAACTTCAGGTGTGGTTATTGTCATAATCCCGAAGAACTTAATTTTAATAAAAAAATAGATAATTTAGAAAAAGAAGTTTTAAATTATTTACAAAAAAGACAGGGCAAGCTGGATGCGCTTGTAATTTCTGGTGGCGAGCCAACCATGCAACCTGATTTAGAAAATTTTATTAAAAAAGTTAAAAAAATGGGCTATCTTGTTAAGCTAGATACTAATGGCTCTAATCCTAAAAAATTAAAAAAACTTATAACCGAAAAATTAATAGATGCTGTAGCTATGGACATTAAGGCTCCATTATATAAATATGCTCTAGTTGTTGGAGCCAATATAGATGTTAAAAAAATAGAAAAAAGTATAAAAATAATTATCAATTCGGGCATAGAACATGAGTTTAGAACCACTGTTTTGCCTTTTTTTCATCAAAAAAGAGATATTATAAGTATGGCACGCCTTATTAATGGTGCTCAAAAATATTATTTGCAAAATTTTATAGTTCGCACTAATTTGGTTAATCCAATTTTTAAAACAGCTAAAAGTTATTCTAAAAAAGAACTGGAAAGTTTGGCCAGAACCGCCCGCAACATTATAGGTCATTGTGAGGTAAGGGGTACAGATTAAAAATGCAGATTAAAAACGCAAAACATCTTAAGTAAACCAAACAGCTCTTTATAGTACGCAAACTATAATTTCTTAATTTTAATTC
>CAYNPV010000030.1:0-3688 GCA_964399185.1 uncultured Gammaproteobacteria bacterium
CATTTTTACCTCCAGTTTATTTTTTTATTAATGAACAATTTAAAAACCCTTTGGCTTATTGCCAAAGGGTTAAATATAAACTGGATTAAAGAAGCTAAAATTTGTCTTTATATTTAAAACTTTGGCAAAAAGCAGACATTTTTTGTGCAGGATCAGCAATCAAAACACAACCACGCACAAACATGCCACCATCAACAGCGGTTACAAGAGCACTATTATTCATTTTTTGCCAATTGTTTTTCATATAATTTTTTAAATTATATTAAATAATATAATAAATACTATTTTTTGTCAAGTTTAGATTATATAATTATTTATTCCTCTGCTTAATAAGACGCTAAAATAAGCCAAATGTTACACTTATAAGCTTTCAATCAACTTTTCAATCATCCCACCAAAATTACGTGAGCCCATAAAGGCTATTACGTCGCCTTTTTTTGCTTCTTTTCTTAGTTTGTTTAGTATTTTTTCATAATCATTAATTGCCACAGCACTTACCCCACCAGCTTTAATAGAATCTTTTATTTGCTGATTATTTGCATCTATAACACCAGCTTTTGCTTTATAGTTGGATAATTTTGGAATTATTACTTTTTTAGCTCCAACAAAACTGTTTCTATATTTATTTAAGCATTTACTAGATCTTCCGCCACGGTTTGGTTCAAAAACTATATAAATATCGCTTTGAGGAAAATGTTTTTTTAGTGCCTCTGTTGCACTTTTGGCTTTAGAGGGGTTGTGTGCAAAGTCATCAATTATTGTAATTCCTTTTTTGGTTGCTCTAATTTCTAGCCTTCTTTTAACACCCTTAAAAGTTTTAATTGATTGCTTAATTGTTTTCCCCGGAACCTTTAGTTCATAAGCCATAGCAATAGATGCCAACAAGTTTTCAAGGTTAAAGTTTCCAATCAAACTTGTTTCAAAATTTTCTACCAAGCTATTTTTTTTATAAACTCCAAAAAATGTTTTTCCGTTTTTAATTTCAATATCATCTAGCGTGTAATCTGTTTTTTGTTTTTCTTTTAAAAAATTATAATAAACAACTCTGCATTTGGCCACAGATAAAACTTGTTTTAAGTTCTCACCATTTTTTTTAGCTATTATCAAGCCGTTTTTGGGCATTGCCCCTACCATTTTTTTAAAAACATCTACATAGCTTTTTTGGGTTTTGTAAATATCCATATGGTCCCACTCAGCCGAGGTTAAGATTAGGTGTTTAGGGTGGTAGTAAGCAAATTTAGGCGAATAATCCCAAGGGCTTGCTGCAGGATATTCGTCGCCTTCAACAACAGACCAAGAGCTTTTTTTTAGAGACGCTCCTACAGAAAAGTTTAAAGGAGCCCCAGCTACCAAAAAACTTGGATCTTTTTTCGCATTTTTAAGTATCCAGGTTAATGCCGCGCTGGTGCTTGTTTTTCCATAAGTTCCTGCAACCACAGTAGAATTTTTTTTAATTAAATATTTTTCTACTAAACGAGGAAAATGCATCAGCTCTAGTTTTTTTTCTCTAGCCTCCATTACTTCTGGATTATTCTCGCTATAGTGGGCATTGCCAATTACCACTTCATCGGGGTTTCCCATTTTTTTTGCGTTAAAAGGAGAGTGATATTTAATTTTATTTTTTTTTAAAACATCCCTCATGGGTGGAAAAATTTCATGCGGTTCTGAACCAGTTATTTTAAATCCAGCTTGCCTAAAAGCTACTGCCAAAGAAGCCATGGCCGTGCCACCAATACCAATAAAATGAATATGATGTTGTTTTTTGCTTTTTTTTCCGCGTGAGACGGATTCAGGGGATGTTTTTGTTCCTCTGTTCTCACCCCCTTTAGGGGAGGTTCTTACGCTTCTGTTCTTACCCCGTTTCCCGCCAAAGTCGGATTCAGGGGAGGTTCTTTTAATTTCCATATATTATAAAAAGTAAAAATTAAAATTTAATTTTATAGTTTCAATTTTAATTTTTTAATTTTGATTTTTTATTTTATGTTTACATTTTTTGTGGTGCATTAACCCCCAAGCACCCTAAGACATTCTGCAAAACTTGTTGAGTGGCCATTACAATTTGTAATCTCTTTTCAATTATTTTATCATTCTCAATCACGCGACAACGCTCATAAAAATCGTGAAATTTATCCGCAATACTAATTGCATAAAAAGCCACCTTATGCACTTCATAATTATCAGCCACTTCTTGCACTAATTCTGGCCATTTTAAAAGCTCTTTTATTAGTTCTTTTTCTGCTGGCTCAAGGCTTTTTTTGTTTTCTTCTTTTTTTAAGCCCTTAGCTTTTTCTATCAAAGAACAAATACGTGCATGTGCATATTGTACATAAAACACCGGGTTTTTACTGGATCTTTCTTTAGCCAAATCCAAATCAAAATCCATATGTTTATTGTTTGCATACATTAAAAAGAAAAATCTCACCACATCTAAACCCACTTCTTCAATTAAATCTTTTATTAAAACAAAATTACCCTCACGCTTAGACATTTTAAACTCTTGGCCGTTTTTAATAAGTCTAACCAGTTGCATTAAAATAATTTCCAGTTGATTTGGGTAGCCCATAAGTGCCACAGCATTTTTTAAGCGAGCTACATAGCCATGATGATCTGCACCCCAAATGTTAATAACTTTATTAAATTTTCTTTTAGCAAATTTATCCCAGTGATAAGCAATGTCTGCTAAGAAATATGTTTTATCTCCATTAGATTTTACTAATACCCTTTCTTTGTCTTCGTTTTCGGCGCTTTCTTGACTTTTTAACCAAACAGCGCCATCTTTTTCTTGTGTTAGGTTTTTTTCTTTTAAAAATTTTAATGCCATTTCAACTTCTCCTTTTTCATGCATTTCTCTTTCGGAAAACCAGTTATCAAAATCTATGTCCATTTTTTTTACCGCAGGCTTAATCTGGCCTTCAATAATTATTTGTGACGCTTCAATGCCCACGCTAAATGGATCTTGATTTAAATTAACCTTTTTTCTTAATTTTTCAATATATTCTCCCCTGTATTGAGCTTCTTTGTCTTGTAAAACAGAATGCCCCAGAACTCTTATTTGATTACCATAATCATTAACATAATATTCTTTTTGCACCTTGTGTCCATTAAGTTTTAAAATATTAGCTAGCACATCTCCAGTAAAACCACCACGTCCATTAGCTAAAGTTAAAGGCCCTGTTGGGTTAGCAGAAATAAATTCAATTTGTATTTTTTGTTTATTCTTATCTTTTTGTTCACCAAATTTTTTCCCTTTTTTAAAAATTTTATCAACAGTTTGTTTTAAATAATCTTCTGTTAAAAAAATATTTATAAAGCCAGGTTTTATTACTTCAATTTTATCAACAAAATCTAGCTTTTTTTCTTGTAGCTCATTTTTAATAATCTCGCCAATTTCTAAAGGGTTTTTTTGCACTTTTTTGGCTAAGAGCATGGCTACATTTAACGAATAATCCCCAAGTTTAGCCTGCGGTGGATAATCTATATTATAATCAATGTTTTTTAAATTAAATTTTTGCAATAAAACTTGATCAACTTGTTCTTTTATTGTATGTTTTGTATTCATAAATATGTTTTTTAACCTATTATCATGTTATTATATTTATAGAGAATAGTAAACTCTTTTATTTATGCAAAGTATTGCAGTTAATAAAAAAGCCAAGCAAAATTATCAGGTTCTAGAATCTCTAGAGGC
>CAYNPV010000030.1:3788-5385 GCA_964399185.1 uncultured Gammaproteobacteria bacterium
CCACTAGAAGTTTATCTAAAAAACAGAATAGTCAAGCTTAAAATAGGTGTAGTTAAGGGTATGAAAAAATATGATAAACGCGAGCAACAGAAAAAAAAGGATTTTGAGCGTCGTACCAGAAAATCTTTTGCAGTTTGACAAAATTTAAAAAATATATAATAATTATACCGTAAGCTAGTTTATGATATGTAAACTAGCCTTTTTTTTAAAAAATTAAACTACTTAAAAATATGCCAGAAGAATTATCATTAGCCATTCAACAAATTTGCGATGAAAAAGGCCTTGCTGTGGAATCTGTGAAAAGCACCATAGAGGAAGCCATAGCAGCCGCTTATCGCAAAGATTTTGGCGACAAAAAAACTCAAAACATTAAGGTCAATTTTAATTTAGAAAATGGAGAATTTGAAGTTTTTGATGTAAAAGAAGTTGTAGAAGATGATCTTAAGCAAAAATATGAAGAACACTTGGCAGAAATAGAAAAAATGAAGGAAGCTGGAGAAGAAATTAAATTTGAAAAAAAAGAAGAAGACGAAGAAGAAAAAAAGTTTAATCCACGCACTATGATTTCTCTTTCAGATGCAAAAAATGAAGATGCAGACAAAAAAGTGGGCGATGAATTAATTAGGCAATTAGAGGTTCCTGCCGATTTTGGACGCATGGCTGCTCAAACTGCTAAGCAGGTTATTATTCAAAAACTACGCGAAGCAGAACGTGACAATATCTTTAGTGAGTTTAAAGATAAAACTGCAGAATTAGTAACCGGAACGGTTCAACGCAAAGAAGGCAGGGTTGTTTTGGTAGATCTTAAAACAGCCACTGGTGTTGTTTTGCCTCAGGATCAATCACGAGCCGATGCATATCGCCCCGGTGCTAGAATGAAGTTTTATGTAAAATCAGTAGAACAGTCTAACCGTGGCCCAGAAATTCTTCTTTCCAGAACTCATCCAGAAATGTTAAGAAAACTGCTTAAACTTGAGGTTCCCGAAATTAATGCCGGCACAGTACAAATTAAAGCTATTTCTCGCGATGCAGGTTTTCGTGCCAAAGTAGCAGTGACCTGTAAAGAAGATGAGGATTTAGATCCAATTGGTGCTTGCATTGGTCAGCGCGGGACACGCATTCAAACTATTATTAATGAACTAGGGGGAGAAAAAATAGATGTTATAGAGTGGGACGAAGATAAAGAAAAGTTTATTGTTCAGGCTTTGGCTCCTGCCAAAATTAACCGAGTAGAAATTAATGAAGAAAATAAAACCGTGCATGCTTTTGTTAAAGAAGATCAATATTCGCTGGCCATTGGTAAGGGAGGGCAAAATGTGCGTTTAGCTGCACAATTGGTTGGAATGAAAATAGATGTAGTTATGGAAGATGAAGATGGTAATGAAATTAAATCAGCCAGAGCATCAGAGCAAGGGGAGGTTGTTGAAGATGAACAAGACAAACAAGCCGATTCTGACCAAGAAAAGTCAGCCCAAGATGAAAATGAAAAACAAAATGATAGTAAGGAAAAAAGTGAAGAAAAAAAGGACAAGGAAGAAGTAGATCAAGAAACCGAACAAGAAAGTGAAGGCGCACAAGAAAAAAAACAAGCAAAAAA
>CAYNPV010000030.1:5485-7565 GCA_964399185.1 uncultured Gammaproteobacteria bacterium
AAAAAAGAAAAGTTAAAAAAATAAAATTTTAATAATTAAAGATAATTAATAAACCAGCTTGTCTTAGATATTAACAAGTGGGTTGAAAAAACTGAGTATGCTTTCAAATTCGATTATTTTCCCGATTGCAGTTTCTATTTTGGCCTTAATTTGGTCTCTTTCGCTGGCAGTTTGGGTTCGTAGACAAAAAGTAGAAAATGAACGCGCTAAAGAAATTTCAGGGTTTATCTCTAAAGGCGCCAGAGCTTTTCTTAAAAAAGAACAATCAGTGCTAGCTCTTTTTGTGCTTGTAGTGGTTGTTTTATCTGCTATATTTTTGCCCAATGGTTGGCAAACATCTGTAGCAATTTTTGGAGGAGCCTTGTTTTCGGCATTGGCCGGACAAATTGGTATGCGTATTGCAACTTCTGCCAACGTACGTTGTGCCGAAGGAGTTAAAACATCTCTTTTTAAGGGCTTAAAAATTGCCTTTAATTCAGGCCTTGTTATGGGTTTAAGTGTGGTTAGTTTGGGACTTTTAGGTATTGCTGTTTTATATTTAATTTTTGGCCAGCCTTCCATTATTTATGGATTTGGTTTGGGTGCATCTCTTGTGGCTTTGTTTGCCCGTGTAGGTGGAGGAATTTACACTAAAGCCGCAGATGTGGGTGCAGACTTGGTTGGTAAAGTTGAGGCTGGAATTCCAGAAGACGATCCACGTAATCCTGCTACTATCGCCGACAATGTTGGTGATAATGTGGGTGATGTGGCTGGTATGGGAGCTGACTTATTTGAAAGTTATTCAGATTCTATTATCGCCACCATGATGTTGGGTGTAGCAGTTACTTGGGTTTCCTCTCAAGATGCTGTTGTTTTCCCAATGTTTTTAGCCAGCATTGGAATCATTTCTAGTTTAATTGGTAGTTTTATTATTTCTGCATTTAAAAAATCTAAACCTCAGAAAATTTTAAATATTGGTACATTTGCCAGTGCAATTATTTTTACCATTGCAACCTTTATAGCCAATAATATACTTTTTAATGATTACAAAATGTTTAGTGTGGTTGTTATTGGTTTGGTTGTTGGTATTTTAATTGGCTTGATTACAGAATATTATACATCTCACGACTACACTCCAACTAAAATGTTGTCTGGTTCATCTAATACAGGAGCCGGAACAAATATTATTTCTGGTTTAGCTCTTGGTATGATGAGTACTGGTTTACCTGTAATTTTAGTTTCAGCCGCTGTCTATGCTTCTTATAGCATTGCAGGTTTATATGGTGTGGGTGTTGCAGCCATTGGTATGCTTTCTGTACTTGGCATAACTTTGGCCACAGATTCTTACGGTCCAATTGCAGATAATGCCGCTGGTATTGCTGAGATGGCACAAATGGGCCCGGAAGTTAGAGAAAAAGCAGAAAATTTAGATGCGGTTGGTAACACCACTGCAGCCATTGGCAAGGGTTTTGCCATTGCCTCAGCTGCCTTAACCTCGGTTGTTTTGGCTGTTAGTTTTGCTGAAGCAGCCAACATTTCCATTGTTAATTTATTAAAACCAGAAGTGATTATTGGACTTTTTTTGGGGGCTATGTATGTTTTTGTTTTTTCTGCTATTACTATGCGCGCTGTAGGTATAGCAGCTTATGGAATTGTAGAAGAAGTTCGTCGTCAATTTCGTGAAATTAAAGGAATTATGGATGGGTCTGCTAAACCAGAATATGAAAAATGTGTAGCCATTTCTACTTCTAGTGCATTAAAACAAATGGTTATGCCCTCTGTCTTGGCTGTTTTAATTCCTATTTTAGTTGGTTTTCTTTTAGGTGCAGAGTCTTTGGGGGGGCTTCTTATGGGTGCTGTATCTACCGGGTTTTTAATGGCTATTATGATGGCTAATGCTGGTGGAGCTTGGGACAATGCTAAAAAATATATAGAAACAGGAGAACATGGAGGCAAAGGATCAGAAGCTCACAAAGCCGCTGTGGTGGGCGATACAGTTGGTGATCCATTTAAAGATACATCTGGCCCATCAATTAATATTTTAATCAAACTTATGGCGATTGTAGCTTTAATTATTGCTCCATTGTTATAGTTTAATAAA
>CAYNPV010000031.1:0-3868 GCA_964399185.1 uncultured Gammaproteobacteria bacterium
TAGTAAAATAATTGACATATATCAAAAAAATATGTATATTTATATTGATAAAAACAAGTAAAAAACTAAAAAATATGCCTAAAAGAACTTATCAGCCGTCGAAAAAAAAGAAAAAAAGAGTCCATGGTTTTTTAAATAGAATGAGTTCAACGGATGGACAAAGAGTTGTAAAAAGAAGAAGACAAAGAGGAAGAAAAAAAATATCTGTCTAATCTTTAATTATGATTCAGATGTTGAAAAAGCAAACAGACATAGAAAAGGTGACAAGCAAAGGTCATCCTTTCTTTATTTATGGGTTAAAATTAAAAAAAATTAGCAATAAAGTGGATTATAATCGTTATTTAATAGTTGTTTCCACTAAATATGACAAAAGAGCAGTAGTTAGAAATAAAACCAGGCGAAGAATTAAAACTGTTTTGCAAAATTTAGATAATCAAATAAAAAAAGGTTATGATATTGCTCTTTATGTCAGCCCTCAAATTAAAAATATTGACTTTAAAGACTTGAAAAAAAAGATGTTTGGTCTTTTAAATAAAGCCCAAATTATTCAAAAATAAAATTTATGAAATTTCTTTTATTAAAGCTTATAAAATTTTACCAAACACATATTTCAGCCGAAAGAGGCGGTTTTTTAGCTATTTTTAAACCACTTGGTGTATGCAAATATCATCCAACATGCTCAGAATATAGCTACCAAGCAATTAAAAAATATGGTATATTAAAAGGGATTTATTTATCAATTAAAAGAATTTTAAAATGTAATCCCTTTAGTAAGGGAGGTTTTGATCCATTAAAATAATTAAAAAATAAATTATGATTATAGACATTTATAACGCAATTTTTTATCAACCAATTTTTAATTTATTAATCTGGTTTTATAATATTATTCCTGGTAATGAGGTTATTTTTTCAATAATTTTGCTAACATTAGTTATAAAACTAATATTATTTCCTTTAACAGTTAAACAAATAAAATCACAAAAAGCTCTGCAAGACTTACAACCAAAAATGCAAGAATTAAAAAAGAAATATAAAGACAAACCACAAGAAATGACCCAAAAAACAATGGAGCTTTATAAGCAAGAAAAGATATCACCCTTTTCTTCTTGTTTACCAATTTTAGTTCAATTGCCTTTTTTAATTGCCGTTTACCAGGTTTTTAGAAAAGGTTTAACAAATGGTCAAAGTTATGACATTTTGTATAATTTTGTTCAAGCCCCACAAAGTCTTAACCCAATAGCTTTTAATTTAGTAGATCTTTCTTCTCCAAATGTCTTTTTAGCAGCAGCTGCTGGTATAGCCCAGTATTGGGTTTCTAAGATGTTAATTTCTAAAAAACAACCCAATGTTAATAGTGCTAAAGATGAAAAAATGACTGCTATGATGAATAAACAAATGACATTCTTTTTGCCAATTTTTACTGTTTTTATTGGGCTCTCACTTCCAAGTGGTCTAATGATTTATTGGTTAACCACCACACTTTTAACTGGTTTGCAACAAATATATCTATTTAAGAAAAAAGACACCAAAAATGAAGTGCAAGTAGATGAGAAAACCACTGTTATTAAAAAATAACAAACATAATTATGTTATGTCATTCAAAAAAAATTATTAACCTTCCTGTAGAAACTCAAGATGGTCAACAAATTGGGCGAGTGGATGATTTTGTTTTTGAAACAGATTCACAAACAATTTGGCAATATATTGTTAAAGCTCAGGGTTTAAGCAAGAGAATTTTAAAAGAAAATATGTTAATAAACCGCGGCCAGGTGCTTGAAATAACAGCAAAAAAAATAATAGTAGATAACGAGATTTTAAAAGACAGTAAAGAACAAGAAAAAAAACCAACAAAAAAAGCCACTCGACCGGCTCTTAATTAATAATAACAACACCAAGATTAAAACTTTCTATTTTTCCCCACAATCACATTTATTTTTTTATCAGAAACCCTAATACTAAGTGGGGTTTTTAATTTTTTAGCCCCATCTACCTCAACAAAATTATTATTTTCACTTTTACTTTGAACTTTTATTTGTTTAACTCTAAACAGTCCGTCCAATGAATTTTCATTTTTTTTACCTAAAATTGGCTTTAAAAAACTATTTATTCCGTGTTTTGTATCGGGTTCAACAGTTACCTCTAAAAAATTATCCTGAGGATTAAAAAACTTTTTATTCTCTATAATGGGTTTTAAGTCTTGGCAAAAATTATAAACTTTAATTAAATTATTTTTATGTAAATTATTTACATAATATTTATTATCACACTTAATATATAAATCATCATTTCTAATACTCAGTTCATTTAAAAAATAGTTATTTTCATTAATCTCACCCAAATTAAGTTTTTCAATTTTTCTGGCCGCAATAATTTCGCAAGCTTCTAAAGGATTATCAATACCCAAAAAATTAGCAATAGAGTTATTGTTTTCTATTGGTATAATACCCAAAACCACATCTCTGCCTGCAATTACATTCACAATTTGGTTAACAGTTTGATTATTTCCTGCCACCACTATTGTTTGTGCACCCTTTCTTATAGCATCTAAAACAAGCTCTTTTACACTTTTTAAAATAGACATTTTTATTATTCTGTTTTTTATGTCTAAATCAGTTAATTTGCTTTCTATTTGTGCCAAGGTTTTGTCGTATTTTTTATGACTTAAAAATTGATCATAAATGTAGTAATACATAAAACACCTTTAGTTTATAAAAGCAGAAAAATTATTCTGCGTTTTCTGCTTCAGATAAATCTTCAGAAAAACCCGAAGCCTCATTCATTTGTAAATTACCATTTATCTTGGCTCCTGTTTCTGTTGTTAAAAGTTGGGTGTTAATGTCGCCATTAATTTTCGCCGATGCTGTAAGCTCTAAATGGTTTTTAATTGTTAGCTTTCCAGTAACTTCACCAGCAATCCAGGCATTATCTGCCTCTATATCAGCTTTAATTACAGAAGAATCACCAGCCTTTAAATCTTTTTTAGTTTTAATTTTTCCAACCACCTGACCTTCAATAATAACATTTCCGTCTGCATTAAACTCACCTTCAACTTTTACAGACTGGCCAATAATGGTTTCAACATCTTTATAATCATTATCTTTTGCCATAATTTTTTATAATTAATTATTATATCTAAAGGATATATATAAAAACAAAAACTGTAAAGAAAAAAAATAATGTGATACAATAAAATTTATTAAAATTATAAAATTTTTAATTGATATATAAATTTTTAAAAAATATTTTAAAAAAACAACAAGAAAATACCTTAATTCTCCTTGTAGTTCAATGGACAGAACAAGAGCCTCCTAAGCTCTAGATGTAGGTTCGATTCCTACCGAGGAGAATTAGGGTATTTTTTTATTAATATTTTGTCAACAATATCTTGGACACAAAATACAAATTTAACTGTTAATTTTCAATAAAATAGCACTTTTTACTAATTTTAGTAAAAAAGACAAAAAATAAGTCATTTTATAAATTTAACAGTTAAATTTAGTAAAAAACCAGTTTTTACCTAATATTAAACAAAAACAAAAAAATAATGCTGTTTTATAAAATTAACAGTTAAATTTATAAAACCCTTTATACTTAAATAAGAAGTTTTTTAAAGAATAAAATGTTCCATATGGAACAATAAGAAAAAAGGACGCCGTTTCATAACAATAAAATATAGCAGAATAAAATTATTTTTTGTCAAAACAACAATAGACAAATGTTACTAAAGTGTGGAAAAACCAGTAATTATCAACTTTTTGGTGGATAACATTAAATAATTTAATGTCTAATTCTGTGTGGACAAAATTTGGATAAGTAGCAAAAAAAGTTAATTTTGGTGGAAAAGTAATTATGTGTTCCATATGGAACA
>CAYNPV010000031.1:3968-7372 GCA_964399185.1 uncultured Gammaproteobacteria bacterium
AATTGTTCCATGTGGAACATTTTATCTACCAATGTAGTTTTTAATAACTTATTTTTTAATGTTCCATATGGAACATTAAAATTATTTACTAAAATTAGTCTTTTTAATAAAAAAACTTTTTGTGTGTATTAATTTTTGTTTGATATTAATAATAATTAAATGTATAATATAATTATAAGCATGGTGCTAACTACCACCACGTGGTGCTAACTACCACCACATATATGCTATTATTTTTAATCCACTATGTATTCTGAAACTCTGCAAAATTTAGGTTTATCTCTTAATGAAGCTAAAATATATGAAACACTTCTCATGTATGGTAAACTTTCTGTTAGTAAAATTTCTGAACTAACTTCAATTCACCGCAGAAACATTTATGATTCGCTTAAACGCCTTATAGAAAGAGGGCTAGTCATTGAAATTCTTGGTCAAAAAGACAATCTATATCAAGCCTTAGATCCATATCAGTTAGTAGATCTTCTTAATGAAAAACAAAATCAATTAATTAAGGTCTTACCAGAACTAACCAATCTGTATCAACTCAACCCACCCGAAACAGCAATATATTTATATAAAGGTTTAAATGGTTTTAAAAAATATTTACAAGACATGCTTAAACAATCAACGCCTGTAGATTTTTTAGCCAGTAAAGGTATTTGGTTTGAGCCTGAGATTCGTTCATACATAAAACATTCACTAAAACAAGGCAAAAACAAACAAATTAATCACAGACACCTTTTTGATTCTTCTATAAAACAAAAAATCCCTACAATAGTAGAGATTATGGGTGGCCAATACAAAATTTTGCCTGAAAAACATTCATCTTTTTCTTGTCTGGATATTTTTGCTGATAAAATTGTTAGTTATTCTGGTGTTAGCCCAGACTATAAGGCAGAAGAACTATTAATATATGTAACACATAACCAAGTGTTGGCTCAATCATACCGCACTTGGTTTAACATAATTTGGGACAGTCTGCCAGAAGAAAAAATTTAAGTTTTTTTTGCCACACTTAAAATATTTCTGGCATTAAAAAAGAAAGCTTTTTGTCCATTTTTAATATAATCATTTTTCAAAACACCAAAATCTGCTTTGACAAGTGCTTTTTTTAAATCTTTTTTGCAAAAAGCATAATAATATAGCGGATATTTATTTTGCCAGTATGTAATTAAATCTTTGGTTTTTAATTGTTTTTCCACCTCTTCTGGAATATTTTTTGCCTTTTTATTAAAGATTTTTAGGCGCCAAATACTTTTTTTGTTGTTTATTTGCCACAAATTCCAGTTGGTCATAATTAATAGACCTTCTTTTTTTAAAATACCATTAACTTTTTGCAAAACAGATTCTCGCATTTCATGGCTAGGAAAATGATTAAAACTGGCTAACATAAAAACAGCATCAAATTTTTCTTCAAATAAATCATCAATTTCTAAAGCATCTGCAACTAAAAAGTCAGTTTTTAAGCCGTTTTTTTGTGGAGTATTTTTCTTTGCCTCTTCTATTAAGTTTTTAGCATAATCCACCCCAACATAATATATATCATCTTTTTCTTCAGCCAGGGTTTTAACAAGCCGACCATTACCAGCCCCAATGTCTAAAATACTGTCCCCATCTTTAATATATTTTTTTACCATATCTTTAACTTCTGGCCATTGTCTGTTGCGAGTAGCTGAAAAATCCTTAGCAATTATTTGGTATGAATCGCGAGTTGTTTTATATATTTTTTCTGCAATGTGCTTATGCATAAACTAGTCAAAAATTAATTATTATGCTACTTTTTAAGATACAATTTTTTTAAGATATGAACAAGAGCCAAATATATCAAAGTATAGTTAAAAAAGCACTCCGAGAAAAAGCAGATGCTAAAAAAATAACTAAAATTAAGCGTGCTTTTGCCAAAGAACACAAGTTGCCAGTGGTAGCTAACCACAAGCTTGTTTTGGCATATAAAGAGTTGCTCAAAAAAAAGAAAATCAAAAAAAGTTTACAATTAGAAAACTTGCTTAAAAAATCTGCCATCCGCACAAAGTCTGGAGTATCTATAATCACTGTTTTAACCAAACCATATAACTGCCCTGGTAACTGTGTATATTGTCCTTCAGAACCAGTTATGCCTAAAAGTTACCTTTCCAACGAACCAGCAGCTCAAAGAGCAAAAAAGTTAAAATTCAATCCCATAAAAATGGTTAATTTAAGAATTAAAGCTCTGGAAGAAAATGGTCATCAAGTAGATAAAATAGAACTTTTGGTTTTAGGGGGCAGTTTTACAGCTTATACATCCCAGTACCAACAAAATTTTATCAGGCAATGTTTTTATGCTACTAATACTTATGGTAAAAAAAATAAAAGAAGTATTAAAACATTAACAGAAGAACAAAAAATAAACGAAAGAGCTAAATATAAAATTATTGGCATTACTTTAGAAACTAGGCCTGATGAAATAACACCTCAAACCATTAAACATTTTCGTCAATTGGGTTGCACACGTGTACAGTTGGGGGTTCAACACATTGATAATAAAATTTTAAATTTAACTCGCAGGGGTCATTTAGTAGAAGATTCTATTAGTGCTACTTTTTTATTAAAGCAAAATGGTTTTAAAGTAGATCACCACTATATGCCAGACTTACCCGGATCAACTCCAACCAAAGATTTGGCTATGATGAAAAAAATTTACACACACGAAAACTTTAAACCAGATCAAATAAAAATTTATCCGTGCGTAGTTAATGAATATGCTCAAATTGCTTCTTGGTTTAAGCAAAAAAAATACCAACCTTATTCACCAGCAAGATTAAAAAAACTTTTGCTTGAAATTAAAAAAATAACACCATATTGGGTGCGTATTAATCGTTTAATTCGCGACATTCCAGCTGAAAGTATTATAGCTGGTAATAAAATTACCAATTTAAGACAAATAATTCAGCAAGAATTAAAGCAATCAAACGCTCGGTGTAAGTGTATCCGTTGCCGAGAAGTTGGCATTAACTCAACACTCAAAGATTCAGGCACACCTCATCTTTTTATTCAAAAATATAAAGCCAGTCAAGGCACAGAATATTTTATTAGTTTTGAGAGTAAAAACAAAAAGTGTTTATATGCCTTTTTACGTTTGCGTATTAACCAGACACAAACAGGGGCTCAATTTACAGTGCTTAATAATTCAGCCTTAGTTAGAGAATTGCACGTTTATGGGCAAATGGTAAATGTGGGTTCAAAACTAAAGTCAGCCACCCAACACAAAGGCTTAGGAAAAAAATTAATGCAAGAAGCAGAAAAAATTGCTAAAAAAAATAATTTAGAAAAAATTGCAGTTATCTCTGGAGTGGGTGTTAGAAACTACTATCGAAAACTAGGCTATCGTTTACAAGATACATATATGGTAAAAAACATATAGCAAG
>CAYNPV010000032.1:0-7106 GCA_964399185.1 uncultured Gammaproteobacteria bacterium
TTTACTTAATTACTTTTCTATATTATTTTAAACCATTAGCCCAGGATGTCAAATGTGTGTGTAATTAGTAATAAATAGTTGGTAGGTAATAAAAATTATGAATTATGAATTACCCGCCAAAAGTTACCACATTTAGGCGGGCAAGTGAATTATGAATTAAACATTTAAACATCTGAACATTTAAATATGTTAACATTAGAAAATAGTTAGAGTGGCAGGAGTGTTGATGCTGAGTGTTGCAGTCTGTCATTCCTGTCAAAGCAAACCTACCTGCCGGCAGGCAGGCCTGTCCGCCGGCAGGCGGGAATCCACACCTCTTTTGTCATTCCTGACTTGATCAGGAATCTAAATTGTTAAATGATGAAATTCAAGAATATGAAACTAAAGCAACATATTAGAGACACGCCAGGGTGCATCTCTACGGGATTATACCAAAGAGACGTGTAGAGACGAGGCATTGCCTTGTCTCTACATGGAAAAAAATTAAAATAATAAATAAAAATCAAGCAGGTTTTATTTGCAATTAGAAATTTATTTTTAAAATTTAAAAATTTAAAATTGTTTTTTAAGGTTTTTACTTCATTTTTAATAGATGGTGGGTTTTAGGTTGCATATAAGACAACTTTTTTATAAACTCCAGTTTGCAAGAGGATGTGGTGTTGTGATTATTGGGGGCTTAAGTTTTGGTTTATTTGTTTTAAGAAAAAAATCTTTTGTTTTTTAGTCGGTTGATTGGTGCAGGGTTAAGCACGGTTTTTTATTTTAATAAAAAAACAGGGAGTGATTTCCCTGTTTTTTGATATATTTAATGTTTTTTATGCTTCTTTTTTGGCTTTACCTTCTTTGATTTTCTCTGCCACGTTAGCTGGGACTTCTGCGTAGTGATCAAATTCCATAGTAGATGTTCCCCTGCCTTGAGTCATAGATCTTAGCTGGGTAACATAACCAAACATTTCTGAAAGAGGCACAAAACCGTCAATAACTTTCATATTACTACGATCGGTCATTTCGTTAATTTTTGCACGTCTGGCGTTTAAGTCTCCAATAACATCTCCCATATATTCTTCTGGAACTGTAACTTCTATTTTCATAACTGGCTCTAGTAAAATTGGTTTTGCTTTTTTAGCAGCAGCTTGGAAGGCCATTGAACCAGCAACTTTAAAGGCAGCTTCTGAAGAGTCTACTTCGTGGAAAGATCCATCGTAGACGGTTGCTTTAACATCTATCATAGGATAGCCAGCAACAATACCGCGATCCATAGCTTCTTTAACACCTTTTTCTATAGCTGGAATATATTCTCTTGGAATAACACCACCTTTAATTTCATCATTAAATTCAAAACCTTCCCCACGTTCACGACTTTCAAGCCTGATGTAGCAGTGACCATATTGTCCGCGACCGCCAGATTGTTTAACATATTTACCTTCGGCTTCTGCATTTTCTTTGATGGTTTCTTTATATGCAACTTGGGGCTCACCAACACTGCATTCTACTTTAAATTCGCGTTTCATACGGTCTACTAAAACATCTAAGTGGAGTTCACCCATACCAGAAATTACTGTTTCCAGGGTTTCTTCGTCTGTTTTTATTCTAAAAGTTGGGTCTTCTTGGGCAAGTTTTTGTAGAGCCATGCCCATTTTTTCTTGATCACTTTTAGTTTTTGGTTCAACTACTACAGAAATAACAGGCTCTGGAAAAGTAATTTTTTCTAAAATAACTGGATCGTTTTCTGCACAGAGAGTGTCGCCAGTGGTTGTGCTTTTGAGTCCAACTGCTGCGGCTATGTCTCCGGAATAGACTTCGTCTACTTCTTCTCTGTGGTTGGCGTGCATACGTAAAATTCTACCTACTCTTTCTTTGTCGCCAGTAGAAGCATTATAAATATAGCTACCAGATTTAATGGTTCCAGAATATACTCTGAAAAAAGCCAAGGTGCCCACGTATGGGTCGGTGGCAATTTTAAAGGCTAGGGCGGCAAAAGGTCCTTCGTCGTCTGCTGGTCTGGTTATTTCTTTGCTTTCGTCTTTAGGATCATGCCCTTTAACTGGTGGTACTTCTGTTGGTGATGGTAAAAAGTCGTTAACTGCATTTAATACATATTGCACACCAACGTTTTTTAAAGCTGATCCAGCCAATACCAAATATATTTCATTATTAAGTGTGCCTTTGCGCAGAGCTTTTTTAATTTCTTCTTGAGTTAATTCTTCTCCAGCTAAATATTTTTCTAGCAAAGAATCATCCTGTTCAGCAGCTTTTTCTATAAGTTCGGAGCGGTATTTTTCTGCCATATCTTTCATATCTTTTGGAATTTCAATTTCTTTGATTTCTTCTCCGTGTTGACCTTCAAATTTATATGCTTTTTTGTCTAATAGGTGAACTATTCCACTTAGATTGTCTTCTGCACCAATGGGGAGAATATAAGGCACTGCGGCCGGAGAAAGTCTTTCACGAATGGACTTAAGGCTCATTTCAAAATCACCACCCATTTTATCCATTTTATTAACAAAACACATTCTTGGAACATGATATTTATCTGCTTGGCGCCAAACTGTTTCTGATTGTGGTTCCACGCCTTGGGCGCCATCAAATACAGCTACTGCACCATCTAAAACCCTTAAAGATCGTTCTACTTCTACTGTAAAATCTACGTGTCCGGGAGTATCTATAATATTATAGCGGTGGTCTTTCCAAAAACAAGTAGTGGCGGCAGAAGTAATAGTAATTCCGCGTTCTTTTTCTTGTTCCATCCAGTCCATATCGGCTTCCCCATCATGGGTTTCTCCAATTTTATGTTTTTTGCCTGTGTAAAATAAAACTCGCTCAGTAAAGGTGGTTTTACCGGCATCGATGTGGGCAATAATTCCCAGATTACGAATTTTTTCTAAGGGGTATTCTCTGGCCATATTTTTAATTAAGGAAATTTAATTATTAAAAAAAAGCAGCTTTATAAAAGTGTTTTTTTAAAAACAAAATTATTATATAAGTTTTATTAACCAAATTTAGCAAAATGAGCAAAGGCGCGGTTGGCTTCGGCCATGCGGTGTGTGTCTTCTTTCTTTTTAATAGCAGCACCTTCGTTGTTAGCAGATTGCATTATAATGTCAGCCAATTTTTCAGCCATACGTTTACCTTTACTTTTTTGAGCAGCACCTATCATCCAGCGACAAGCAAGAGTGAAACGGCGGTCGTCTCTAACCGGGAATGGGATTTGATAATTAGCTCCGCCAACACGGCGACCTCTAATTTCAACACTAGGTCCAACTTTTTTTAATGACTGGTCAAAAACTTCTATTCCGCTTTGTTTGGTTTTTTGTTCCACTATATCAAAAGCGTTGTAAACTATGTTTTGAGCTACAGATTTTTTGCCTCTTTCCATGATATAGTTAATAAATTTGGCAACGTCTTGGCGTTGATAACGCGGATCTGCATTTATTTTTCTTTTAGATATTGTTTTTCCTCTCATATTGTATTATTATTTTTTATCCTTTTTTGTTCCATATAGGCTACGACTTTGTTTGCGACCTTCCACACCTTGTGAATCGTAGCGATTGCGAACTACGTGATAGCGTACACCCGGCAAGTCTTTAACTCTACCACCTCTAAGCATTACAATTGAGTGTTCTTGCAAATTGTGGCCTTCACCCGGAATATATGCCCAAACTTCCCTACCATTAGAAAGTCTAACGCGAGCCACTTTACGGAGCGCAGAGTTTGGTTTTTTAGGTGTTTTGGTGGTTACTTTAACACAAACCCCTCTTTTAAATGGCGCACCTTGAGGTAGGTTTTTGCTTTTGCGTTTAAGCACGTTTAAAGTAGTTCTAAAGTCCGGACTTTTAATTTTTTCTGGTTTAGATTTTCTACCTTTGCGAATAAGTTGATTATAAGTAGGCATATTTTGAGTAACAATAAACTTGGTATTTTTTAATACCATTAATTAAATTAAATTTTCATCAATGATTATAATTGTTATTATTTTTTTTGTCAAATAAATATATTGTTGAATATTTGATAGTGATTGAAATTTGATGATGTATAAAAACAAGAGATTTTTTTGCTAAAAAGTTTTTTTATTACAGTTTTACATTAAAGAAGAACCAACAAAAAGCTTATAAAGACCAAAAATTATGGGTGTGATTAATTCAAACAAGAAAAAGACAAAGAAAATAAGAATAAAAAAGCCATAGCGTTCTAAGAAAAGCCTTATTCTGATTCCGCTTTCATTGTCTGGCAAAAGAGAGAATAAAATTTTAGATCCATCTAGGGGTGGAATTGGGACTAAATTAAAAACGGCTAATAGAATGTTGGCGTAAACAATAATAGATAGCAGGGCGGTAAAACTTGTTAAACCAACAGAGCGGATAATTATGGCGCAGACTCCAGCTAGAAGAAGGTTGGATAATGGGCCGGCGGCAGCCACAAAAGCTGGATCTCTTTTTTGATTTTTTAAGTTATAAGGATTATATGGAACTGGCTTGGCATAGGCAAACATAAAAGTTCCCCCAGAAAGTAAAAGTAGCATAACGGGCATTAAAAAAGTTCCCATTGGGTCTATGTGGGCGACTGGGTTAAGGGTTAGTCTGCCAGCGTGGCGAGCCGTGGGGTCGCCAAGCTGGTCTGCCATCCAGCCGTGGGCATATTCGTGCAAGATAGCTGAAGGGATAATGATGATGAAAAAAAATATTAGTTGTTCAATAGCCATATTGTGCCTTGACTCTACTTTTAATTAATGATAGCATACTAATAAATAATAGATAAGTCAAAAAATATGGCCAGAAAATGTGACGTTTGCGGACGTGGTCCGAAAAAATCTCAAACAAGTTCTCACTCGAATGTTAAAACTATTCGCAGACAGTATTTAAATTTGCAAAAAAGAGAGGTTGAGGGCGAAAGAAAAAATGTTTGCAATAAATGTTTAAGAACTTTGAGGAAAAAAATGGCTGAAGCTTAAACATTGTTAAATTTTTATAAGAAGAAACACTGCTTTGAAGGGCAGTGTTTCTTTGTGATTTAATTTTGTTTTTTAGAGATTGCCTTTTAATTTTTCTGCTTTAAGAATTTTTTGTATGGCAATTTCATAGGTAGCAGTTCTTAGATCGCAGTTGTTTTTTTGTGAAAGATTGTAAATATTTTCTGTGGCAGTGGTTATTTTTTCTTTAAGTTTTTGATTAACTTTATCTAATGGCCAAGATTCTTGGGTGCGGTTTTGAACCCATTCAAAATAACTAACAATAACACCACCAGCATTAGCCAGAATATCGGGAATAATTTGAGTTTTTTTTTCTTTGAGTGTGTTTTCTGCTTCTGGTGTAATTGGGGCGTTAGCCATTTCTAATATAGTTGTTGCTTGAATGTTTTTTGCATTATTTTGGTTAATTTGCCCACCAATAGCTGCTGGAATTAAAACATCAACTTCAAGCTCTAAGAGAGACTCTGGTTTTATGTTTTGCGTGTCTGGCAGGGTTGGCAAAAATCTTTTTTCTTTTTGCAGATTAAAAATTTTTTCTATGTCTAAACCGTTTGCATTGTAATAGGCTTGTTTGGCATCGCTAAGGGCAATAATTTTGGCACCTTGTTGGTGTAGAAATTTAGCTATGCCCGCACCAACATTACCAAACCCCTGGATAGCAAAAGTTAAGTTTGAAATTTTTTGGTTGGAGTTTTTTAAAAAATTTTCTAAGACAAAAATTCCACCTAATGATGTTGCTTCTTCCCTACCCTCTGACCCGCCAAGCTCTAGTGGTTTGCCAGTGATAACTGCAGGAGAGTGTTTGTCTTTTATGCGACTGTATTCATCCATCATCCAGGCCATGGTTTGAGCGTCAGTGTTAACATCTGGGGCTGGGATGTCGTTGTCTGGGCCTATGTTGTTGTGTAGGTAGCGAATGTAAGAACGGCTGAGTCTTTCTTTTTCTGTTAATGAGAGTTGTTGTGGGTCAACATCAACCCCGCCTTTGGCACCACCATAGGGAATATTAACTAATGAGCACTTAAGAGCCATTAAAAAAGCAAGCATTTGTACTTCTGGCAGATTAACTTTTGGGTGAAAACGAATGCCACCTTTGGTTGGTCCAAGAGCGCTGGAATATTGCACACGGTAACCGTTATAGAATTTTATTTCCCCATTATCTTTGGTTAAGGGCAGAGCAAAAGCAAATGTTTTGCCCGGATGTTTGAGAAAAGACAATTCTTGTTGGCTTAAATTAAGTTTGTCTTTATATTGCTCTAAAAAATTTTGGCAATAGAAACATATATTTGTATCGTGATGATTATGTGATTGCATATAGTTAAATTAATTGTGTTTAGCTTAATTTGGTCCACAAAAAATAGCTGAAAGTAAAAAAACAAAAATTGTTTTTTCTAGCATTTGTTGTTCTCCTTTTTTATTTTGTTGTCTAAAATTTTTAATGAATTTATTAATTTATTGCGTGTTTTTTGGGCATAAGGATTATATTTGTGCATATCATAAAATAGTTGCCAAGTGTCGTTGTTGACTGTTTCGTTGATTTTTAAAAGCCTTTCATATCCTAGAGTGGTTAGTTTTTTTTGGGTAGCTTGGGATTTTTTTAGTGCTCTGCCTAAAAAATGGACAAGGCCTAGGCTGTAGGCTGTTTCTTGGTCGTGTTTTTGTGGTGTGGTTTGAATTATTTTAAAATTATAATTATTTAATATTTTTTTAAAAAAAGAGAGACTATTTTGCTTAATTCTAATAGGGGTTAAAATAAATTGTTGGTTTTTATAGCCAACTGCTTTAATACTGTCTGGGCCAAACATGGGGTGGGTGCCTAAAATTTGCACAGAGTTTGGTAGGTGTTTTTTCATCCATTTGGTGGGCAGTGTTTTAACAGAACAAACATCCACAACAACTGTTTTTTCTTTAATGAGGTGTGAGATTTTTTTAATTATTTTTTCTGTTTTAGATATTGGAACCGCTAAAAAAATCCAGTCTGCTTTTTTTATAAAGTTATAATCTACTTGTTTTATAGAAGGATTTTGGATTTTTTTGGTATCTATAACAAATATATATGTGTATTTTTTTAAGATATTAAAAAGTACTGGTCCAAAACGTCCAAAACCAATAATAATTACGGTTGGTTTGTGGGGCATAA
>CAYNPV010000033.1:0-7077 GCA_964399185.1 uncultured Gammaproteobacteria bacterium
TTAACAGCAGAACATTTCATTCTCCTTACTTACTAACTACAAATTACTAATTAAAAGCTTATTTGACACTTACGCCTTTTCAGTTTAAAATATAAATGCATTTTTAATTTAAAATAATATCCGCTTTCAAAAAACCTGTCATGGAAGCTTATTTTCTCCATCAGAAACGAGAGCAAACCCCACATAAGCGGCTTTTTTATTTTGTATAAAATTATGTCCGAAGAAAAAGACGAACAAATCATTAAACAAATCAGCCGAGACAAAATGACACCAGAACAAAGGCAAGCTTTTGATACACGCGAATATTATCGTCACAAAGCCTTTATTTTAATGCTGGAAACACTTTTTATCATCGGCATACCTGCCGCTCTGGCTGCCATTGGTGGCACAGCACTAGACAAAAAATATAATACCGGCCACAGCATTACAATTGCTTTGCTTGTTTTAGCCTTTATTATCTCTTGGGCAGTAATAATTTTAAAATATAAAAATTTTAACAAAAAACTAAATAAATCAGAACAAGATTATTTAAGCATCAAACGCAAACAAAAAGAAAAAGAAGAGACAAAGCAAGATAAAGAAAATTAAACAACATGAATTTACTCCAAATTAGCGCCGAACAACCCCAACTTCAGCCAGAAACAATTTTTTCTGTTTTTGGCTGGCCAATAAGCAACACCATCCTTATGACCTGGCTGGTGGCTATTTTGTTTTTAATTTGTGGTCATTTTATTCGTCAAAGAATTAAGCAAAATAAACAATTAACCCCAAACACTTTCCAAAATATTGTAGAAATTATCTACGAAAGCATGTATAACCTGCTTAATCAGGTAACTGGTAATGAAAAATATACTAAAAAAATATTTCCGCTAATCGGAACTTTGTTCGTTTTTATTGGTGTTTCAAATTTAATAGGTTTAATTCCTGTGCTTACTAGCTTTACATTTAATGGTGACCCCATATTAAGAACCCCTACTAATGATTTTAATATGACCTTTGGCCTAGCTGTTTCCATGGTGATTCTTACCCAAATTATCAGCATCCGTGACTGGGGACTTTTTAGCCACTTAGGCAAATACATTAAGCTTAAAGAAATTATTCTTGGTTTTAAAAAGAGCATCAAAGACGGAGTAATGTCATTGATAGATTTTTTTATTGGCCTCTTAGATCTAATTTCAGAAATTGCTAAAATAATTTCTCTTTCTTTGCGTTTATTTGGCAACATGTATGCTGGTGAAGTTTTAGCTGTCATTATCTTGGGGGGCTTAGCTATTGCTCTGCCTTCTGTTTGGCTTGCCATGAATTTAATTGTCGCTCTGGTTCAAACCATTGTTTTTGGCTCACTAACTGCCGCCTATTATATGATGAGCATTAAACCAGAAGAAATACCCGAAGAAGCATAATAAAATTAAAATATTAATTAAATTTAAATAATAATTAATCGCAAGACCCACAAGGGTCTGCTATCAAAAAAATATGGACGCAAACGCAATACTAGAAACAGCCAACCAACTCAGCCAATCTGGCATCGATACTAATCTTTTAACAGAACTAGTACGCCAGGAAGGTACCCAAAGCTCTGCTAAATTAATTGCCAAAGGCCTTTGTACTGTATCTATGTTTGGCTCAGGTGTTGGTGAAGGTTATCTTATTGGTAAAGCCCTAGAAGCCATGGGAAGAAATCCAGAACTATCAGGAAGTCTCTTCTCAAAAATGATTATTGGTGTGGCTTTAGCCGAATCAACAGCTATTTATGCTTTTGTAGCTTTCTTTATTATCTAAAAGCTTCGAAATACGCCTCTTTTGCGTATTCGCAAGAAACCCAATAAAAACGGTTTTTTGCGAATAAATAAAAGAAAAATAATATGAATTTAGCTGAAATTTTAGGAAAAATCGGATTCCAATGGCAAATTGCCGTGGTTAATTTAATCAATTTTTTGATTATCTTTTTTATCTTAAAAAAATTCGCTTTCAAACCAGTAAAAAAAATACTCAAGCAAAGACAAGAAAAAATACAAAAAGGCCTAGAAGAAGCAAAAAAAGCCGAAACAGAAGCAATTATGGCCAAAGAAACATATAATCAACGTGTCAATGAAGCCAAACAACAAGCCAACCAAATTATAGCCAACGCCAACGAACAATCAGATAAAATAATCTCTTCAGCAGAACAAAAAGCAGAGCAAAAAGCAGAGCAAATTGTCTCGCAAGCCAGAGAATTAATTTTTAAAGAAAAAGAAAAAATGCTCAGCGAAGTTAAACAAGATACTCTAGATCTTTCATTAAAAATGGCTGAAAAAATTATTCAACAAGAAGTTAACCAAAAAATAGATGCAAAATTAATAGAAAAAAATATAAAACAAAAATAATTTCATGAACTATACTGCACAAAAAATTGCCAAAGACCTGGCCAAACTGGCAGAAAAATATCCAGACAAGCAAGCCCAAATTGCTACAAATTTTGTTGATTTTTGTCAACAAAAAAATTTACTCGGTCTTTTGCCTCATGTGCAAAAAAAACTTAATACTATTTATTCAAAAAATACAGAAAAACAAAAAACAAAAATAACCTTAGCCCACAAAGCTGACCAAAAAATTACAGAAAAAATTCAAAATTATATTAATAAAAAAAACAATAACCAGCCCACTGTAAATATTGATGAAAAAATTTTAGGTGGATTTATTTTAGAACAAAACAATCTTATCTATGATTCTAGTCTTAAACAACAATTAAACACTTTAAAAAATAAACTTCAAGCTAAGATATAAATTTATGCAGGATTTAATTAAAAACCTAGACAAAGAAATTAATAAATTCAAAAACACTGTTTCTGTAGAAGAGGTGGGGCAAGTTATTGAAGTAGGCGACGGCATTGCTCGCATTTCAGGATTAGAAAACTGCCAAGCCGGAGAAATGGTTGAATTTAAAGACGGCACTCGTGGCCTTGCACTTAACCTAGAAGAAGAAACTATTGGTGCCATTATTTTAGGCAACTATACCTCTATTAAAGAAGGCGACCAGGTTAAACGCACTAAACAAATTCTCTCAGTACCAGTTAGCCAAGAAATGGTTGGTAGGGTGGTAGATCCATTGGGCAACCCGCTAGATGGAAAAGGTAGCTTTAAGGCAGAAGACCACTATCAAATAGAAAAAATTGCTCCAGGTGTAATGACCCGTGAACCAGTTTCCGAGCCAGTACAAACCGGCATTAAAGCCATTGATTCTATGATTCCTATTGGACGTGGTCAGCGTGAACTTATTATTGGCGACCGCCAAACAGGAAAAACAGCCATTGCCATTGACACCATTATAA
This sequence comes from uncultured Gammaproteobacteria bacterium, assembly GCA_964399185.1. GTDB lineage: Bacteria > Patescibacteriota > Patescibacteriia > UBA2196 > UBA2196 > CAYNPV01. The sequence continues at coordinate 3,312 of CAYNPV010000033.1, forward strand.
ACCAAAAAAATCAAAACATGATTTGTATTTATGTGGCTGTTGGGCAAAAAGAATCTAAAATAGCCAAAATTGTAGAAAAACTTAAAGAAACTGGAGCTATGGAATACACAATAGTTGTTTTAGCCGGTGCCAGCGATCCTGCTGCTATGTCATATTTATCCCCTTATGCTGGAGTAGCTATGGCAGAATATTTTATGGACCAAGGTAAGGACGCCTTAATTGTTTATGATGACCTCTCTAAACACGCCTGGGCTTACCGCGAAATATCTCTCTTGTTAAAACGACCCCCTGGACGCGAAGCATATCCTGGAGATGTTTTTTATTTGCATTCAAGACTCTTAGAAAGAGCTTGCCGTCGCAATCAAGAATCTGGTGGTGGTTCAATTACAGCCCTACCAATTATTGAAACACAAGCTGGCGATGTTTCTGCCTATATTCCAACTAATGTTATTTCCATTACAGATGGGCAAATTTTTTTAGAAAGCAACCTTTTTTACAAAGGTGTACGCCCCGCACTTAATGTGGGTATTTCTGTTTCACGTGTTGGTGGTAGTGCTCAAATTAAAGCTATGAAAAAAGTAGCCGGTAAACTTAAACTCACTATGGCACAATATCGCGAGCTAGAAGCTTTTGCCCAATTTGCCTCTGACTTAGACCCAGAAACAAAAAAAAGCCTGGATAGGGGAGAACGTATTACAGAACTGCTTAAACAACCACAATATTCACCCATCCCAGTTGAATTGCAAACTGCTATTATCTATGCCGCTAATAACGGCTATTTAGACCAAGTTAAAATAGAAGACATTCATTCTTGGGAACAAAAATTTTATACTTTCTTAGAAAACTCTAAAACAGAATTATTAAAACAGCTAAAACAATCCTGGGACGAGCAAACAGAAAACAAACTTAAAGAAGCCCTGGAAGAATTTGTTAAACAACAATAATTATGGCCATTTCCACCAAAACAATTAAAAACCGTATTGGTTCGGTACAAAATATAAAAAAAATTACTAACGCCATGGAGATGGTAGCTGCTGCTAAAATGCGCCGAGCAGTAGAATCTGCCACTTCAACGCGTAGCTATGCAGAGCTGGCTTTAGAGCTTTTGATTCACATTTCAAAAGAAAGAAACGCACGACACCCATTACTAAACTCAAGCAAAGAAGAAAAAATTCTTTTAGTTTTAGTTGCCTCCAACAAGGGGCTCTGCGGTGGTTTTAATGCCAACCTTAATAAAGAGGCTTTAAATTTTATTAACAACCACCACGATAAAAAAATAGATATAATCTGTGTTGGTAAAAAAGCCGAAATAACAGCCAAAAGAAGCCAAAAAAATATTTTAGCTAGCTTTATAGACTTTTCAGATACCCTCCATTTTGAAGAAACACAAAGCCTAAGCCAAATGATTATAGACGAATTTACTTCTCAAAAATATAATGCAGTTTATTTAACATACACCAATTTTATTTCATCAATTAAATACGAAGCTCTTACCAGAAAATTACTACCCATCACGCAAGAAAATATTCAAAGTACGATAAACCAAACAGGCCATGACCCCAAACAACAAAATGGGATTACTGAACAAAAAAACAAAGATTATCGTTCTATGGCAGAATATCTTTTTGAGCCAGACCCTGAAACAATTTTAAATTTAGTGCTCCCTGAATTAAGTAAAGTTCAACTTTATCAGTCACTACTAGAATCACTGGCCAGCGAACATTCAGCCCGCATGATGGCCATGAAAAACGCAGGCGACAGTGCCAGGGAAATGTTAGACGATTTAAACCTCAGCTTTAACCGCGCTCGCCAAGCCAGTATTACCCAAGAAATTGCAGAAATATCCAGTGGTGCAGCAGCCCTAAGTAACTCATAAATTAAAATATAAATAATTTTAAACAGAAAAAAATATGAATAAAGGTAAAATATCACAAATTATTGGAGTTGTTGTAGATGTTACTTTTGAAAAAGAACTTCCTCAAATTTATAACGCTCTTCAAGTTGAAGTTCAAGGTCAAAAAATAATTTTAGAAGTAGAACAACACTTGGGACTTAATCAAGTTAGAACCATTGCCATGGACTCTACTGACGGACTTGTTAGAGGTCAAGAAGTGGTTGACACAGGTCAACCAATCTCTGTACCTGTAGGAGAAAAAACCCTCGGACGTATGTTTAATGTTACTGGCCAAGCTATTGATAAAAAAGAAGAACTACAAAAAGTAGAAAAACTCCCTATTCATCGCCCTGCTCCAGAATTTACCAGCCAATCAACTAAATCAGAAATTTTAGAAACAGGTATTAAAGTTATCGATCTAATCTGTCCCTTTTTAAAAGGGGGTAAAATTGGACTTTTTGGTGGTGCAGGTGTGGGTAAAACTGTTGTTATTCAAGAATTAATTAGAAACATTGCCCAGGAACATGGCGGATATTCTATGTTTGCCGGAGTGGGAGAGAGAACCAGAGAAGGAAATGATCTTTACAGAGAAATGGAAGAAGCAGGAGTTTTAGATAAAACAGCCTTGGTTTTTGGACAAATGAACGAACCTCCAGGCGCACGTGCCAGAGTAGCACTAACAGCTTTAACTATGGCTGAATATTTCCGTGACCAGCAAAATAAAGATCTCTTACTTTTTGTAGATAATATTTTTAGATTTACCCAAGCAGGTTCAGAGGTTTCTGCACTTTTAGGACGTATGCCTTCTGCTGTTGGCTACCAACCAACTTTGGCTACAGAAATGGGGCAACTCCAAGAAAGAATTACATCTACCGACAAAGGCTCTATTACCTCTGTCCAAGCTGTTTATGTTCCTGCTGATGATTTAACCGATCCTGCTCCAGCCACCACTTTTTCTCATCTAGACTCTACAGTTGTGCTTAACCGCTCACTTGCTTCATTGGGTATTTATCCAGCAGTTGACCCACTAGATTCTAATTCAACCATATTAGACCCTAACATTGTTGGCCAAGAACACTATGAAGTTGCTCGTGAAGTACAAAGAATTTTACAACGCTATAAAGACCTGCAAGACATTATTGCCATTTTGGGTATGGAAGAACTTTCTGAAGAAGATAAAAAAACAGTTGCACGTGCACGCAAGATCCAGCGCTTCCTTTCACAGCCTTTCTTTGTTGCTGAACAATTTACTGGCATGCAAGGCAAATATGTTTCTCTACAAGACACCATTAAGGGTTTTCAAGAAATTATAGCCGGTAAACACGACTCAAAACCAGAACAAGCTTTTTATATGAAAGGTTCTATTGAAGAAATTGAAGATTCTGAAAAATAATCAAGACCAAATTTATATATGGCTAATCCACATAAAATTAACGTAAAAATTGTTACACCAGAAAAAACCATTTTAAAAGGTGAATACGACCAAATAACCCTGCCCACTTCTGCAGGCGAACTTGGCATTCTAGCTAATCATGCACCTTTGGTTTCAACCATCAAGCCCGGGGAAATTCGCCTTATTAACGAGGGTCACACTTCATACTTGGCCATTTCAAAAGGTTTTTTAGAAGTACGCCACAACTCAGAAATAATTTTACTGGCCGATACTGCCGAGCCTGCCGAACAAATTGATCTGCAAAAAGCCGAAGATGCCAAAAAAAGAGCAGAACAAATTATTAAACAAAAAGACTATGCAGACGATGCAGATTATGCTAAAATGCAAGCTATTATAGAAAAAGAAATGGCCCGTCTTAAAGTGGGTCATAAATATAAAAATGTGAAATAATAATTATAATACAAACACAAACCTGGGAG
>CAYNPV010000034.1:0-6964 GCA_964399185.1 uncultured Gammaproteobacteria bacterium
TAACTTCTACTACTGTAGAAGGTTTGCCTTTTTTTAACCTGCCAACATTAAATATTGCATAAGGTTTATTTTTTTTATTTTTAAACTGATCTTTAATTGCACTATAACTATAACAATCTGGTTTACCTGAATAATTTGCAGAAGTGGAAACAATAAAACCATCTAATCCATGCGCTAACCTACAAGCAAATTTATTTGGCGAGACCCGAACAGCTATTTTTTGTTTAAAATATTTTTGGCTCAATTGTTTTTTTAATCTTTCTTTTGGTTTTAAAATTAAACTTAAAGCTCCAGGCCAAAATTTTTGCATTAAATCTTTTTCTTTTTTGTTTAAACTAAAATTTCTTTCTACAACAGCCCTGTTTTCTGCCAACAAAATTAAAGGTTTATTAAATTCTCTGCCTTTAATTTTATAAACCATTTCTACTGCTTTTTTATTAAATGGGTCACAACCCAGTCCATAAACTGTTTCTGTTGGATATACTAGCACCCCACCTTTTTGCATTATCTTAACAGCTTTTTTAAATTGTGATACATCTATTTTAAGCATGTATTTCAATAAATTCTTCTTTAGAAATTAAACTTAAAAACAAAGAAACAATTCCTCCAGCCACAAAAATCCAAACGATTTGCGTATACATAAGCAAAATTAAAGCCACTATATATAAAGCAGCCTTTCCCAAATGAAAAGCCATTTCTTTTAAAGCAGTAAACTCATCAACATAGTGGCCTGAATCAGCCGCAATTTCATAACTCAAAGCCTCAAAAGGTGTGCGCATAAAAATAGAAACAAAATTATGATAAACACCTACAAAAAACACGTGAAACGCATTTTGCACCAGCGCCCTCAAAACCCACCCTAAACCATATAAAAAACTGCCATTTCTGATTAATTTTTTCTTGTCAAACCTGTCTGTGGCCTCACCCATAATATATTTTAAAATAACAGTCATTAACATAATGCCAGCAGTAACACCGCCAACCTCCAAATAATTACCATTAAGTAACATAAAAATAAAAATTGGCCACACAACCAAACCCACAGCATCCTGAAAACCATAAGAAAAATAGGCTAAATTAGTTTTAAAGTGCTTTTTATGCAACAATTTTTTTAAAGTTTCCCAATAACTAAAAGAAAAATCAACCTTAGGTGAAGGAATAAACATTAACGGCCACACAGAAAAAACCAAAACCACCAAAGCCATTAAAAACAAAACAGAAAAACCAAATTTTGCAATTACCCAAGCCGAAAAAATAGGTAATATCACACTCACCAATGAAACCAAAATCCCAAAAAAACTTAACTGTCTTCCACGGTGATGTTTATCAAAAAATTCTGCTAACTCTATGTGATAAGGCACCCAGTACATCAACTTATTTAAAACAGAGCAAAAAAGCGCCAAAAAAACCAACCACCACACCAATCCATGTTCTGATAAATAAAAAAAAGATGCCAAATATATTCCAATACTTAAAGTACTTAAAAGCATTAATTTTTTTAAGCCAACCCTATTAAATAAAAACCTGGCAAACCATGGCAAATTAAAAGCATATAGCCCGCTAATTATCAAAAAAAATACAATAGGCGCCCGCACATCATCAAATAATTGGTAAATAAAAACCACCTCAAACAAACTTATCAACCCAAAAGCCGAATATCTAATAATGCGATGGATATAAAGTTGTTTTAAACCAGGTGATAAATTTTCTAAGTTTTTAATTTTTTGCCAAATGGACATAAAAAAATAACAGAACAAAAACATTAACCCACTCAAACATTTTAAGTATTAAAGAGTATTAAAGGGTTTATGATTTAATAATTCTGTATTTTATTGCTTTTGTAATTTTAAGTTTAAGCGACTTCATTGTCTATCACTTAATATTTTTACACCGCTAATCGTTAACCACTTCTTTTTGTTTATTTAATTGTTTAAATGTTAAAATGCTTAAATGGTTTTCAATTCCCTCATTACTGATTACTAGTTACTAGTTGCTAGTTGCAAACAGTTCCTCTAAAAACAGACCTCCCCTGAATCCGCCGATAGGCGGGAAAGAGGGTAAGAAATATTTAAATGTTTAGATGTTTAAATGTTAATATGTTTACCTCCCCTAAAGGGGGCAAGAAATGTTTATATGTTTAGTTTTTTTCTCCCTCGTCACTAATTACTAATTTTTATTCTATAACTCTATAAATCTCATCTAAAGAAGTAACGCCTCTAGCTACCTTAAGCAAAGCATCTTGTAGCATGGTTACCATCCCAGCCTGTTTGGCCATCTCTCTAATTTGATATTCCGAGACCTGATTAGATAAAATATTTTTCTCTATCTCTGGCGTCATCTCAAACATTTCAAACACCCCAAGCCTGCCCTTAAAACCCAAATGATTACATTCTTCACAACCTTTAGCTTTATAAAAAACAGCACTTTCCAAGTCTATACCTTCTTCACTGCCCACCTGTTGAACCTCTTGTTTTATTTTTTCTTTTACTTCAGATTTTAACTCCACTTGCTCCTTGCAATTCTCACACAATTTCCTAACCAACCTTTGAGCTATTACCAAATTTAATGCAGGTGCTAACAAATAAGGCTTAGCCCCCATAGCCAAAAACCTTGGTACAGCTCCAGCCGCATCATTAGTATGTAAAGTAGAAAGAACCAGGTGTCCAGTTAATGCAGCATTTAAAGCAATTTCCACGGTTTCTAAATCTCTCATTTCACCCACCAATACCACATCAGGATCCTGCCTTACAATAGAACGCAAACCCTTGGCAAAAGTATAATTTGCCTCTGCATCAATCTGTGATTGGTTTACGCCTTTAAGTTCATATTCAATTGGATCTTCAATAGTAATAATTTTTGTTTCAGAATCATTTAATCTGTTTAATACTGCATAAAGAGTGGTTGTTTTACCAGAACCAGTTGGACCAGTAGTAATAATCATTCCATTAGGTCTTTCTATTTGCCCCTTCAACATATTAAGATTCCTTTGTGTTAAGCCCAAACTTTCCAACTCCAAACTTGCCACCTTAGAAACAAGCAAACGCATAACCACAGATTCTCCATAATTTGTAGGCAAAGTAGAAACACGCACATCCACTTTATCGTTTTGCATAAAAATAGAGAAACGACCGTCTTGGGGTTGATCACTAATATTAAGTTTTAAACCCGACAAAAGCTTTAAACGAGAAATTATTTGTTGCCACTTGTTTTTATCTATCATACAAGCCGTATTTAACACACCGTCAATTCTATAACGCAGTTTAATACCATCTACTTCTGACTCTATATGAATATCCGAAGCATCAGTCTTTAAACCAGCCGCTATAATCAAAGCCACCAATTCTGTTGTAGAAACATTTTCTATTAACTCTTTTACTTCACTTAAAGAATTTAACTTGGCCGAAAATTTATGCAAGTCTTCCTCTGTAATTTCCACACCTTTTGGAGCTTCTTTTATTTTTGGTACTGCTTCATACTGCTTAATTAAAGCCTCAAAACTTTTTTCTGAACATAAATAAATTTCTACTGGAACCTCAAAACGCTTAGCATATTCCTCTCTTAAGTTATGAACTTTTTCTGCACTTGCTTCTGGTGTTACCAAGCGACACACCTTGTGCTGGGCATAATAAAAACAAGCTACCCTTTTTTGTTTTACATCATCCAAAGGTATTGTTTTTAAAATGTCTGCTGGTATAGGTACACCTTTTAAATCTACATAACCTGCGCCCAACTGCTGTGATTTTTGCCTTAAATTTTCTTCTATTTCTTTTTGTTTTAACTCTTGCATTTTACCTGCTAACTGGCTAGCCTTTTCATCATTATCAGAATTTGTATGAGAAAAAGAATGCCCATCACCTGCAGGCACCTGCTGATTATTTTTGCTTTCTTGTAATAAGTCACTTACATCTTTCATTTTTGTTCTTTAATTACCTATATTTTACAATAATTAACTCTAAGAAGCAAAAAACTCCGGGCACAATTTGCCCGGAGTTAATAAAGTTTTATTTTTTGTTATTCTTCTATTTCTTCTTCTTTGTCCATTCTTTTATCTGCTGTTTTAAAAACACTTTCAGCCACCCTTAAAACCTTAGCATAAACATTGCTTTCATTTAGCTTATCAAACAAAATCACCCAAGCTGTGGCATGAAAAGTAGAAAGCATAGCGCCCAACCAAAAAGAGATTAATAAAAATATAATTAAAGACAAAATTGCCCCAGTTAAAACAACTCCCTCAACGCCCAATAAATTAATTACATATAATATAAGGCCCATAGGCAAAACCAAAACAACAGCAGCCAAAACAGTTAATAAAGCCACCAACAAAGACACCAAAAACAAAACAATTGCCATTTCAACAGAAACAATCCAATTTTTAATAAAAAGTCTCCAGGCCTTAGACAAAGCAACAGACACGCTTTCTTTTTTAACCACTGCATAAATAATTGCATACTTAATTAAAAAAGAAATAACCACAGAAAGAGGGATGAAAATAACAAACAAAAGCAAAATTAAAGCCAACTGCAAAGCCGAACTCTGTTCATTAATATATAAACTAAATAGTGGTAAACCCACAACAATTAATGAGCCATAAATAATAATATTTTTTAAAATATTAAACCATAAAACTTTCCAAAAATTATGAACACCCGCTTTTAGTGCATAATTAAAATCACAAGGTTGCCTGCGATATTCTTTATAAGCACCAAAAAACAAACCACCTTCCGCCACATTAACAAGCCACACAAAAAATGCCAGGACCAATAAAAACAAAACTAAAACAGGCACAGTTGTCCAATTTAAACCAGCAAATAAACCACTTAACGCCTGGCCCAAACTACCAGCTGAACCGCTTGCATAAAGCGTTTTTAAATTTTCTAAAAAAGAAAGCTGGGTTGGCAATTCTGAATAGTTATTAAAAATCAAATTGACCTCTCCGCTATTCATAACCAAAATTGCCAAAAAGCCAAAAAACCATAAATACTTGGCTCTCCACAAAATTCTCCAAGTACTTTTTAATATGGGTCTATAAATTGAAGACATATTACTTATGTTCATCAATCGACACGAGCATGGGATTGATTGTTTAAATTATTAATTTATTTTAATCTTTTTTATTATCGTTTTTTTCTTCATTCTTTTTTTCTGAGTCTGCGTCTATGTGTCTTTTCTTATTTCCTGCAATTTTCTCAAATTCTTCTTTTTCCAAAGTTTCTTTTTCTATTAAAGTATCTTTTAATTTTTCTAAAGTTTTATCTTCTTTTTCTATTATACCACGAGCCTGCCTATATGCGCTAGTAATAATTTTAGAAACTTCCTCATCAATACCTTCGGCAATTTTCTCTGAATAATCTCTTTGCTCAGAAATTTCTCTACCCAAAAAAACAAGCTCTTCTTTCTCACCAAAAGTTCTTGGGCCCAGTTTGGCACTCATTCCGTATTCTGTTACTAATTTTCGTGCAATCTTAGTGGCACGCCTTAAATCTGATGACGCACCTGTAGTTACATTATTTTCACCATATTTAACTTCTTCTGTCACTCTACCCCCCAACAAAACAGCCAACTCAGACAAAAATTCAGCCTTGGTTTCTAAAAGTTTATCTCTTTCAGGAACCTTTAAAGTATACCCCCCTGCGTGTCCTCTGGAAATTATAGACACTTTTTGTACTGGATCTGTATTAGGTAATTCATGAGCCACCAAAGCATGGCCTGCCTCATGATAAGCCAAAACCTCTTTTTCATGTTCAGTTACCACGCGAGACTTTCTCTCTGGACCCATCATTACTTTTTCTATACTTTCAAAAACATCTTCGTTTTTAATTTTTTTACCATTTCTTTTTGCAGTTAGAATGGCCGCCTCATTCATTAAATTAGCCAAATCTGCGCCAGAAAAACCAGGTGTTCTGGCAGCTATTCTTTGCAAATTTATATTTTTCTCCATTGGTTTATTTTTGGCATGAATTTTTAAAATCTCTAAACGCTCATTAATATCCGGCAAATCAACCATTACCTGTCTATCAAAACGACCAGGCCTTAAAAGCGCCTTATCAAGCACATCAGGCCTGTTTGTAGCTGCCAAAACAATCACCCCAGAATTTGGCTCAAAACCATCCATTTCTGTTAAAATTTGATTCAAAGTTTGCTCCCGCTCATCATGCGAACCACCAAGACCAGCCCCCCTTTGTCTACCAATTGCATCTAACTCATCTACAAAAACAATACACGGTGCATTTTTCTTGGCTTTCTGAAATAAACTTCTTACTCTGCTGGCTCCCACACCCACAAACATTTCCACAAACTCCGAACCAGACACATGAAAAAACGGCACACCTGCTTCTCCAGAAACAGCTCTGGCCATTAATGTTTTTCCTGTACCAGGAGAACCAACCAACAAAATACCTTTAGGAATTTTTGCTCCCAACTCACTAAACTTTTTTGGGTTCTTTAAAAATTCCACCACCTCTTGCAGTTCATTTTTAGCCTCTTTTGCCCCAGCCACATCGCTAAAAGTGGTTTTAGGTTTTTTAGATCCGTCTTTTTTTACAGAATCATCAGCATTACTTTGACCAAAATTCATAGCCTTGCTATTAACATTGTTTACTTGTCGTGAAAGTAAAAACACAAAACCTAAAATAAAAATTAATGGAATTAAAAATGGCAATAAAATACTCATCCAATACTCAAAACCAGATTCTTTTTCCACCTTAACATCTATCTTAGTAATTTTTTGTGGTTCAACACCATAATTATCAAGCAAAGTAGATAAAGATTCACTTTGTTCTTTAACAGCCTCAAGCTTTTGCCCATCCTTTAACTCTATCTTCAGCTGATTACCCTCCACCCTTATTGTCTGCACTTCTTCATTATTAATTTTCTCCACCACCTGGCTTAAACCAACCTCTTTAGGCTCTTCTGTTTGCGACTGATTATATGTAGAATATATTCCAGCCAAGACTAAAAAAACTAA
>CAYNPV010000035.1:0-2138 GCA_964399185.1 uncultured Gammaproteobacteria bacterium
GCAGGCCTGCCCGCCGATAGGCGGGAATCCAGACTTCAGCTCTTGACAGGGGCTTTTTTTGTTTTAAAATATATTATTAGTAAGACTTTTTAGCACTCTTGACTATAGAGTGCTAGAGATGATAATATATTTAAAGATAATAATAATTTTTTAGCAGTTGATCCACTTTTGGTGGAACTGTCTAAAAAAAGATGGATACATATGAATCTAAAACCTTTAGGTGATAACTTGATTGTTAAACCTCAAAAAGAAGAGGAAAAAAATTCTGGAATTGTGGTTCCAGAAGAGGGTAAAGATAAAATGCCAGAAAAAGGCGAAGTAGTGGCCGTTGGACCAGGCAGAGTCTTGGAAAATGGCAATCGTTTACCTATGAATGTCAAGGTCGGAGACAAAATTATGTTTAAAAAATACACCACAGAAGAGGTTAAAATTGATGGCGAAGAATATTTAGTAGTAGCAGAGTCTAATGTGGTGGCTGTTGTAGAATAAATAATAATTAACATTCTTAATGTTAATTGATTAACATTAAGTTAAAGAAAATATAATATGGCAAAAGATATTATTTTTAATGAAGATGCTCGCCAAGCACTTAAATCTGGCGTAGATAAATTAGCTAATGCTGTAAAAGTAACTTTGGGCCCTAAAGGCAGAAACGTGGTTTTGGGTGAGTCTTTTGGTTCTCCAACTATTACTAAAGATGGTGTTTCAGTGGCTAAGGAAATTGAGTTAAAAGATAAATATGAAAATTTGGGGGCTGAATTAGTAAAAGAGGTGGCCAGTAAAACAAATGATGTGGCTGGAGATGGAACAACCACGGCCACTGTTTTGGCTCAATCTATTATTGCTCAAGGTATAAAAAATGTAGCAGCTGGCGCAGATCCAGTGGCAATTAGGCGCGGAATTGAAAAAGGTGTAGAGAAAATTGTGGCAGAATTAAAAGAAAAAATTTCACAGCCCGTTAATGGTAAAGAAGAAATTGCTCAAGTTGCTTCTATTTCTGCTAATGATAAAGAAATTGGAAATTTAATTGCCGAAGCTATTGAAGAGGTGGGCAATGACGGTGTGGTGCAGGTAGAAGAATCTCAAGAGTTTGGTTTGAAAAAAGAGGTTGTGGAAGGTATGCAATTTGATGAAGGTTATGTTTCTCCATATATGGTTTCGGATAGTAGCCGTATGGAAGCTGTAATGGAAAGTCCATATATTTTAGTTACTGATAAGAAAATTTCTTCTGTAGAAGAAATAAGACCAATTTTGGAAAAATTATTACAAGCAGGTAAAAAGGATTTAGTGGTAGTTGCCGATGAAATAGAAGGCGTAGCTTTAACTACTTTGGTTTTAAATAAGCTACAAGGAAACTTTAACACTTTGGCTGTTAAAGCTCCTGGTTTTGGTGATCGTAAGAAAGAAATGTTAAATGATATAGCTGTTTTAACAGGAGCCAGAGTAATTTCTGAAGAAGTGGGTTTAAAATTAGAAGACGTAGATTTAAATGATTTGGGTCAGGCTAGAAAAATTGTAGCTACTAAAGACAATACAACCATAGTAGAGGGTGATGGAGAGGCAGAGCAAATTAAACAACGTGTGGAACAAATTAAACAACAAATAGAAAATGTTAATTCTGATTTTGATCGTGAAAAATTGCAAGAACGTTTGGCAAAATTAGCTGGAGGTGTGGCTGTAATTAAAGTTGGTGCTGCTACTGAAACAGAAATGAAAGAGAAAAAGCATCGCATAGAAGACGCTTTGGCAGCTACTAGGGCTGCAGTGGAAGAAGGAATTGTGGTTGGTGGTGGTGTAGCATTATTAAGATCTTTGGATTCTCTTGAAGCTGTAGAGGTAGAAGAAGGAGAAAAAATTGGAGTTGATATTTTAAGAAAAGCTTTGGAAGAACCAGTAAGACAAATTGCAGTAAATGCAGGTAAAGATGGTTCGGTGGTTGTAGATGAGGTTAAAAAACATAAAGACAATTTGGGTTATAATGCTGCTACAAATAAATATGAAGATTTAGTTAAAAGCGGAATAATAGATCCAACTAAAGTTACCCGTTCTGCTTTGCAAAATGCAGCTTCTATTGCTTCGTTAATTTTAACTACTGAAGCTGTGGTGGCAGAGATTCCAGAAGAGAATGATAAGTCTGG
>CAYNPV010000035.1:2238-6574 GCA_964399185.1 uncultured Gammaproteobacteria bacterium
CTTGATAGTTGTGTTAATTTTAATTTTGGTTTTGGTAGTTGTTTTATATGTGCTCTATACAAGCCGGGCAAATAATGGAATAAAAATTTCTGGTAGTGGGGGGATGTCTGTAAACGAGGAAGACTGGCAAGCTGTTTTTTTAAGTGATGGACAAATATATTTTGGTAAGGTGGTGGGGGAGACAGAGGACACAGTTTTTTTAGAAAATATTTTTTATATGAAAGAAAAAGGATCATTGCATCAGGGTGAAAATAATTTTAATGAGCAAAAGAAAGATGTTTCACTTATAAAACTAGGAACAGAACTGCATAAGCCAACAGATAGAATGAGACTAAATAAAGAGCAAATAATGTTTATAGAAGATTTACAAAATGATTCTAAAATAGTAAGAGCAATATTAAATTATAGTGGTCAGTAAAAACATTTTTTTAAATAATAAAAAGCTTCGCTTTAAAATAGCGGAGTTTTTTTAATTTAAATAAAAGATGGTGATTAATGATTTGTAATTAGGGGATGATAAAAAATAAATATTTAAACATTTTAACATTCATGTATCTAAATATTTAAGCATCTAAACATATCAAGGTGTAAACATTTAAATATAGAATTAGATATACATATTATAGAGACGCACCACGGTGAATCTTTATATAATATCTTAAAAAGAATTAAATATATATATATATATATATATATTAATTATTAAATATTTTTATTTATTTAAATTAAATAATAATTATTAATTTAAATATATTTTTTATTATTTTTAAATAAAAATAAATATTTTTTTAAATTTATTATTATTTATTATTTTTTTTATTTTTTTTAATTAATTTAATTGTTTTTTTATTAAGTTAAAAATTAATGTTAAAAAATACTCAAAAAATAATAATTATTATTCTTTATTTTATTGATTATTTTTTTAATACTTTTTTTGTTTTGAAGTATAAGTAATTTTGTTTTGAGTCTTTCGTGGCGTTATTTTTGGTATGATTTTAGGGCGCATTTCTTCTAAATGTGAGTCTGCTTTTTTAAGTAAAGCATATCCGATATGGATTATTATATTATCGGATGTTGTGGAAAACTTATTTTAAATTTCTATTTCTTACTGTTTTTTTGGTGTGGACAAATGTGTTTTTTTTAAAGTTTAATTTGTGTAAAATTTTATTATCGGATTAATTTAAACTTATCCGATATTTTTTTGTTTATCTTATAGCGTTCTATATTAATGCTTAGGCTTTTTATATTAAGTTTTTTAGTTGGGTGCTTTTAGGGTGTGATTGGGTTATGAATATTTAGTCATTATCGGATATTAATTACATTGACTAAAACCTTTTTTGGGTGTATACTTAATAGTGAAGATACGATATTACTCAATCCGATACATAGGTAAATATCGTTGTAACTAAAAAAGAAAAAAGATTTGTGGTTAATCTTTTTTCAAAGCCGTAAGTTATCTTAAATTAAAATTTATTTGTGAAGTTATTTAGTGGATAGTAAAAGATGCTTTTTTAGTAGCAGGTTAAAGCTTTAATAGATCTTTTTAAAAAAAATATTATTAAAATAAATTATTTTTATTGTTGTTTTTTAATGTATATGGCTTTGTTTGAGTGTTTTAATTAATAATTTATTTATTTTTTATTTATTTTTTTTTATTTATTTATTATTTTTTTATTAATTAATTTAATTAATATAAATAAAAAAACCCACGCGGTGCAATTAATAAAATAAAAATAGAAAAGCGCAAATTTAATTTTTATTTTATCCGAGCGGGTTTTTGTATTGAATTGTGACTTAATTATAGCACAAAAAATGCTTTTTGTTAAGTCGTTACCTCCATGCTCGTTGACTCTGATTGGAACAAATCAGCAGAGAATAAGAACACTAAAACATCTAAAGTTAGTCAAAAAGATAAAGCCAGAAAATTAGGTTTTATTTCTTTAGCTGAAGCAGCTAAAAAGTGTTCATATTCTCAGGAATATTTATCCTTGCTTGCTAGGCGAGGTTTTTTGCGTAGTGAAAAGTTTGGTCGTAATTGGTTTACTAAGCCTGAATGGCTGGAGGACTACGTGAGGGAACACAGTGAAGAGAAAAGCGGGAACGTAAAGGGCAAGCTTTTTGGTGATGCTAAAAATATTAAAAAAATCAAGAAAAGCATTTGGCAAATGGGTTTGTCAGGTGCTTTTTTTGCATTGTTTTCAGGGGTGAAAAATTTTTTCGCTTATTATATATATAAAGTAAAAATAATAATTAAGTTAGGTGCTAAGTTATTAGGGAGTTTATTTACTGCAGGTATAATTAATTTTTTACCTAGTGCACCAGTTAAAAGAGCTGGTTTCGCTTTTAGAAAAATGTCTGCTAAAAAACTTGTGGTAAAAACCGCAAGTGCTACTTTGTTTTTTGTTATTGCATTTTTAATTTTTGCTAATGTTTTGTTTGCTGGTGAGTTGGCAATTTTTTCTGACAGCCTTACTAGGCAACTTAATAAAGGTGCAAAAAAAATAGCTGTTGGGTTTGTTGATGTTTTTGCTTCTCAGAAATATGTGGTAAACAATTTTTTTGAGACAGTTGAAAGGGAAAGTAAAAAAGTTACTCTTGCCTTTGATTCAAGCTTGCCAAAATATTCTATTGGAGAGGTGGCTGGTGTTCAAGATTCACTTTTAGCTGTTGAGAAAAAATATAGCAATGTTTTGGGTGAAGTTAAATTTTCCACTTTAGCCAAGGATGTTTCAGAATTTATTGTTAGTAAAAAACAAAAAAATGAATCAGAAAAGCAAAATAAAAATTTTGTTGTTTCTTTTAACTTGGCTTTTGATAAGTCTAATTTTCAATCTTTGTTTAAAGCGGGCTCTGCTGTTGTAGAAAAAATTTCTTTTGTTCCGGTGGGTTTGTTTGATGCAAGTTTGAACAATGAAGATTTAAATCACAGCACAACTGTTAAACATAATTTAAATTTTGCCAGTAAAGTTTCATATGGTTCTGTTGATAATTCTGTTGCCGACTCTTTTAGAAATGTGGGCAGAAAAGTTGTTAAAGCTTTTAGTGTTAGTAAGGATTTTGTTAGCAATAAAATATTTAATTCTGTTAACCAAGCGGGAAATAAAATTGTGTATGGCTTTAAATATGTGAGCAATTCTTTAGGTATTAAGTGGTTTGGTATAACAGATGGTTGGCGTGAAGACCAATATCGTGAACAAGAGTTAATGCACAATTTGGCTAAACAAAACCAGAACAAAAAAGTTATTTATGAAATTGGTAATTTAGAACAAAATTTTTATGAAGAAAATAAAGTTGTAAATGAAAAGGGCAATGAGGTGCTTGTGGTCAAAGGTGAAAAAGGAGAAAAAGGTGAGAGGGGAGCACAAGGTGAAAGGGGCCCTCGCGGAGAGCAAGGTCCGCAAGGTCCTGCCGGCCCAGCAGGGGGTAATACTTACGTGACCAATGTTTACAATGTGGGCACACCAGGAAGTTCTGCAGGTGATGGAGCTGGTTCTAGTTTTGCTACTAGGTATTTATCTGCTGGAGAGTTAGATGTAACTGGTAATACTAGCCTTAACACTTTAAGCGTTCATGGAGCCGCTACTTTTGATAGTCTGTTAACTGTAAATGCTGGAGTAAACATAAATGGGAATTTAAATGTTAGTGGTAATGCCACCACAACTGGTAGTAGTTATGTAGCTGGAGATTTAACAGTAGATGGTTATGTTTATGGTGATGGTAGTTATTTAACAGGTATTGAGTCTTGGTCTACTACAACCGCTGCTTATTGGTTGGCACACGGAACACCAGAGGCTAACTTGGCCACAACAACTATTGCGGGTAATTTTTCTGTACAAGATGCAGATGGTTTGCCCAGATTATTTGTTAATAATATAACTGGTGCTGTCGGTATTGCCACCACAACCCCAGGTGGGACCTATGGAGAAAAATTGACAGTAGCCGGAGGGATTTATGCCACTGGTACAAGCATATTTGCTGATGCCAGAATTCCAGTGCTTAATTCAACTTCTACCAATGTTGATATTTTAACTGTTAAGAGCACGTCAACTTTGGATGGTCTTTCTATAATTGCCGACGCCAGAATATCTAATTTAAATGCTTCATCTTCAGTGATTGATAATTTAACCGTGACTAATAATTTAACTTTCCCGGGTGGTTCAATTGCCACAAGTTCTTTAGCTTGGCAATGGGCAACCAGTAGTGAAGAATATTTTTGGAACAACACAACAACTTTAGATTTAGACACTTTTGTGGCTACGGATGCTGGTTTTTCTTATGCAACAGTTACTGATCATTTAGCAGTTGATGATACTTTGTTTGTGAAAGATGGAAATGT
>CAYNPV010000036.1:0-6363 GCA_964399185.1 uncultured Gammaproteobacteria bacterium
TTATCTTTATTAATTGCAATTGTATAATGATAAACTTCTGTATTATTTATTTTTTCTATCCCATGGTCTTTTTTCATAATAAAAATATCTTTTGCGTTTTCTTTTATTACATTTAGCAATCGTTGGTTTTCTTTTTGAGGCAATTTAGATACAGAGTCTATATGTTTATTTATATTTTTAATAACTACCCATTGGCCAGTAATTTTTTTATCACCAATCAGATCTTTTACAGGATTTATCATTTTGTTTATTTTTATGAATAAATTTTCATTAATATTAATAAAGTCTAGATCAATTTCACCCATCTCTTGGCCCAAGTTTATTGAAACATTGTTATCAGATTTTGTTTTTTCTTTATTTCTTGCATCTATAAGTGAGCTAAAATTTATTTTAAAATTTAAGTCACCAGATTCGTCCATTAAATCTTTTAGCATAGACATATCGTCCGAGTTTTTTAATGAATCCTCGGTTGTTATTTTTACATTTAAAAAGCCATCAATCGCCCCACTTTTAATTTGCAAGGTTTTTTCAAACATTTGGCCTAAAATTTTAACAGGAGAATTGGCAATATAGTTGTCATATGCCCACCAACCACCAAAGGCAACCCCACCTGCAACTAAAACACCTAAGACAATAAGCAATATTTTTTTGAGTACCCCTCCCTTTTTTTGTTTAAAGTCTGGGTTTTCAGTGTTTGCTGGTTGTGTTTGGTTTTGTTCTTTTTGTTCAGAAACAGCTGGCATTGTTTCTAGTTTTGAATTTTGAGTTTCATTTTGGTTTGAGCTTGGGTTTTGTTCAGAAAACATAAAAAAAATTTAATTTAGTTTAATTATAGCTTAAAAAAAGTTTTTTTTAAAATTAATTTATCCTCAGTTGCCAAAAATAAAATTTAATGTTAGAATAAAAATGTAAAAATTAATATTTAAATCTGAAACGATAAGATAATTTCTTTGAGGAGCATAATAATTTTTATCTAACATTAGCTAAATAAATAAAAACGTGAAAAAAATTAATTTAATGAACAACTACACGAAAGTGTATAGAATTTTGCCAGGTAATCAGCAAGAAAAAGTTTTGTAATTTGCTAAAAAAAGATAATAAATATATATAAATAAGCTCCTCAGCGCGAAACAAGCATACGTTTCAGAGTTTTGAGGAGTTTTTATGTTGTATGCATTTATAGGTTTGGCGCTTGGTTTACTTTTAGGATACTGGTTTAGACTTTTCTTTGCCAGACGTTTAACTGAAAACGCAGAATATAAAGTGCAAAAAATTCTAGAAGAAGCCAAAGCCAAAGAAAAAGATCTTTTAATAAAAGCCAAAGATAAAGCATTAAATGTTATTGAAGAAGCTAAGAAAGAAGAACGTGAAAGGCGTCAAGAAACTAGAAATTTGCAAAAAAGACTGGAAAAAAGAGAATCAATGTTTGATAAAAAGCTTTTAGAATTTGAAGACAAAAAGCAGATGCTTTTAGATAAGGCTGAAAAACTAGAAGCTACTAAGCAAGAAATTTTAAAGATTAAAGAAGATCAAGTAGAAAAACTTCAGCAAATTGCTGGTATGAATAAAGAAGAGGCCAAAGAAATTTTGCTTAGCAAAACAGAAAACGAAATTAAAGATGAGCTTTATTCACGTATTAAAAAAGTAGAAGACCAAACCCAAGCTGAGGTAGATGCTAAAGCTAAAGAAATGTTAACTTTGGCAATAGAACGTTGTGCTTCCAGCCATGCGGCAGAAACCACCAGCTCTACTATTAATTTACCTTCCGATGAAATGAAAGGCCGTATTATTGGTCGTGAAGGTCGCAATATTAAAACCTTGGAAAATTTATTAGGGGTAGAAATTGTGGTTGATGATACGCCCGGGGCTATTTTAGTTTCTGCTTTTTCACCAATTCGCAGGCAAGTAGCCAAGATGACATTAGAAAAATTAATTAGTGATGGGCGCATTCATCCTGGTCGCATAGAAGAAACCATAGATAGTGTTAAAAAAGAACTGGCTCTTGAAATCAAAAAAGCCGGAGAAGATGCCGCTTACGAAGTGGGAGTAGCTGGTCTTGATCCAAAAATCGTTCAAATTTTAGGTAGGCTTAAGTTTAGAACTTCATATGGACAAAATGTTTTACAACACACCATAGAAGTGGCTCATATTTCAGGCTTGTTAGCCGAAGAATTGGGAGCCAGCCCAAGTCTGGCTAAAAAAGGCGGTCTTTTGCATGATATTGGCAAAGCAGTTGACCATGAAATAGAAGGTACTCACACAGAAATCGGGTATAATATTTTAAAGAAATATGGGTTTTCAGAAGAAATTGCCCGCATTTCAATAGAACACCACGAAGACCACCCCGAAAGCTTGGTTGGTGCCATTGTTAAGGTGGCTGATGCAATTTCTGGTGCACGTTTAGGTGCTCGTAAAGATTCTTACGAAAACTATATTAAACGCTTAAGCGAATTAGAAGATACTGCTAAGAGTTTTGAGGGTGTAGAAAAGGCCTATGCTATTCAGGCGGGCAGGGAAGTGCGTGTTTTTGTTCAGCCTGAAGAGGTTGATGATTATACTTCTAAAAAATTAGCCCGTGATATTGCAAATAAAATAGAACAAGAATTAAAATATCCTGGGGAAATTAAAGTTAATGTTATTAGAGAAACCCGTGTTATAGAATATGCCCGTTAAAAATATTGACTAGTTTAATATAAATTCAATTAAAAAAGCCCATTAATTTGGGCTTTTTAATTTGAATTTAGATGTAAAATAGGTTATGCTAAAATCAGTATAAGATCAACCCTAAAATTTTTTTAAACACACAATTATATGAAGATACTTTTTATCGGTGACATTGTTGGAAAAATTAGCCGGCAAGCTGTAGAAAAAATTTTACCCAAACTTATAAAAACTCATAAGCCAGACTTGGTTGTGGCCAACGCAGAAAATTTGGCTCACGGCAAAGGGGTTAATCGCAAAAGCCTAGATCAGATGAAAAATGCTGGTATTGATGTTTTTACTTCTGGTAATCACATTACTAAAAAAGGTGGATATCAAGAAATTTTAGATGACCCACATTACAACATTTTGCGTCCAGCCAATTACCCACCAGGTTTGGCAGGTAAAGAATATTTAGACCTTAAGGTTAATAAACGCCGTTTGGTTGTCATAAACTTGCTTGGTAGGGTTTTTTTTAATGAAGATTTTGATTGCCCTTTTAGGAAGTTTAATCAAATATACAAATTGTTAAAATTAAAGAAAAGTGATATATTAATAGTAGATTTTCATGCAGAAGCTACCTCAGAAAAAGTAGCCTTTGGTTGGTTTGCAGATGGCAGGGCCAGCGCAATTCTTGGCACACATACCCACATTTCAACAGCTGACGAAACTATTTTGCCCAAAGGCACAGCCTATATAACCGACGTAGGAATGGTTGGCCCCGAAGATTCAGTTTTAGGGGTTAATAAAGACATTATTATAGAAAAATTTTTAAGCCAAACTAGTACCCGTCACGAATTAATAGAAACAGGTCAGGTTGTATTCAACTCCGTTCTGGTTGAATTTGCCAAAAATAGCAATAAAGCTACTAAAATAAAAAGAATAAAACGCAAACAAAAGGTTTAACAATTAAAATAATTTTATTCATAAGAATATGAACAAAATTGAACTTCTAAATCTGATTGCTGAAAAGTCTGGAGTAGATCATGCAGATGTAGAAAAAGTAATGAACACTTTTGAAGATGTTGTTATAGAAAATTTACAGCAAAACAAGGAAGTCACGCTTACAGGTTTTGGCACATGGTCGGCCAAGTTTAGATCGGCCAGAATGGGAGTGGATCCGCAAAATCCATCTGAGCGTATTCAAATCCCTGCCGTAACTGTGCCAAAATTTAAAGCCGGCAAGACTCTAAAAGATGCACTCAAGAAAAAAACAGCTCAAGAAGCTCCGGCAGAAACAGAAGAAAACTCAAATCAGTCAGAAGAAGAATCTTAAACAATATAACATGAATTTTTTGATAACTTATTATTATAATAAGCGCAGTTTTTATCTGTGTTTTTGTTTTTTATGCAGGAAATAATTATAAAAAAAGAAGAGACTGAAATACGTCTAGATAATTTTTTACGCCAAAAGTACCCCAATTTATCCCGAACTAGTTTGCAAAAAAAAATTAAAGAAGGTGTTGTTTTGGTAAATAATAGTCAAAAATCCTCCCATTATTTTTTAAAAGAAAACGACGTTATAAAAATTAATAAAGACCTAAAAAAAGACAGCGAGTCACAGCAAATACATCCTAGCCCACTTTTAAAAGAAATAGAAATAATTTCCGATCAACCCGATTACATTATTATTGATAAACCAGCTGGTGTTTTAGTCCATAGAGATAAAACCAATCCAGAACAAACGCTTTCTGACTGGTTAGTGGATAAATATCCTCAAACAAAAAATGTATATGATAGGGAAAATAAATATGGTTCAGGGCGTCCTGGAATTGTGCATCGTTTGGACAGGAATGTCTCTGGTTTAATGGTTATGGCCAAAACCCAGCTTATGTTTGATTTTTTAAAACAACAGTTTAAGGGGCGACAAATAAAAAAAATATATACAGCTTTGGCGTATGGTTTTGTAGAGCCCATACAAGGAGAAATTAAACGCCCCTTGGCTAGGTCTTCCACAACCGGTTTAATGACTGCGCGTACAGATAATTTACAAGACCAAAATGTAAAATTGCGACCTGCTATTACCCAATATCAAGTTTTAAAGTATTATCAAAATTATTCACTACTTAAAATCCACCTTAAAACAGGTAGGACACATCAAATTAGAGTTCATTTTAAAAGTATTGGGCACTCTTTAGTTGGGGATGGCTTGTATGCCACTAGAAATTTAAAACAAGAAAAACAAAAAATAGAAATTGATAGAATTTTTTTAGTCTCTACAGAATTGTCATTTTTTGATTTAAATTATAAAAAACAAAGTTTTCAAATTGATATTCCTCATAATTTAAAAAATATCTTAAACAATCTACAAGAACTTTAAAAAAATATGCAAGATAAAATTATTATAATTTCTGGTCCCTCTGGTTCTGGTAAAAACTCTGTAGTTCAAGGTTTATTGTCTAGCAATCAAAAAATATCTAAAGTTATAACTTGCACTACGCGCCAGCCTCGCGCGGGTGAGGTTCACGGCAAGGATTATTATTTTTTAAGCCAAGATGAATTTTTACAAAAAACTAATCAGGATAAATTTATAGAGCATACGCAAACACATAATTTTTATTATGGAACTTATAAAAGCGAGGTGCAGAGAATTCATGCCCAAAACAAAATCCCTTTGTTTGTTATAGATGTTAAAGGTTTTGTTTATTATAAAAAAATATTTAATTCAAAAAAAATAATTTCTATTTTTATCAAATCCCCATCTGGTAAAGAATTAAAACACAGAATTGAGTCACGTAGCAATTTATCTGAAACAGAATTAAAAACAAGACTTAAAACCATGCAAGAAGAATTAAAAATGGCCCCGCAATATACTTATCAGGTAGAAAATAAAAATAACCAATTAGAAAAAACTATTACACAAGTATTAAATATAATTAATTTTGAGTTAGAAAAAAAATAAAATAATTATCTAAAAACATAAACATTAAAAAGATAACAAAAAAGTCCTTAACTTGACTTGTTTTTGTAAAAGTGCTAAATTAATAACCAAGTGAATTAATAATTTTATGTCAGAAGAACAAAAAGATACAACTCAAAAAGAACCAAAACAAGCTTCAGACTCTAAGGTAGAGGAAGAAAAAACACAAGAAAAAGAAGAAAAAAAAGAACAACCAGCTTCTGCAAAAGAAGAAAGCCAAGATCCAAATTCAACAAAAGAAGCTGCACCAACAGAAAGTGATGAAGAGAAAAAGACCCAAGATTCAGCCACAAAAGCAAAGGAAGAGGGTAAAAAAGAAAAAACAAAGTTTAATAAACAAGATGTAAAGCCAGGCATGACAGTTAAAGTGCATGAACTAATTAAAGATGTTGATGCCAAAGGCAAAGAAAGAGAGCGTATCCAGGTTTTTGAGGGTTTGGTTTTGGCTGTTAAAAAACCAAGAACAGAATCGGGCACAATAACTGTTAGAAAAATTTCTAATGGCGTAGGTGTAGAAAAGATTTTTCCCATCCATTCTCCTTTAGTTAAAGAAATAGAACCCATTAAACAGGCCAAAGTTAGGCGAGCCAAGCTTTATTTTTTAAGAAATTACAAGAAAAGATTGAAAGAAACTAGAATTTAAAACAATACTTGATTATTTTTTTAATATTTGTCATAATAGAAGTGGTCTTTTTACAGGATCGCTTCTTTTTTTAAAAATATTTTTTAATAATAAAGCTGAA
>CAYNPV010000037.1:0-6275 GCA_964399185.1 uncultured Gammaproteobacteria bacterium
TAATAGCCTCGGATTTATTCCGAGGCGCTTTTTTTTTGCTTAAAAATCAGCTAAAATATATCTATGGTAAAAAAACAAAGCAATACAGGTGGGATTTCACCAATAATAAGCAGTTTATTTTTAATTATTCTGTTTGGTTTAATTATGCTAGCATCTGCCAGTTCTGTAATTGGTTTCACAAATTTTGATGACACGTATTTTTATTTAAAAAATCAATTACTTAAAGGGTTATTGCCGGGACTGTTTTTGCTTTTCTTAGCAACTAAAATAAACTATAATTTTTGGCGCAAACATGCAGTTTGGATTTTTTTATTTTGTTTGCTACTTTTAGTTTTAGTATTTGTACCAGGACTAGGTTTTGAATACAGTAATGCCCGTTCTTGGCTTAATTTAGGCATAATAACCATTCAGCCAGCTGAAATAGCTAAATTGGGATTGATAATATACTTGGCGGCTTGGTTAAAAAAAATAGGACCACAAATTAAAAATTTTTTTAGTGGCACGTTTTTAATGCTTGTCATTTCGGCTTTAATAATTGGGCTTGTTGTTTTACAACCAGATATTGGTACGGCACTAATTTTAAGTGTAATTGTGCTGTCTATGTTTTTGGCAGCTGGGGGCAAATGGAGTCATTTTTTAATTATCATAATTATTGCCGGACTACTATTTGGTTTAATGATTTTAATGGCTCCATATAGAATTAATCGTATTATGGCTTTTTTAGATCCAGCCAGTGATACACAGGGTATAAGCTACCATGTTAATCAATCATTAATTGCTGTGGGTTCTGGAGGTTGGACAGGCCTAGGCCTTGGAAAATCCAGGCAAAAATTTGAATACCTACCAGAAGTGGCAGGAGATTCTATTTTTGCCATTATGGCCGAAGAAGTAGGGTTTGTTTTTTCTCTGGGTTTTATTATTTTATTTTTCTTTTTTATTTATAAACTTCTGCAAAGCGCAAAACACTTAAACGATCCATTTGCCAAACTTTTTGCTGTGGGTTTAGCGGGTTGGATAGGTTTTCAAGCTTTGTTTAACATTGGAGCTATGCTTAATATTTTGCCTTTAACTGGTGTGCCCCTACCTTTTATTAGTTATGGTGGTACTTCATTGGCGGTTTTGCTGGCAGCAATAGGTATATTAATTAATATGCATAAAAATGCTTAGTACATGGATATTTTAAAAAATTTTTATATCTGCTATAATTTAAATGTGATTAATTAATAAAAATATGACTAATTTCTTAGGAAAATTAACTGGACAAAACAACGAAGAAACAGAAGAGGAGTTATATGAAATGCCCCAAGAAGAAAATGAAGAAAATGAAAGTGAAGAAGATGAAGACACCTTAATAACCATAGATAAAGAAGATAAGGAAGAGTGGGTGGACAGAGATCAGGCAGAAGGCCAGCTTTCGGTAGATGTTTACCAAACAAAAGACAGTGTGATAATTAAATCTACTATTGCAGGAGTTAAACCAGAGGATATAGACATTTCTATTGATAATGATGTTATAACTATCCGAGGAACTCGCAAACAGCAAGAAAGCATTAAAGAAGACGACTATTTCTATCAGGAATGCTATTGGGGTAGTTTTTCACGCTCAATTGTTTTGCCGGTAGAAATTAACTCAGAAGAAACCGACGCTTCTTTAAAAAACGGGGTCTTAACCATCACCTTACCTAAAGTAAAAAAAAGTAAATCTGTGGCAGTTAAAGTTAAACAAAATGATTAAGTTAAAAATTAAACTTAGCGAAAAGACAAAAAAATGGTTAAACTTTTCTTTGACCATTTTTTTATTATTGGCTCTCTTAATCTTGGGCTTTTATTTTTATTTACAAAAACAATATGAAAACAGCTTCTTTCCTGGTGTAAGAATTACAGGTGTTAAGGTGGCTGGTTTAAAAAAAGATCAAGCTGAAAAAATTTTTAACTCAAAAATTAAAGCTTTCTACAATCAAGGCCAGGAGTTTTCCTATCAAAACAAAAAAACAAATGTTTTACCTGTAAGTTTGGCCAGTGATCCAGACTTAAGCCAAGAATTGGTCGAATTTGAACTGGATGAGGTAATAAAAAAGGCTTATGCATTGGGAAGAGGGGGGTCTGAAGTTAAAAATTATTTAGAAAGATTGTCTTTGGTGGTTAAGCCAGTTAATATAAAGGTTTCTAGCAAAATAAATGAAAAAGAAATAACAACAATCTTAAAAAACAATTTTAAAGACTTTGAAACACAAAACAAAAACCCAACTCTTTTGTTTGATGCAGATCAACCTGTTTTTTCTGAACCAAAAGTTGGTTTAGCTTTTGATTACGAAAAAGCTGTAGATAAATTAAAACAAAATTTAGGTAATTTAGATTTTTCTCCTATTGAGCTTGATCTAAAGTTAAAACAACCAGACTTTTCAGTAAATGATGCACAAAAAGAAAAAGACCTTATTAAAAAAACTCTAAGTCTAGCTCCAATAAAAATAAAGGCAACTTCTACCCAAGACAGGTTGCTTAGTTGGGAAATAAATCAAGCTACACTACAAGAATGGCTTGAACTTGATTGGGACCAAAAACAAAAGCAGGTTATTATTAGTTTAAAGCCAAATAAAATAGAAGAGTTTTTGCAAAATAAGTTATATTTACTAGAGCAAAGTAGCAAAGATGCTAAATTTAAATTACAAAATGAACGTGTGGTTGAATTTCAAGCCTCAAGAGAGGGGCGTAGTTTTAATATGCAAAAAACATTACAAAATTTTTATAAAAGCGTGACTCAAAACCTAAACAATGAGTTCTTTTTGGCCATAGACACAGAAAGCCCACAAAACATAACAGCCAAAACCAATCATTTGGGCATTAATAAGCTAATTGCCGTTGGTTCTTCGGATTTTAGTGGTTCTCCAGCAAATCGCAGGCACAACATTAAAGTTGGTGCAGAAACATTGAATGGAATTTTAATTCCTCCAGAAAATGAGTTTTCTATTATTGAAAATTTGGGCAAAATTACACCGGCAAAAGGGTACTTACCTGAATTAGTAATTAAAGGCAATGAAACAGTACCTGAATATGGCGGGGGCTTATGCCAAATTTCTACTACTGCATTTCGTTTAGCAGTTAATGCTGGTTTACCTATTACAGAAAGAAAATCTCATGCTTACAGGGTTAGCTATTATGAGCCAGCGGGTACTGATGCTACCATTTACTACCCAAAACCTGATTTACGTTTTGTAAACAATACACCTGAACATTTGCTTTTACAAACAAGGATTGAAGGTAATAAATTATTTTTTGAGTTTTGGGGCACAGATGACGGTAGACAAATAACCACCACAACTCCAGAAATAACCAATCTTCGTTATCCGGGTGAAACAAAATATATAGAAACAACAGATATTGAGCCTGGCAAGGTTAGGTGCACTGAAAGTGCCCATACTGGTGCAGATGCCAGCTTTGAACGCATTATTGTTAATAAAGACGGTGAAATTAAAAAAGAGACTTTTGAGTCTCATTACCGGCCATGGCAAGCTGTGTGTTTGGTTGGGGTGGAAGAAAAAAAAGAAAACGCGACCAGCACAGAAGAATTAAGCGATAATATTCAAGAATAGTCTTATTTATTAATTAAAAAAATTTATAATAATTTTTAAAAGCGTTATTTTATTTAAATAACGTTTTTTTATTTTTTATAAAATATTTTATTTAATTTTTTTATATTTTTTAGAATTTTTAAAAATATCACCAATAATTAAAATAGAACCACAAACAATTAATACGTCTGCCAAATTAAAAGCAAAAAAATAATAATTAATATAATCTATAATTGCACCTAAAAAAAACCTGTCAATTAAATTGGATGTAGCTCCTAAACAAATTATAAAAAAAGAAAAAAATAATAAATTATTTTTTTTGTAATTTTTTATAATTAAGTAAATAATAATTAATAATATTATAATTATTACTATATTTAATATTATTTTATTATTTGAAAAAAAAGAAATAGAAAAAGCAATATTTTTATTTAAATAATACGGTATAATTTTTTTAATAGATAAAATTTTAAAAAAAATATCTAAAATAAAAAAAGTCACCCCGAGCAAGATGACCTGATTAAACTGTTTTGAATTGTTAAAATATTTTAAAAGCATGGCAAAAAAATTATTCTTCACCTTTAAATCCTTTTTTACATTTAACACAAGAAGAGCTGGTTGGTCGTGCCATTAACCTTTCTTTACTCATTTCTGTGCCACAGTACTTACATTTTCCATAAGTACCTTCTTCTACGCTTTTTAAGGCAGATTTAACATCTTGAAGCTCACTTTCTAGGGTTCTCTCTAGGGCAAGTCTTTCTCCATATGTAGCCACTTCTTTTGCGTTTTCATCAGCATCATCTCCATAATCCTCGTATTTTGCGGTATAATCGTCTTCGTTGTGAATATTTTTTTCAGTAAACTTAGCCAATTCTGTCTCTAAACGTTTGGCTTCTTTTTCTAGGATATCTTTTATTTTGTTTAGAAATTCTTTTTCCATAAAATTACGATAATTAACTTGGAATTTATTGTATCATAAACAAGAAAAAAAGCAATAAAAAAAGGTGCCATTGACAAGTATATAAATAAGAATTAAAACTTGTGTGGCACCAGGGTACTCTCTTCGAGACCTGGTGCTCACTCACCTTTTTTATTAAACAATGTGTTTAATAACAAGGGCGAGTGAACTTCCAGGATTTTCTTCAAGAGAGAACTTGTATTTATTTGCCTTTGCTTCCGACTTTACAAAAGCTTATCTACCGTATTTTGGCTGGTGGCTATTTAGTTATACCCACAAACCTTTTTATTTTTGTTTTTTAAAGAGCTGTTTTTAGAAGTAAGAAGGGTTTGGCGGTCGGTCGCCTGTTAAATACAGTAGAAAGTACTTCTAAATTGTACATATTAATTATAGCAAATTTTTGTGCTTTAGTCAAAGTCCCCTGTCTGACCTTATAATGCCTTTTAAATTGTATTTGATTTTTTTATAATACTTTTCCACAATAAAAACATTGAATAACTTATCTTTTTCAAAAAATAATCCACAAGCTAAATTGTTTTAACCTGCTTTTGTTTTTTCTTTTTCCAGTCTTCTATTTTTTTATGATCGCCACTTAAAAGCATTTTAGGTACTCTTAATTTTTTACCCTTTATTTGTAAGACTTCTGGCCGAGTATATTGAGGAGCTTCTTTAAGCAATTTATTGGAAAAGTGTTTTGTTTCATTTTGTAAAGAATCTGGATTATTAAGATAACCAGGCAACAAACGACTGACACTCTCAACAACCAACATGGCTGGTATTTCACCGCCAGATAAAATATATGGGCCTACAGATATTTTTTCATCTAAAAAGGGCACAATTCTCTCATCAAAACCTTGATATCTGCCACAAATTAAGATTATATGTTTTTCTTGGCTATATCTTTTAGCCATGAATTGTTTGTACTGTCGGCCTGAAGGCGTAAAAGCGATTGTTTTAATTGATTTACTTTTAACTTGTTTCTTAATGTCTTGAATGGCCTTTATGATTGGTTCTGCCATTAATAACATACCTGCCCCGCCGCCATATGGCTTATCATCTACTTGTTTGTGTTTATTAAACGACCACTTTCTTAAATCATAGACTTTAATTTGAATTATTTTTTTGTCAATTGCTTTTTTAATTAAGCTTTCCTGTAGAAAAGAATTAAAAAAATTAGGAAAAATTGTTAAAATGTGAAATGTTTGCATAATTTTTATTATTTAAAAATACAAAAAGCCGCAACTAAATATTAGCACGGCTTTTTGTCTTTATCAAAATAAAGATTTTTTAGAGTTTAAGATCATCTACTGATACGTCTGCATCACTTTCCTCTTTACGAGGAGCTCTTCTAGAGCCACCTTCTGGTTCTTCAATCTTCAAAGTTACACGAGCGTTATTTCTGGCTCCTACTAAACGCAATAAAGTGCGGATAGCACGAGCGTTTTGACCTTGACGGCCAATAACATAACCCATGTCTTCAGGATTGATTTTTAAAGTGATGAGCACGCCACGTTCGTCAACAGTTTTTTCGGTTGAAACATCGTCTGGATGGTCAACTAAATTTTTGACAACGTGTTCTACAAAATCTTGGTAAGTTGGTTTGTCCATATTTTCACGTCTAACTGGAACTATTTTAGTCTCAGTTATCACTCATTCAAAACGACCTTTGCAATGAATCAGCCTAAAAGAAATTTCAACTTTCAAGCTTAAGGTAAGTTTAGCATATAATATAATAAATGTCAATTTAA
>CAYNPV010000038.1:0-3199 GCA_964399185.1 uncultured Gammaproteobacteria bacterium
CTTCTTCCTTCTCCACAAAACAAACACACCTGCTACAGCCACAATTAAAGGCATACCAATCATATTAAAATACTTAATTAAATCTTTTTGAGATTGACTAGCAAACACCAAAGGCGCTAAATTTAAACTTTTACCCCTAATAGAAGATAATTTTTCATCTTGCAACAACCACTCCACAGAATTCATGGCTAAAATATAATTTTCTTTAAAATTATTTAAAAAATAATCTGTGGCAAAGTCTTTACTGCCAATTACAATAATTTTAGACTCAACACCTCCCTCTTGACTATAATTAACCAAAGAAACCAAATCTCTTTTCTGCAAATTTTCATTACTAAAATTTCTTTCAGGATTAATATTAAAATTACCCACTCTTTGCTCGCCACCAGCATCTGTTGTAGTTAAAATGTTTTGATATTCAAAATTATCTTCACCAACTTTTTCAATAGAGCTTGGCCAAGGCAAAACCGCCCCTTTTACTGCGCTTAAACCAGCAAAAGAACCTCTAACAGCGCCAGGCCACAATGGATATGGTAAAACATAATTCATTACCCCAGATCTTAAACTAACATTCTCATATGACTTTAAGTCATAAACTAAATTACTTTTTATTTGAACACCATAATTGTTCAGCAAATCATTAATATTGCTTTTAGTGGTAGTAGCCGTCATCATTGAAGGATTAACACTCACCCCAGATTGTGCTACTAACATTTTATTACCGGCTTGCAAAAACTCATTAATTTTTTGCAATTCTTCTTGTGTAATTTTTTGTTCTCCGCCAACCACAATTAACAAATCATAATTCTCTAATTTATTTTTTTGCTCAGACTCTTCATCTTCCACATCTTCGCTTAAATTTATTTGCGACACATTATACTGGCCAGACAATTCACTACGCCATACATTTAACTCTCCACTTTCATTTAATTCTCCATGACCACTCAAAAAGGCTACACCTTTTTTTTCTCCACCTTCAAGTTTTAACAAAAATGAAGCCAACTCATATTCCAAATTATCAACACCACCCAAAAAAGAAATAACCTCTCTTTGTGGCGCAGAATCTTCATTTTCTGTTTTTTTAGTTAAAGCCAAACCTAAATATCCATTTTTTACTTGATACTCATCCTCAGATATTGTATTAAACTGAACAGGGCTAATTCCATATTGTTGCGCCAGAGTTTTTTGTTCTGGATTTTGATCCGGATAATATTTATTCAATTCAACCTTACCATATGAAAATTTAGCAAAATCTGCCAATTTGTCTTGAATATCTTCATAACTCAAAAGCAACTGAGATGGCAAATTTTTAGACACAAAAAACTCTATCTTATATTTATTTTGCAAATCTTTTAATATGTCTTTAGTTGCCGGAGACATAGTAAAAACTTGGTTTTTGGTTAAATCTATTCTTTGAGCCAACAAACTATTGTTCCCCACCAACAGCAATAAAATTACCAAAACCACAACACTTTTTACTATATTTTTTTTAGTTTTTTTGCTTTTTTTACTGTTAAATTTAACCGAAAGAGTTGCTATACTTATACCCACAAAAAACAAACCAAACAACAAAAAATACAACAAATTACGCACATCTAACACACCTCTTTCAATTCCATAAAAATTATCTAAATAACCCAATTTAGGCAAAATACCAAGCAAAAAATCTGGCAAACTTAAAGTTACAGTTTCAAGCCCAACCAAAATAAAAACAAAATTAAAAGCAATGCCCAAAATAAAAGCTACAATTTGATTTTTAGTCAAACTAGAAGCAAAAACACCAACCGCCACCATGGCAGAAACCAAAAATATTGCTCCCAAATATTCAGCAAAAACTAAACCAACATCAAAACTTCCTGCCACACTCAAACTAAGCGGAGCCACCAAAGTCAACAAAACCGCCAAAGATACAAAAACAAACACAGATAAAAATTTAGCCCAAACCAGCTGGCTCAATTTAATTTTTTGCGTCATCAAAAGCTCTATTGTCCCGCTTTCTTTTTCTTTGGCAATGCTAGCCATACTCACTGCTGGAACAAAAAACATCAACATCCAGGGCATTAAAGAAAACATAGGCCTTAAACTGGCCTGCCCCAATATGAAAATTTGTTTAAAATAGAAAAAATTAGTTATTGCTAAAAACACAACCAACACTACATATGCTAGTGGTTCATTAAAAAAATTTTTAAATTCTCGTTTAGCAATAGTAAATATTTTATGCATATTTAAATTTTTTTAATTAATTTTTTATCTAAATTATTTTGTTAAATCTCTAAACACATCTTCTAGCTGGCTTGTAGATTCCTTAAGTTGCCAAATTATCCAACCATTTTCTGCCACTGCCTGCGATATATCAGGCCGAATCTCTTTGTCTTTATTAAATTTAAACCTAATTTTGATGTGATTTGCTTTTTCTTCCATTTCTATTAAATTTTCTTCACCAACTATTTTTTTTATTTTACTTTTAACTCCATTGCCCTCTAATTCTAAATCAATAACTCTTACATCAGAATCTTTAGACAAAATTTCCTCTGTCTTGCCATCGGCCACCAACTTTCCAGACGAAATGACCATAATTCTACTGCACATATGCTCCACCTCAGACAAAACATGCGAAGAAATAATAACTGTTTTGTTTTTACCTAATTCTGCCACCAAATTACGAATATCAACCCTCTGATTAGGGTCCAAGCCCTCTGTTGGCTCATCTAAAACTAAAACCTTGGGGTCACCCAAAATACTGCCAGCCAAACCAACTCTTTGGCGGAAACCTTTTGATAACTCGCCTATTGGACGCCAATAAACACTTTCTAACCC
Source organism: uncultured Gammaproteobacteria bacterium (assembly GCA_964399185.1). Taxonomy (GTDB): domain Bacteria; phylum Patescibacteriota; class Patescibacteriia; order UBA2196; family UBA2196; genus CAYNPV01. The sequence continues at coordinate 2,818 of CAYNPV010000038.1, forward strand.
AGCGCTTTTAACCACTCTTTTAATTTCTTTTTCTTGCTCGACAATCTCTTTTAATTGGCACAAATATTCCAGATATTCTTTAACCAATAAATTAGCATACATAGGATTATTTTCTGGCAAATAACCAATTTGTGCCTTAGCTTGTAGTTTTTCGTTTTCTTTTTGCATATCATAACCATTTATTTCTACTTCTCCCTCTTCATAGGGCAAAAAACCAGTTAAAATACGCATGGTTGTGGTTTTACCTGCGCCGTTTGGCCCAACCAAACCTACCACTTCCCCACTTTCAATTTCAAAACCAACCTTATCTAAAACCTGCAGGTTTCCATATTTTTTTTTAAGTTCAGAAACTTTAATCATAATTAATAAATTAATTATTTTT
>CAYNPV010000038.1:3299-6040 GCA_964399185.1 uncultured Gammaproteobacteria bacterium
TTTTTAAGCGAACTTAATTTAACGTTTTCCAGTTTTTTATCTGGTTGCATTAAAGCACTGGCGAAAATTAAACCAGTTATAGTTTCACCCGCAGCCAACAAGTGCTCCAAATTTGTTTTTCTTTCTTGCTCAGGATTAGCTCCACACTCTTTATTGCCATATGTGTGCGATTCTATTGCCTGAATTATTTCTTCTTCCACACCTTCATTTTCTAAAATCTCTCTGGCTTTTATGGTGTGATTTTTAATATCGTCTTTAGTTAAATCCCAATCTATGTCATGCAACAAACCAATTACACCCCATTTTTCTTTGTCCTCGCCCATCTTTTCTGCTAGATCACGCATAACAACTTCGGTCTCTAAACTGTGCAACAATGTTTTTTCGTCTGTTACATATTTTTTTAATAAATTATAAGCTTCTTCTCTAGTCATTTTTTGGTCTCATTAATGGAAAAATTTGGCATTCCCTCATTGGCTTATCTGCCAAAAAAGCAAATAATCTTTCAGAAAAACCCATACCAGTTGTGGGTGGCATGCCGTGTTTTAAAGCTTCCACAAAATCTTCATCTGCCATTTGTGCCTCTTCATCACCAGCTACCCTTAATTCTGCCTGATGTTTAAAACGTTCTTCTTGATCAATTGGATCATTAAGCTCACTATAACCATTACACAATTCACTGCCAGCTAAAACCAGCTGATAACGCTCCACATAACCAGGACGATCTTTTGATTCTTTAGCCAAAGGCGAAACTAATTTAGGTGGATAAACCAAAAATCCAGGACCGCTAATTTGCCTACGACAATATTTCCATAGCTGGTCCACTCCCCGCTCTAAATTATCAAAATCTTCATACTTAACTTGTAAAGCTTCTAATCTGTCTTTTACCTCTTGAACAGATGTTTTTTCTATATCAATTTCAGTTCGCTTTAAAATTTCTTCTCTATAATCATATTTTTGCCATTCATCTGCCAAATTAACTTTATGTCCTTTTATTTCAAACTCAAGGGTACCAAATGTTTTTTGAGCCACATACTTAATTAACTCTTCAGTTAATTGCATACCATCATTCCAGTCGGCATAAGCCCAATAAAACTCCATTTGTGAATAATCCTGCAAATGCTCGGCATCCATACCTTCGTTACGAAACTGCCGGCCAATTTCAAAAGTTTTTTCTAAGCCCCCGACCATTAAACGCTTCTGCCACAACTCGCCCATAGAAATTCTTAAATATACACCTAAATCAAGAGCATTATGATGAGTTTCAAAGGGTCTGGCATCAGCCCCACCTGTTGTGGTTTCCAAGACCGGAGTTTCTACTTCTAAAAAATTTTTCTCAATTAAAAACTCTCTAACAGCCTGCCAAAAATTAGCTTTTTTAATAAAAAGTTGTTTAGTTTCTTCATTAACTATTAAATCTAAATATCTTTTTCTTAGTTTTTCATCTTCATCTTTTAAACCATGCCATTTTTCTGGCAAAGGCAAAATTGCTTTACTTAAAAGCTTAAAATTTTTAACTAATAAAGTTTTCTCACCTTTTTTGGTAGTAAAAACTTCACCCTCTACCCCTACAAAATCTGCCATATCTATATTTTCTACAAAAAAATTAAAATCTTTTTCTGCAATTTCATCATTTTTTAAAGCAATTTGGGCTCGTCCATAAAAATCTTGCATATGACAAAAAATAATTTTACCCATCACTCTTTTTGTCATTAACCTTCCAGCTGTTTTTAATTTTTCTCCATCATCTGCCGAAATAATTTCTTCCACAAAATTTTGCTTATCAAACTTAGCTGGGTATGGGTTTATTCCCTGCTTTTTAATTTCTTCTAATTTTTCACGCCTTACTTCTGTTTCTTTCTTATATTCTGTTTTTAAATTTTGATCATTATCTGCCATATTTTTTTATATTAAACACTTATTAAATTAAAAATTTTTTACTTCAACTTGGACTGCAGATACTGAATCTCATCTTGAATAGCCTGATTATTTGGCCCAATATTTTGCGCCCTTATTAAATATTCAATAGATTTTTCATATTGCTCTGTTTCTCTATAATATTTAGCCACTAAAGTATAAAAATCTACATTCTGTTTAAAATTTTCTTCTATCTCATCTATTCTAGACTCAAACTCTTCTCTTTTGTTAACTAATTGATCAGCATAAATATCTGCCAAGCTTCTTAAATGTGAAAGTTTAACTGTATCATTACTGCCTGCACCCTCAAAAGCGCGCCAAAAAACTTCTACTGCTTTTTCATAATCTTTTAAATAATTTAAATACAAATCAGCCAAATTACCAAGCATCATATAATTATCCGGAGTTTTTCCTAAGACGTATAAATAAATTTGTTCTGCCCCTTCATAATCATCCACATATTTTTTCATTCTGGCCATTTCTGCCCATGAACTTGGATTTAAGGCCTGAGGATTATTAATAATTTTTTCCTTAGCTTGTTGAAAGCGATTAAAATATTCATCTTTAATTTCGTCCGACAAATCATCATTTTTTATTTCAAATTCAAACATTTTTCTTTCATCTATTTGCTGATTTTCACCAGACTCTTGTGGTGTGGAAGCATCTTTATAATATCTATAATAATAAAAAATTCCAGCTCCAATAATAACTAAGATTAAGACAATAATTAGGCCATTTTTTTGCGGTTTGTTCATATTTTTAGCTTATTTTTACTTTTTTCTACTGTTCTTATTTTAATATTTTTCAACAAAAAAAACAAGGGCAAA
>CAYNPV010000039.1:0-2871 GCA_964399185.1 uncultured Gammaproteobacteria bacterium
GCTTTAACTATATATCCGTCGGCTCCAAGTTGTTTGCCTTTGTCTATATCTTCTTGCTGGCCTAAGTTGGTGAGCATAAAAACTGGTATATTTTTAGTGGATGTGTCTTGTTTGAGTTCTTCTAAAATGTCAAATCCATTTTCTTGGGGCAAAATAATATCAAGCAAAACCATGTTTGGTTTTTCTTGTTTTATTTTTTCCAGTACTCCCTTGCCTTCTTTCAGTAAAATAATTTGGTAGCCTTCTCGTTCAAATTTCATTTTGTACATTTCTGAAATGCTATCGTCGTCTTCTACTAATAAAATTTTTGGGTTGGAATTTTTAGATGCCATATGTTTTTAGCTTATAGAGACTAGTTCTATTTCAAAAATTAAAGTTGAGTTGGCGGGAATAATATTGCCCACAGCCTGGTTGCCATAGCCAAGCTCTGGGGGGATGGTGATAATGCGCTTTTCGCCCACACTCATATCTTGCACGCCTTTTTCAAAACCGGGTATAACTTGGCCGGAGCCTAAGGTAAATTCTAGGGGCTGGTTACGATTGTAGCTGGAATCAAAAATTGTGCCATCAACAAGTTTGCCAGTGTAGTGGATGGCTACAGTGTCGCCTTTGGTTGTTTTTTCTTCCCCACTTCCCTGCTTAGTAACTTGTATATTAAATTCAGGCTTAATGTTGGGGTTAGTGTTTTGGGCGGTTTCTTCTGATTTTTCTTCTGGGGCTGGCTGATTTTGTGTATCTCGTGAGCCTTCTACTTGGCCTTGAGTGTTTTGATTATCCATATTTGTTTGTGTATTAGATGAATTGTTAGAATTTTGATTGGGTGTGTTTGGTTGCCAAGGTATAAATGCCACGGCTGAACCAATAATTAGTAAAACTGCAATTAGAATAAGGAGATGTTTGTTTTGCATAGCTGATTAAATTTTAATTTTTTTTAAATATGTGTTTAATTGGGTTAGTTTAATTGTTTCTTGTTTTTTGCTTGGAGTGTGTTTGAGTGTTATGGATTGGTTTTTGTGCTCTTCTTCTCCATAAAAAACCATATATGGAATTTGTTGCTTTAGGGCAAAATTAATTTGATTTTTAAGATTGGTGTTGGAGCCAAGATATATTTGGGTATTAATGTTGTTTTTGCGTAGTTGAAAAGCAATTTTTTGATATTCATGGGTTAGATTTTGGTCTAAATTTAAAATTAAAACCTCTGTTTGGGTGGGTTTGGTCTTGAGTTTGTCCAGTTCTTGCAGAGCAACAAAAAGCCTGTCTAGTCCAATAGAGGCTCCAACTGCTGGTAATGAATTAGCAGAAAATTTTTCTATTAAATTGTCATAGCGTCCGCCAGAAAAAACAGAACCAATGCTTGGTAGATCGTTTAAAAATGTTTCAAAAACTGTGCCGGTGTAGTAGCCGAGTCCGCGTGCAATGGATAAATTGAGTTGCCAAGTATTTGTTTTAAGGTGTGAATTTTTTAGATAGTTAATTAGTTCTTTTAGTTCTTGTATGCCATGTTTGCCAGTTTTTGAATTTTTTAAAATTTTTTCAGCAGATGAAATTATTTGGGTGGCAGTACCTTTTATTTTTATAAAGTTTTCTACGGTTTGTAGCTGGTTTTGGTTGAGTTGAATTTTAGTTTGGCTTTCCGTCTCCTTGCCTTTTAGTTCGGTGGCGACTTTATTCCAGCCAACTTTATCTAGTTTGTCTATAATCCTTAAGACAGCTTGTTTTTTAGTATTTGTTTGGTTAAAACCTGCAACTTCTGCTAAGCCGTCAAAAAGTTTGCGGTTATTAATGTGCAAGGTAAAATTTTCTACTCCTAATTTTTGTAAGGTGTCGTGGCAGAGTAAAAGCATTTCTGTATCAGAGAGAATGCTGTTAGAGCCTACTGTGTCGGCATCAAACTGCATAAAACCACGATAACGGCCTTTTTGTGCTCTTTCTCCGCGAAAAACATATCCCATTTGGTAGCGTTTAAAAGGTTTGGGCAGGTTTGTGTTAGTGGCCATAATGCGTGCCAGGGGTACTGTTAAATCAAAACGCAGGGCCAGCTCATTAAGTTTGTCTGTGCTGACTGTACTATTTCCTTTGATATTAACCACTCTGTAGAGGTTTTTAGAAAAAGACTCATCACCTCCGGTTAAAATTTCTGTTTTTTCTATGATAGAGCTGTCTAAAGGGTCAAAACCATAATTTTCGTAAACAGAGCGGATGGTGTCTATCATTTTTTGTTTGAGGATCATTTCTTGGGGTAGGTAGTCACGAAAACCACTAGGCAGGGTTGGTTTGATTTTTTGAGATTTTTTTGGCATAGGTATTGAAAAATTGAATGTATGATTAAATTTTAGCAAAAAAATAAAAAAAAAGGAAACATAATCAAAAACACCCCTAAGTTTTTGGGGTGTTTTTTAGAAAAAATTTAGAAATTTTCTCTTGGTTTTTGGGGGCGGGCTTCATTAACTGTTAAAGTTCTTCCGTCTAATTCTTTGCCGTTCCACATTTCGATGGCTTTTTCAGCGTCGGCTTCGTTTTCAAATTCTACAAAACCAAAACCTTTTGAACGACCAGTTTCCCTGTCTTTAATGATATTGGCTGAAGTAACAGAACCGGCTTGAGAAAAAGCTTCTGCAAGCGCTTCTTCTGTTGTGTCCCAGCTGATGCCACCAACAAATAATTTGTTGCTCATAAATAGTATTTTTCACATTTTTAAGAAGTATGTAAGCGACCTTATTTAATAATCTTCTTAAAAACGCACAAAACACGATTTACGAAGAATAGAACTTACACACTGATTTAATAATAGTTGATAATGAGAAAAAAGTCAATTAAACATATTAACATTTAAACATCTGAACATAGAAACATTTAAACATGTTAACATTT
>CAYNPV010000039.1:2971-4231 GCA_964399185.1 uncultured Gammaproteobacteria bacterium
AACATTTAAACATCTAAACATCTGAACATTTAAACATGTTAACATTCCTGCCAAAGCAAATCTGCCCACCGGCAGGTGGGGATCTACAGCAAGGGGAAAGTACCTTTTGGGCAGTTAAGGCGCTTTAATTTTTTTTAATCTATAAAATGTTATAATAAAAAATAATTAACTTTAATAATATGCGTAAAAAAAATATATTAATAATTTTAGTGTTTTTTTGTCTAGTGTTTGCCTTGGCTATTTATTTGTTAAGAGGTGAAATACAAAGATATTTTTTTGAACCAAAAAAGGGCACAGGTGAAGCAGGTGTGAATTTAGAGAAAATGATTAATAAAGCAAGCGATAAAAATGATGACCATCAAAAAAGTGAAAAAAAAGTAGAGGTAGTGGTAACTGATTTAGAAATACCTTGGGAAATAGAGTTTTTGCCTGAAGGGTCTATGCTTATAACTGAAAGGCCGGGGCGTTTAGTTTATTTAAACAAAGAGAGTAAAAAATTAATAGAGGTGGAAGGTGTGGCACACGTTGGTGAAGGCGGTTTGTTGGGGTTGGCTTTGGATCCTGAGTATAAAAAAAATAGATGGATTTATTTATATTTAACCAGCCAAAGCAATGAAGGATTAATTAATAGAGTTGAGCGCTATGTGTTTGATGAAGAAAAACTCGGGTTAAGTGAGAGAGAAGTTATATTAGATAAAATACCTGGAGCGAGTTATCATGATGGGGGGAGAATGGAATTTGGGCCTGATGGTTTATTTTATATTACAGTTGGAGATGCTGGGAAAGAAAACCTGGCACAAGATATTAATTCTTTGGCTGGAAAGATTTTGCGTATAAAAAAAGACGGATCAATTCCAGAAGACAATCCGTTTGGTAACGAGGTTTATTCTTATGGTCATCGTAACCCTCAGGGTTTGGCTTGGGACAGCCAAGGCAGGTTGTGGGCTACAGAACACGGGCCGTCTGGTTTAAATTCGGGTTTTGATGAAATAAACTTAATTGTTAAAGGGGGTAATTATGGTTGGACGTTGGTTAAAGGTGAGGAAGAAAAAAACGGTATGCTCTCCCCTGTTTTACAATCTGGGAGTGATGATACCTGGGCACCGGCTGGGCTGGAGATTGTTGATGATAGAATATTTTTCGCAGGTCTGCGCGGTTCAGCCATTTATTCGGCAGAAATAGTTGGAGAAACCTTGTCAGATTTTAAGGTTAATTTTTTTAATGATTTTGGCAGGTTGAGGGCTGTGAAAAAATATAATG
>CAYNPV010000039.1:4331-5947 GCA_964399185.1 uncultured Gammaproteobacteria bacterium
ATTTTTTGGGTGGAAGATGCAGAAAATTCTCCAGTTGGGTTATATTTAATTAAGTTAACCATCATAAGTGGTCGGTTTTTTAAGAGATTAACTAGTTCTAAGGCCTGTTCTTTTGAATCATTAATGTTAAAAAGCATTAGATATTCAAGCATTACTTTACGATTTGTTTTTTGAATATAATTATCAATATCCTTAAAAAGTTTTTCCAGTGGTTCATGGGTGTTGTGTGGCATAAGCTGGTTTCTGAGAATGTTGTTTGGCGCGTGCAGAGAAATTGCCAGATTAATTTGCATTTTTTCTTGGCTTAATTTTTTAATACCCTCAGTAATGCCGACTGTTGAAATAGATATTTTGCGTGCGCCAATATTGAAAATTTGAGGGTTATTGATTTTTTTTATAGATTCAAGCACGTTTTGATAGTTGAGGAATGGTTCGCCCATGCCCATATAAACCACATTAGTAACTGTTTGGTTTTCTTTTTTTAAATAACGGTTAAAAAATAAAATTTGTAGTAGAATTTCTTCGGCAGTTAAGTTGCGAGTAAAACCCAGCTTGGCTGTAGCGCAAAATTTGCAATTAAGCGGGCAACCTACTTGGCTGGAAACACAAACAGTGTTGCGTTTTTTAGAATGTCGCATTAGTACAGATTCAATAATGTTTTTGTCTTCCAATTCCAGGGCAGTTTTAATAGTGTTTTTATCGGTAGAAATGGTTTGGTTGCTTTTAATTTGAAGTGGTAGTTCTTGTTTTAAGGTTTCTTTTAGTTTTTTAGGCAGGTTGCTGGCTTGGTTCCAGTCTTCAATTAATTCATTAAAAATAGAGTGCTCTATTTGTTTAAGTCTGAAAGGTGGTTCGTCTTTTAGAATTGTTTTAAGTTTGTTTAATTGCATTTTGTTAATTTAAATTTATCTGATAGAATTATTTTTATATGCAAAATAAAATTGTTAATAAAAATTATAATTTAAAAGTTAAACGCGGTAAATCTGGTTTGGGTTTGTTTGCTTTAGAATCAGTTAAAAAAGGTGAATATATTTTAAAGTTTACAGGAAAAAAGCTTAGCACAAAAGAGGCAGATGAAAAAGGCGGTAAATATTTGTTTGAAATAAACCAAAAAATTACACTTGATATGAGTGGGCGGAAAAATATTTGCCGTTATATTAACCATTCATGTCGGCCCAATTGTGAGACAGAAATTATTAATAATGATGTTTATTTACAGGCTAAGAAAAACATTAAGGCAGGAGAAGAATTGAGTTTTGACTATGGCAGTGAATATTTTAATTATTATATTAAGCCAAAGGGGTGTAAGTGTGAGAAGTGTCGGGGATAGGGGGTGGTAATTGGTAGTGTGGATATGAATTAAGCCATAAAAACATCTAAACATTTAAACATTTTAACATTTAAACATTTGAACATCTAAACATATTAACATTTGAACATCTGAACATATTAACATTTAAACATATTAACAGCTAAACATCTAAACATCTGAACATTTCTGCGAAAGCAAACCCGCCAGCCGGTGGGCAGACCAACCTGCTGGTAGGCAAGAATTTATACTGCTGTAAGATAAGGCTTAAAAGAGAAGTGGATCCCGCATCAAGTGCGGGATGACA
>CAYNPV010000040.1:0-5440 GCA_964399185.1 uncultured Gammaproteobacteria bacterium
TCACTTAATTGTTCTTGATTTTCATTAGGCATACTTATTGCCAATTAACTTGATCTACTTTCCACACACCACCCTCTTTAACCATTTTTAATCTTAACTTTTTAAAATACGTTTTATTGTTTAAGTCTGCTCCATAAACTTCATTACGCTGTGTATTTACCATAAACTCAGCCAAACCTGCCTGGGCATCAAAATTTAAGATATCTGTCTTTAAAGCACGGGTTGTTACTCCAAAATACACCTCATTATTATTGCTCCCTTCTGCTCTTTTACGTGCCACGAAATTTTGCGTATAAGCTTGCATACCATTGCTCATTAAAGGCATTAAATCTTCTAAATTTTCATAATCAGACTGATTTGAATATGAACCATATCTTTCAGCAAAAGAAGCGGCTATTTTTTTTAACTGTGATTTTTCTTTTTCTTCCTGACTAATTTGTGGACGATATATATCTTTTTGTGGCTCATCTTGTGATTCTTGCGGGATTTGCGCTTGATTATTATTTGTTGGCACTGTTGCATTTTCCTGATTTTCATTGGGCACTTCTACTGGTTCTTGGTCTGCATTTTGCATAATAAACCAAAAAACACCCGCAAACACCAGTAAAACAACAACTAAAATTATTAAAATTATTTTTACTTTATTCATAATTATTGATTTTGATTACTTTGCCCCATACTTTCTTCAAACTCTTTTTTAGCATCTTCTATTTCCAAAAGCTGTTTTGGATCAGTAGTTATTAATTGGTCCTCTGTATAAGAAGCCACCACTTTAATGGCTGCATGTTTTTTACCAGCAAAAAATATTCCTTCGCCCACACTGGCCTGATTAAGCAAATAAACCTCGCCTTGCGTTAATTTAAACGTTTCTTTAACCAAATCTATAGCATTTTTACTCTGCTTTAAAAGCAAATACATAGCTGAATTATTAATAATGGCGTGACCATAGTCTGAAGATAAAAAGTCGTTCACGTCTTGAGTAATAGTAGTAATGCCTAAATAATATTTACGGCATCTTTTAACTAATGCAAAAATAAACTTGGCAGAGTCTTCGCGTTGCATTAACCACCACGCCTCGTCAATTACCAAAAGTCTCTTTTTCATCTTAGATCTAACCTTGTTCCAAATATAGTTAATAATAATATATATACCAATTGGTTTTAACTCTGGCTCTAAATCTCTAACACAAAAAGTTACCATAGAATTATCCATTTCCACATTGGTATAATTATTAAGCAAACCAGCAAAAGTTCCTTGGGTATATTTATCTAAACGATTAGCCAATTCCTCTCCCCCAGTCATACCACGCAAAACCTCTTGAAAATCAGTAAAAATCGGCATTTCTTTTACTTCGTTTAAATCTGTTTCTGGAGTAATATCTTTTTTAGCATAAGTTTCTTTAAGGGCTGTATCTATTAAAGAATCTTGCGCCGAAGTTATTTTACCAAACATAATGCGCACCAAACCTTTTAAGGTTATAATAGACGATCTTAACACATCTGCTGTTTTAACATTTTCATCTTCAGGTTTAATTAAATCAAATGGATTAATTTTACTCTCTGAATTAAGCGAAATATTAACATAAGATCCACCCACAGCTTCTGATAAGTACTGATATTCCTTCTCTGGATCAATTACAATTACATCTGTCCCCATCATAATGCTTCTTAAAATTTCTAACTTAATAGCATAACTTTTACCAGCTCCAGGAACTGCAAAAACCATAGAATTAGCATTTTCCAAAGAAAACCTGTCAAACAAAATTAAACTGTTATTATGACGATTTATTCCGTATAAAATTCCATTATCAGAAGTTAGCTCTGCTGAAATAAATGGAAAAGAAGAAGCACATGGAGAGGTTTGCATATTAAAACCAACAGCCAGTTCGTCATTAGCCAAAGGCAGTGTAGAATTAAAACCTTGTTCCGACTGCCAATTAGCGCGCCTAGTGTAAACCATTTTAGTGCCTATCATATCTTCTATTTTTTTGGTTAACTTCTCCAAAGATTCCTTATCATCAGCATAAAGTGTTACATATAAACCAAACTGAAAAAACTTTTCAATTCCCTGTGTTAAGTCATCACGTAACTGCTCAATATCACCAAGTGCTGTTTGGCGCATAGGGTCCCTGGGGGCGCCTTTTTCCTGATCTGCTGATAGTTGAGCCTCTAAAACACCGACCTTATTTCTAAGTTGCTTTAAAATATCCTTTGATTCAAGTGGATAAAAATACATAGAAACATCCATCGTAGCTGCAAAGTCTATTATAGGCTCAAACCAACCGACGCTAATATAACGAGGGTAAGTAGTTACAAACAAAGTTCGTACCCACTTACCGCCCAACTCTAAATGATCTGGAGACACTTTAAAAGCAGAAGGAGCAATTAAATCCTTTAGATTCGCCACTCCTTCGCGATAAATTTTTTCAGCCTCTACTTTTTGCTTTTGCTTTTCAACTTTAGACTGCTCAAAAGCTAAATTTTCAGCCTCTGTTCTTTCTTCTATGAATTTTTTATTTTTATCTCCAAACATAATTATTACTCAACTAATTTTTTTGTAATTGTAAATTTTTAACATCTGTCATTTCCTGTTGCTCAAAAACTTCTGGGTTATAACTATTATAATACAACTCAATTAAAGCCTGTGTATCCAGCCTGGCAGTACTTAAGCCCATATTAGCCAAACCAGACTCTACAGTATTTAACCTCTTATCCAAACCCTCCTTTAATTCAAAAAACTTCTTTTCTTTTAAGTTTATGGTAGTTAGGGGGGAAAACAACGAACCAACCCTCTCCATAAAACCTTTGCGTTTATCTCCCATGGGAGAATATGGAACCACCACATAAAACTTTTTCGACATAATTTCTCCTAATTCCACCAACTCTGTCACAAACTGTCTATAATCACTAATTTGCATTCTAAGCAAATCATTATTAATTTCTTTTTCACGTTCAGCTAATTGAGTAATGTATTTATCAATATTTAATCTTCTAGATTGAACCACAATTTGCACGGGATGCTCTAGATAGTTTAAAAAACTCACATAAGATTGAATGGTGCTTTCTTGTTCTTCATCTGCCTTTAGGGCAAAGTTAACCGAAGAAACCATAATTACACCACGCAAACTTCCATCGCGCAATATAACCACCCCATCCCTTATTTCTTCTATGTCCAAATACTGCTGAGTGGCTGGCACTTTTTTAGGATTTTTAATTTTATTATTTTCTTTCTGTGACATATTTAATTATCTTCTCCTTTATAGGCTCCATGTGTATCTAAAATTAAAGACAACTCTGCCAAACGTGTATTAGACAACGGTTCTTTGCTTACTTCTTGTTTTTTTTCTTCTTTTGGTTTTTTGTCCTTCATTAAAGACTTTATTTCGTCCATACTTAATCTTTTATGCCAGACCCTGAGACTTGGTTTTTTTAAACTAGAAAAAACATTTAATAAAAATTCATGAAACCTGGCTCCATTAATTTTAACAAACCCAAACAAAGCAATACTCCCACCAACCAAAACAAACATAAATATAAAAAAACCAAATGTGGCCAATCTAAAAGTTAAAAACAAAATTACAATTCCAATTACAATCATCACAAACTGACGCACCGTAATTGGTCCAAAAATTTTGTCTTCTACATCAATAAATTGTGGCACAACATATTGCCTCATAAAAATTAATAATTTAATTTATTATTTAACTCAGCAATTGCGTCAAACTCTGCCATGCTCAATGTTTTTTCTGCATTTTCTTGCTTTTCTTTTATTACCTCTTCTATGGGCTTACCCTCCTCCATACTTTGACTGCCAAGTGACAAATACATTTTATATACAGGGCTTCTATACCAGGCTTCTATGCCTTCTGCTCTTTTCTCATATGACTGGTTAGTTAACAACTCAATTTTTTCTAAAATTTTATCAGTACTTTGTTTGGCATTTTCTGCTAATTTTCTAAAATTTTCCAAATTAAAATTTGCCAACTCTTCTACCGGCCCTTGCACACGAGAACTATAAGATGTCTTCTGGCTTTCAGTCTGTTTTTGTATCAATTCTTCTTTTTTTGGCTCTTTAATAGACACGTCTTCCCCACCGGGTTCCACATTAACTGTTGCTTGTTTTTTATCTGCCTGAACACTAGTTGCTTGTGGCTTTTTTTCTTTTAAATCAAACCCTTCTCCAGCTTGTACTTGTTGCATTTTTTGTCTAAACTCATTAATACTATTTTTATCCTTTTGTGCCTGATCATTTTTTTGTTTTTCTTGATTCTCTTGTTTTTCTTTTTGCTCTGAAAAATTATTTTTTTCATCTTCAATCTCTTGCTCTAACAATTCAAAGTTTTTTTCAAGCCTTTCTTTATAGTTTTTTGCTTGAGTTAAAACCTGTTTTACTTTTTCTTCAGCAATCCCCAATCCACCCATTTCAGCCCTACGAGTTAAAACATTTTCAAACTCAATCCTTTCCATTACTCCACGCAAATAAGCCTCTATTGTTTGCTTAAATCTGCTTAAAGTCCCTTCTGGTAGCTGAAAATCTAAATTTTTTATAATTTTATTTACCAAATTTTTAATTACTTGCTGATATTTGTTTCTTCTGTTGCCTCTCTTTTTATCTCTTATATTTTCTATTTCCTTTTCATCTTCTATATCAAAATAAAAACCATTGGATGTGTGCTCTTCAGGTATAGGAGAAAAAGCATTTTCACCAGCATCTGTAGTCCTTTTTTTATTTTCTTCTACTTTTTTGTTTTCTTGATTTAATTTATTGACTTTCTCTTTTTCTCCATCACCCATCACACTTTTTATTTCTTTTTTTTGCTCAAAATTTTGCTTATTTTTTTGTTTAATATCTTGCTTTTTTTCTTCAGCTATATTGTTTTTTTCTTTACTATTATTATCTAACATTTCATTTACCTGTTCCTGGCTACTTTTAACAGATTCTTGCTGACTATTTAACAAACTTTGTAACTCTTGCCTGGCTTTACTTGCTTTAGTATCTTGTTTTTCAGCCAACTCCCGCACCTCACCAGCTTCTTCTTTAACTATATTATTGTCTTTATTTATTGGTTCTGCCGATAAAGCTTTATTATCACCAGCTTGATCTTTTTTATTCTGATTCTGGCTTTGATTATCCTTTTTTACATCTTGTTGTTGCTTTTCCTCAACCCCAGGTTCATTAAAATCAACGGATTTAAAATCGCCGTCTTTTGTCTTGATTAAAATTTGGTCATCATTTGCTTGCATTTAATTTATTATAACATATTTTAAGGCTAATTCTAATTTAAATTCCACTTAAAAACACCTCTTTCTTCATCACCATAAGCCATTTGCGTTAATCCGCTTTGATTGCTTTTTTTACACAGCACACTTAACTGCACCCCAAGCATAGCAGATTCTTCTGCTTTAAATTTTAGCCTTTTCTCTAAAATAAATTTTAAAAA
>CAYNPV010000041.1:0-1778 GCA_964399185.1 uncultured Gammaproteobacteria bacterium
CTTCGTTGTCTAATAGCCGTTGAATGCTCTTAATGGTCGCATTCAACTACGATACAGGTAGGTAAAATTTTTAATTTTTGAAATAAATATAAATTTTTAATTTTTAAAAAACCGATCACTTTACGTTGCTTGTTATTTGTTGGTTCTTTAAATGTTTCTGTGCTTCTACCCTAAAGTGTCCAGATCTTTAAAATTTAACATGTTTATATCATTTGTAATTCTGAATTTAAGATTTTTAATTTAAATTTTAATCTTTTATTTTTGCCTTTTTATTTTTTAAGGTACCATCCACAGGTGTCAACAATACATCCGCAAGAGTAAGTTTCTATATCAGGAGCATTATTTAATTCTTCACAAGTAGTTACTAAATCTTTTTCAGAAGTACAAAGCTCACCTGAACATCCACCTGTACTGCAATCTGCATCTTTTCTACAATCTCCATAACTAAACCTAGAATTGCCAGAAAAATATTCTACTGGAACTTGGCTCATATCTCTAATAGTTACTGGAACATCATAATCACTATAAATTGAGTCTGCATTATTCACTTGACCATTATTACTACTGGGTGTTTTTGTTTGCTTATCACTAAACAAAATAAAATAACCTCCGATAAATAATGCTATAACAACTATGATAATAATAATGCTTTTAAAACTCATGATTAATATATCAATTTCTGTAACTATCGGGCTACCGAGACTCGAACTCGGAATCTCTTGGTCCCAAACCAAGCGCCTTAGCCAATTAGGCCATAGCCCGATAGTTAAAAAAATTATTTTTTAAATTAACAGCTTTTGAAATATTATCTCTGTTAAATTGGAGTGCCTTAGTATAGACGAGGCAGTGCCTCGTCTTTACACTACACAAAGGCAGTGGCCGTCTCTATATAAAGGCTATATTAAAAATATTTCGTTACAAAATTTATCTAAAAAACTCTCTACAACAAATTTTTCTAAACTAAAAAGAATTAAAAGCAGAACTTTAATTCTTTTTATATTCTATCTTTAAAAAAGGCGTATGTCAACTAAGCTTACTAATAATTTTCATAACTTCATTGTGAACATTGCCATTACTCCCAACTAGTGTTTTATGATTAATCTTCCAGTCTTTGCCTTTAAAATCTGTGACTTTGCCACCTGCTTCGCGCACAATTACCACTCCTGCAGCAGGGTCCCAAAGCTTAACTTTGGGCATAATAAAAGCTTCTGTTTTACCTTGCGCAAGCCAACCCATCTCAACGGAGGCAGAGCCAAGTTGTCTGGCATCAACTGCTTTATTGTGCAAAGCCAAGCTAATTTTGTGTCCGTCGCGAATAGATTTTGGGGTATAGCCAAAACAAAAAGTTGCCAGTGAAGTTTTTAGCCCTTTTTCTTGACTGACTGTTATTTTCTTATTATTTAAATATGCACCTTGCCCAACCTGAGCCCAAAAAAGGTCTTTCATAAATGGTAAGTTGATCACACCCAAAACTAATTCTTTTTTATAGGCTAGCGCAACAGAAACTCCCCACAAGGGATTACCCATAGCAAAATTATTGGTTCCATCAAGCGGATCTATTATCCATAAATAATCACTGTTTTTTTGATAATATCCGGTTTCTTCAGATAGAATTCCGTGAGTTGGAAATTCTTTTTTAATGGTGGCTAAAATTATTTTATTAGAAGCCATATCTGCCGGAGTTACAATTTCGTGTTTGGATTTTTTGTCTATTTTTAAATTTTTATCTTTAAAAAATTTCAACAGCTCTGCTCCTGCCTGGCGAGCCATTTTTTGAG
>CAYNPV010000041.1:1878-5360 GCA_964399185.1 uncultured Gammaproteobacteria bacterium
TATTATTTTTTATCTCTAATTTGTTTTAATTTTTTAATATCTTTTTTTCTATCTGCTTCGCCTCCGGGGGTTTCTAAAATTAAATCTATTTTATTTAATCTTTTTTCTTTAATAATTGCCTCAAAACCTCTAAGACCAATTTCGCCTTCTCCCAAATTAGCGTGACGGTCTTTGCGCGAGTTAAGCTGTGTTTTGGAATCGTTAACATGGATGAGTTTTAGCCGATTAAGTCCGATGAGTTTATCAAATTCATCAAATATTTTTTTAACAGCTTTAGAATCTCTTAAATCATAACCAGATGCAAAAGCATGGGCAGTATCAAAACATACTCCCAACATATTTTTAGTGCTTTTGGTTTCGGTTTTTTTAATTAACTCGCCAATTTCGTTAAAACTGTCGCCAATCACCATGCCAGCTCCGGCAGAAATTTCTATAAGCAACTGGCAACTGCCTTGATAGCCTTTGATAATTTCTTTTAAGCCTTTAACTACTTTTTGTTTAGCCGTCTTTCCTCCTAAATCTTTGGCAGAACCAGGGTGGAACATCATTCCTTTAGCCTTGAGTTTTGTGCCCCTTTCTAGTTCTTCACGCAAAACAGAGATAGATCCATAATAAATGCGATTATTGGATGAAGCCAAATTAATGTAGTATGGGGCGTGAATATAATAGTTGTTTAAATTATATTTTTTATTATTAGATTGAAATTTTTTAACAATCTCTTGGCTTAATTCTGGTGCTTTGCCCCCTCGGGGAGAACGCGAAAAAAATTGGTAACATTCACAACCAATTTTATGGGCATTTATGGGTGCATTTTGCACACCACCTGCGGCTGAAATATGAGCACCGATTTTCATAAAGTGTTTATAATTTATTTTTTTGTTTTGCAGAGAGCCGTTGTGGCGCGTTTCTGCTCTCTTAGATAATTTTAACATTAAACCAGCTTCTGGTAAATTTTGACAATTGCTTAATTTTATACTATATTAAAATTAGCACTCTATTGGTGTGAGTGCTAATATAGACTTTTAAACAAAGCTTAAAATTATAATAATATGTTAGACCCAAACAAACTCACAACTAAGGCTGGAGAAGCATTGCAACAGGCAATTTCTTTGGCACAAGAAAACAATCAACCCTCAGTAGAGCCTGAACACCTGCTCTACTCTCTAATTACAGCTGAGGAGAGTTTGGTGATGTCTATTCTACAAAAAATTGGAGTAGACAACTTGGCATTGGTAGAAAAACTAAAAAATAAAATTAATACTCTGCCCAAAATATCTGGAGACAACACTCAAATTTATGCTTCACAAAATTTGAACAGTGTTTTGCAAAAAGCAAATAAAATTGCCGAGGAAATGAAAGACGAATATGTTTCTTCTGAGCACCTCCTTTTGGGTATTTTAGAAACAGACAGTGATGCTAAAAATATTTTAATGAACATTAAGGTAGATGCTAAATCGGTTAAGAATGCTTTAAAAGAAATCCGCGGTAATAAAAATGTAGATTCTAAAGAAGCAGAAAACCACTACCAGGTGCTTAAAAAATATGCAGTTGATTTAACAGCCATGGCTTCAGAAGAAAAACTAGATCCAGTGGTAGGCCGTGACGATGAAGTCAGGCGTTTAATCCAGGTTCTCTCTAGGCGCACTAAAAACAATCCGGTTCTTTTGGGTGAACCAGGGGTAGGTAAAACAGCTATTGTAGAAGGCTTGGCACAACGCATTGTGGGCAAAGATGTGCCGGAAACTTTAAGTAATAAAAAAATTCTATCTTTGGATGTGGGTGGCCTATTGGCTGGAGCCAAACACCGCGGAGAATTTGAAGACAGACTTAAGGCGGTAATTAAAGAGGTAGAAAGTTCTGATGGTAAAATTATTCTTTTTATTGATGAATTGCACACAATTGTAGGAGCGGGGGCAGCTGAAGGCGCGGTTGATGCCTCTAATATGTTAAAACCTGGTTTAGCCAGAGGTATGTTGCACGTAATTGGTGCAACCACCTTAAAGGAATATCAAAAATATATAGAAAAAGATGCAGCTCTAGAGCGCCGTTTCCAGCCGGTGATAGTTGATGAACCCAGCGAAGAAGACGCTTTGGCAATTTTGCGTGGAATTAAAGATAAATACGAAGTACATCATGGAGTGAGAATTACAGACGACGCACTGGTTTCGGCGGTTAAGCTTTCTAATCGTTATATCACCGATAGATTTTTGCCAGATAAAGCCATTGATTTGGTTGACGAAGCCACCTCGGCTCTTAGAATTGCAATTGATTCTTTGCCCGAGGAATTGGACAAACTAGAACGACGCATTAAACAACTAGAAATTGAACAAACGGCTTTAAAGAAAGAAAAATCAGCTACTGGCAGAGAACGCTTAGACGAAATTAAAAAAGAATTGGCAGATTTAAAAGAAAAAAATAGCAAACTAAAAACTCACTGGCAAAATGAAAAAGAAATAATTCAAGCCATCAGGCGAGCCAAAAACCAAATTGACGAACAAAAAGCTCAGGCAGAAATTGCTGAAAGGCAAGGTGATTTAACAAAAGTAGCAGAAATCCGTTATGGAAAAATTCCAGAACTGGAAAAAACCATTATTGAAAAAGAAAAAGAGCTGAAAAAAATCCAAGCTAATGGTGCGGTTTTAAAAGAAGAAGTAACAGCAGAAGATATTGCCACAGTTGTTTCGCGTTGGACAAAAATTCCAGTTAGCAAAATGCTTGAAACGGAAAGCCAAAAATTAAGTTTGCTGGAAGAAATTTTAAGCAACCGAGTTGTTGGACAAAAGCAAGCAATTGAGAGTGTTGCCAACGCCATCAGGCGTTCTCGCGCTGGGCTTTCAGAAGAAGGCAAACCCATTGGATCGTTTTTGTTTTTGGGACCAACTGGCGTGGGTAAAACCGAACTATCTAAGGCTTTAGCTGAATTTATGTTTAATGATGAAGATGCCTTAACCAGAATTGATATGAGCGAATATATGGAAAAACACTCAGTCGCCAGACTAATTGGCTCTCCTCCTGGTTATGTTGGTTATGACGAAGGCGGGCAACTTACAGAAGCAGTTAGACGCAGACCATACAGTGTAATTTTATTTGATGAGATAGAAAAAGCCCATCCAGAAGTTTTTAATTTACTGTTGCAACTTTTAGACGAAGGCAGGTTAACCGATGCCAAAGGCAGGACTGTTAACTTTAAAAATACAGTTATTATTATGACATCTAATTTGGGGTCAAGTTTAATTAAATCTGAGGCTGGAAAATTAAACCAAGACACAGAAAAACAAGTCATGGAAATTGTGCATAATAATTTTAAACCAGAGTTTATTAACCGTATTGATGATATTATAATTTTTCACAGCTTAAGCAAAGAGAATTTAGCTAAAATTGTAAATTTACAGCTTAAAGAGGTTAATAAGCGATTGCAAGAAAAAAACATAGAAATAATTTTTGGTGAAAAACTTAAAAAACACTTGGCAGAAAAAGGCTTT
>CAYNPV010000042.1:0-5315 GCA_964399185.1 uncultured Gammaproteobacteria bacterium
TTATCTGGATTTTTCATAAAATTTTTTTTATGCTTTAATTAAGTTAAAATATATGCCAGCCTCAGTGCATAATTTATTTAAAAATAACCCAGATTTAAAATATTGGCTTGGCTTTGCGCACTTAACAAACATCGGGCCTGTGCGTTTTAGGCGTATCTATTTGTATTTTAATTCATTAAAGCAAGCCTGGCAAGCCACCCAAGACGAACTAATTCATGCTGGCATAGAGCCTAAATTAGCCGAACAAATAGTAGTAGAGCGCCAAGACATAAATCTTGAAGAAAAAATAGAAACTTTAGCTCAAGAAAATATTTTTCTTTTAACAATTAAAGACCCCAACTATCCAAAACTTTTACAAGAAATCTATGATGCACCCCCTGTGCTATTTTATAAAGGCCAGTTTTCACCAGATGATGAATTTGCCTTAGCTGTGGTAGGCACGCGTAAATATTCTTCATATGGTAAACAAGTCGCCACTGCCATAACTTCAGATTTAGCGCGCTCTGGTTTGGTTATTGTTTCAGGCTTGGCCTTGGGAATAGATGCTTTGGCGCACGAAAGCTGTTTGTCTGTTCAGGGTCGCACTATAGCCGTTTTAGGCTCGGGGCTTAATATGAGCTGTGTCTATCCTTCCTATAACCGTTATTTATTTGAAAAAATTTTGTATAATGGTGGATTAATTTTTTCAGAATATCCTCCAGGAACACAAGCTACACGTTTTACTTTTCCTAGGCGCAACCGCATAGTAGCCGGGCTTTCCAAAGGCACTTTAGTTATAGAGGCACCAGAGTCTTCTGGCGCCTTACTTACTGCCAAAATTGCCCTAGAGCAGAACAGGGAAGTTTTTGCTGTGCCAGGCTCTATTTATGCTAAAAATTGTGTCGGCACTAACAAACTAATCAAGTTGGGGGCTAAGCCAGTCACCAGCTCCAAAGACATTTTGGAAGGTCTTAATTTAGATTTAGTTAAAGAATTTAATCAGGCTAAAAAGGTAACTCCAGAAACCCAAGAGGAGGCTTTAGTTTATCAGCACTTAAGCCAAGACCCCATGCATATAGATGAGCTTAAAAGATTAACCAAGCTTGACACAAACATAATAAACGCTACACTAACGCTTATGGAAATGAAGGGTAGTGCCCGTAATTTAGGCGGTATGAACTATATAAAAATATAAACTATAATTTTATAGTTTTAAAGAAAAATTTTTTAATTTTAAATTTATTGTGATAAAATGTTTTTATGGCAACAAAAAAAGACCTAATTATTGTAGAATCACCCACAAAAGCCAAAACTATTGGCAAGTTTTTGGGTAAAGAATATAAAGTGGTTTCTTCTTTTGGGCACATAAGAGATTTGCCTGAAAAAAAACTTGGTGTAGATGTTGATAATAATTTTGAGCCTCAATATACAATACCAGCCAAAGCCAAAACCACAGTTACCATGCTTAAAAAAGAAGCTGCTAAAACTAACCAAATTTATTTAGCTACAGATAGCGATAGGGAAGGAGAAGCTATTGCTTGGCACCTTAAGTATTTATTAACAGATAAGAAAAAAGACGAACAAACCCACCGCATAACTTTTCATGAAATAACCAAAACTGCCCTGCAAGAGGCCTTGCAAAATCCAGGTAAAATAAACTTAAGTTTGGTCGATGCCCAGCAGGCTAGGCGTATTTTAGACAGACTGGTTGGTTACAAGCTTTCTCCGTTTTTGTGGCGCAAAGTTGCCAAAGGACTTTCAGCTGGGCGTGTTCAATCTGTGGTTGTGCGTTTAATAGTTGAAAGGGAAAGAGAAATACAAGATTTTAAATCAGAAGAATATTGGTCTATTATGGCCAAGCTTTTTGCCCAAGAAGCTAAAGAGCAAATTTTTGATTCTAGTTTGCACAAAATAGACAGTAAAAAACTAGAAAAACTTGATTTAAAAAACAAAAAGCAAGTAGAAAAAATAGAAAAAGATTTAGAAAAAGCAACCTATAAAGTGCAAAGTATTAAAAAGCGTTCGCAAAAACGCCAACCACTGGCACCGTTTACTACTTCAACCTTGCAACAAGAAGCTAATAAAAAGTTAGGCTTTTCTTCCAAGCAAACTATGTATTTGGCACAAAGTTTGTATGAGGGTGTTGAAATGGGAGATGGCGGCGCTACAGGTTTAATTACCTATATGAGAACAGACTCAGTTAATCTCTCATCGCTTTTTGTAAATGAAGCTCGCGATTATCTTAAACAAGAATACGGAGATAAATATTTGCCCAAAGAAGCCCGAAAATTCGCCGCCAAAAGTAAAAATGCTCAAGAAGCACACGAAGCTATTCGACCCACCAGTATTAATTTTAAACCCGCAGAGGTTAAAAAGCATCTTAACAAAAATCAATTCAGACTTTATCAGTTAATATGGCAAAGAGCCTTGGCTAGCCAAATGACGCCCGCCCAAAGCAAATCTACTACTCTAGACATTGAAGCTCAGGGTAAAAACAGCCAGTATATTTTCAGAAGCAGTGGCTCTATCTTAGAGTTTGATGGTTTTTTAAAAGTTTATCCAGCATCACTCAAAGAAAATATTTTGCCAGATTTAAAAGAAGGTCAAAATTTAAACTTAGACCAACTAAAATCTGAACAGCATTTTACAGAACCGCCTGCCCGTTATTCTGAGGCCACCTTAGTTAAAACATTAGAAGAGCTAGGTATTGGACGTCCTTCAACCTATGCACCCACCATTTCAACTGTAGAAACTCGCGGTTACATCCGCAAAGATAAAAATCGTCTTAGTCCCCAAGAAATTGCTTTCTTGGTTAATGATTTGCTGGTAGAACATTTCCCCAGAATTGTAGATTACGATTTTACAGCTACGATGGAAGAAGATTTAGATAAAATTGCCCGCGGAGAAAAAGAATGGGTGCCAATAATTAAAGAATTTTATGAGCCTTTTATGAAAAATCTTAACAACAAATATGAAGAAGTAAATAAAAAAGACATTGTTAATGAAGAAACTGATGAAAAATGTGATAAATGTGGCGCACCTATGCTTATTAAAACCGGACGTTATGGCAAATTTATGGCTTGCAGTGCTTTTCCTAAATGTCGTAACATTAAGCCTATAAAAAAGAATGAAGATGGAGAAGAAACAGTAGAAGAAGAAAAACCTGTAGATGAGCAAACCGATGAAAAATGCGAGAAATGTGGCAAACCGATGGTTATTAAAACAGGAAGATTTGGCAAATTCTTAGCTTGCAGTGGCTTTCCGCAATGCAAAAACACCAAGCCTATAGATTTTGGCACAGGTGTTAAGTGCCCTGAATGCAAAGAAGGGGAGATGGTTGCCAGGCGCACCCGTAGTCGCCGTACTTTTTATGCTTGTAACAGATATCCTAAGTGTAAATATGCAGTCTGGTCCGAACCCATTCCAGACGAAAAATCTAAAGATGGCCAGGGATTAAAATGTCCTAAATGTGGAGCCTTACTGGTTAAGGGCGCTAAAGACAAAATTAAATGTTCAAGCAAAGATTGTAATTATGAAACAGATATGCAACAAGAATAATCTAAATAAAATTTTATCTAAATTCAATATTTGAAAAATGTACATTTTAATGTACATTTTTTTCTTATACAAAAATAATGCTATAATATAAAATATGCAAGCATTCTTAGAACTAGATTATCAAATTTTTAGAGCCCTTAATTCCTTAGCCGGTAAAATAGATCTTTTTGATTATTTGGCGATTTTGTGTGCTAAATATTTAATCTTTTTTATTTTAGGCCTGGCTGCTGGTTGGTGGATTAGTATGCATAAAAGCAAGGTCAGCAAAGATTGGCCTATAGAAGGCCGTAAAAAGTGGCTTATTTTTGGTCAACTTACCTTGGCTCCACTTTTTTCTTTATTTGTTAACCAAATTCTTGGCTTAATTAAATTTAGAATAAGGCCCTTTTATAATCTTGATATTTTAACTTTAGTTAATCCACTTTCGGAAAAATCTTTTCCTTCAGACCATACTGCTGTGGTTTTTGCCCTAAGCACTGTGGTTTTTTTCTATAACAAACGCTTGGGTTTAATAATGTTTTTGCTCTCTTTTTTGGTGGGTTTTTTCCGCATAGTTGTTGGCGTGCATTATCCTTTAGATATTTTAGGTGGCATACTCTCTGGTGCCTTAAGTGCAATAATTTTCTATTATATTTTTAAACTTAAAGCTTTTAAGCGTAGTTAAATTTTATGGATTTTTTAATTTCACTTTTAGCCGGAGTTTTGCAGGGCTTAACAGAATTTTTACCTGTCTCATCTTCTGGACATTTAGTTTTACTCCATAATTTATTTGATTTTCAGTTTAGCAACGATCTTTTGTTTGATGTGCTTTTGCATTTAGCCACTCTTTTGGCTTTAGTAACTTTCTTTTTTCAAGACTTAAAAAAAATTATCAAAGATTTTTTTACCAGCTTTTCCAGTAAAACACAAAAAACAAATTTTAATAATGAAAAAAAACTACCCTGGCTAATTATTATTGGCACCATTCCTGCCACAGTCATTGGTTATTTGGCAGAAGATGTTTTAATTTACTTTAGAAACCCCACAGTAGTAGCCATTAATCTAACTCTTATAGGCCTTTATTTAATTTTAGTAGAAAACTATGCCAAGCAAAATAAGGACATTAAAAGCCTTAATTTTCCTAAAAGTTTTATGATTGGTTTGGCACAGGCCTGCGCTATTATACCCGGGGTGTCGCGTTCTGGTATTACTATTGTTTCTGGTATGGTTTATGGTTTAAAACGTAATGAGGCTGCCCGTTTTTCTTTTTTGCTTTCTATTCCAATTGTTTTTGGTGCTGGCTTAAAAAAAGCTACAGAATTAAGTTTGCTTAATTTAAACATTACTGATGTTTGGTTTTTAGTAGTTGGCTTTCTGGGAGCTTTTGTCAGCGGGTATTTGTGTATTAAATATTTCTTAAAATTTTTAAACAGCCATTCTCTTAAGCTTTTCGCCTGGTACCGCTTTGCTTTAGCCCTTGCCATTCTTTTTTGGATAATATAGGCTTTAAATAGAGTAAACAGAGAATAAAAAAGTATATACATATGTATATACATATACATATACATTATTTTCAAAAATAAATTAAAAATAAAAATTATGCATATTTAGTGCATAAAATAAGCAAAAGTTTATATATTATATGCAAAAACTTCGTATAATAACGAGTTATGACGAAATCGCTCCGCTCTTTCGTCATAATGTCCGCGCTTACCAGCACTGTTATGCTCCGCAAAGCTTCCCGCCAGAGGCGGGCAGGCGCTTGCGACTTCGCATAACAGCTGCTTATGCGAAATGCC
>CAYNPV010000043.1:0-4914 GCA_964399185.1 uncultured Gammaproteobacteria bacterium
ATTACTTCGCGGATAGACTTTTCGCCCATAATTACAGAAAGTAAACGGTCAAAACCAGGAGCAATTCCTCCGTGCGGAGGTACACCATATTTAAAGGCCTCTAACAAATGAGAAAATTCTTGTTTTTTCTTTTCATCAAAACCAATTAACTCAAAAACTTTTTCTTGCACTTTTGGATCATAAATTCTCAGCGCTCCTCCACCCACTTCAAAACCATTAAGCACAAAATCGTGCTGATAAGATTTAATTTTACCCGGTTCAGAATCTAATAAATGCAAGTCTTCTTCTTTAGGTCTGGTAAACATATTATGCGAAGGTGCCCACGCACCTTGTGAACCATGGAAATGGTCTTCCGAGTCTTTATCCTTTGCCTGCTTCTCAAACAATGGAAAATTAACCACAAAACAAAACGCCAACTCATTTGGGTTGTTCTTGTCTTTTCTTAAATCCGGTTTATCTGTGCCATATTTATCCATCACCTCTTGCCAATCAAGTCTAGGCCATTTTTCAAAAGTCATTTTCTTTTCCGGCCACATTTTTTTAACCATAGCTGTAAACATTTCTTCCACTAAATCTAAAATTTGTTCCTGACTCATAAAACTCATTTCCATATCCACTTGATAAAACTCACCCGGACTTCTGTCGGCTCTGGCATCTTCATCCCTAAAACAAG
Source organism: uncultured Gammaproteobacteria bacterium (assembly GCA_964399185.1). Lineage (GTDB taxonomy): Bacteria > Patescibacteriota > Patescibacteriia > UBA2196 > UBA2196 > CAYNPV01. Next base: position 674 of record CAYNPV010000043.1, read on the forward strand.
GTGCAATTTGAAAATATCTATCCATGCCAGCCACCATTAAAAGCTGTTTGTATTGTTGGGGAGCTTGTGGCAAAGCAAAAAATTTACCTGGAAATTTTCTAGAAGGCACCAAATAATCACGTGCACCTTCTGGGGTAGATTTAGATAAAATTGGCGTATGAATTTCTATAAACTTTTTATTGTGCAAAAAATCCCGCACAAAATGCATCATTTCAGAGCGCATTTGCATATTTTTTAACATTCTCTCATGCCTTAAATCCAAATAACGATATTTTAATCTTAATTCTTCCCCAGCTTGCCGATCTTCATTTTCAATCTCAAATGGTGGAGTTTCTGCCTCGCTTAAAATTTTTACCTTTTTTGCCAACACCTCAACCGTACCAGTTGGCAAATTTTCATTTTTTTGCTTTTCTCCACGCTCATTAACCACTCCTTCAACTTCCAACACAAACTCCGGCCTAATTTTTTCCATTTCAGCCTTAGATTCTTCGTCTAACTCTCCTGGCACTAAAACCACTTGCACAATTCCCCATCTATCTCGCAAATCCACAAAAGCAATTTTACCCATATTACGACGCACATGCACCCACCCGTTCAGTTTTATCTGCTCACCGACTTTTTGAGTTGTTTCTATTGATATTGTTCTTTGCATATATTTTATAGACTCCATTGCAAATTTATTTAAAAAATTTTTTAAATTTTAATTAAAAATTATAAACGCTTTATTTCTTCTTTTTCTTTCCTTTTTTTTTAATTTCTTCTTTTAATTCCTTTTTTATTTCCTCTTTAACTTTACCCTCTTTTTTTAACTCTTCTTTTATCTCTTGCTTTAACTTTTCTTCTTTTTTCTGCTCCTCTTCCCTAATTTCATCCTTTACAGCCTTTACAGTTTCTTTCTTAGCCTTATGAAAATTTAAAAGTGAAAAAATAATTACACTTCCTAAAACAATGCCAAATATGTTAAACAAAAAAGCCACCAACGACCCTCGCACAATCTCAAACGAAAACATAGCCACCCCAATTCCAATTACAGAAAGCGGAGGTAATAAAGAAACAGCAATAGCCACACCAGGCATCATAGCTGACATATCTTTTTTAGACCAAGCAAAAGTTCCTGCTAAACCAGCAGAAAAAGCCACCAAAAAATATGGGATATCACTAATTAAACGATTACTAATCTCACCATTTACCTCTGCAATAGGAAACAAAAAAGTAATCATCAGTGAAATTCCAATCACAATTCCAACCGAATACAAAATAATCTTAGCTGACCTGTAAATTAAGGTTTTATCTGCAATCACAATACCCAAAGACATTGACAAAATTGGAGTTAAAAGCGGAGTAATTAACATACCACCAATTACTACTGCCGTATTATTAACCAGAAGCCCCAAAGTTACTACAATTGTAGACAAAACCAACATTACATAAAAATTAGCCGAGAGTCCGCTTGATTCTATCAACTCTTCAGCCACTTTTACCTGTTTAGCTTTTGTAAGTTTTAAAGAATTTTTGTCCGACATATTATGTTTTTTTTAAATTAATTACACAAATTTTTGTACTAAAAACACGTAAAATAAGAAAAAATAGTCTAATTTAAGTATATCACATTCCCCTCTCTGGGCAAACAAAAAACACCAAATATGTGGTGCATCAGTTTTCTTTACCAACTTAAATTAGAATTTATAAAATTATTATCAAAATTAAAAAAATAACATATGGCGACCCAATATCATCCATCTTTTTATTGTTCTCATTCCTTCTTTATCATTCCTGCTCTCCCCTTTGTCATTCCCGTCCCTTCTTTGTCATTCCCGCGAAAGCGGGAATCCACTTGTTTTGTCATTCTCGCGAAAGCAGGCCTGCCCGCCTAAATGCGAAGCTTTGGGCGTGGCCTGTCCGCCGGCAGGCGGGCCTGTCCGCCGATAGGTGGAAATCCATGCCTTCTTTTTTCCTTATTCATAATTCACCCGCCCGCCTCATTGCGAAGCTTTGGGCGGGTTATTCATACTTCATTCTCAGGGCTTAATCCGATTAATCATCCTTGGGAAAGGAATTGTTTCACGCACATGTTTCAATCCACAAACCCACGCAACAATTCTCTCTAAACCAAACCCAAATCCAGAATGTGGCACTGAACCATATTTACGCAAATCCAAATACCATTCAAACGCATTAACAGGTAAATTATGCTCTTTAATGCGCGCAAGCAAAGTCTCATAATCATCTTCGCGCTGACTGCCACCAATAATCTCCCCATAACCCTCCGGCGCCAAAAGATCGGCGCACAAAGCATATTTTTCATTTTTTGGATCGCGTTTCATATAAAAAGCCTTAACTTCTGCCGGATATTTTTCCACGAAAATCGGCTTATCATATTCTTTGGTTAATATTGTTTCATCATCTCCACCTAAGTCATCCATCTCGCCAATATCACTGCCCATTTCTCTTAATTTTGCGACTGCTTCACTATGTGTCATTCTCACAAAAGGTGCTTCAACTTTTTTTAAAGGTTCAATATCTCTTTCTAAAATTTTTAATTCCTCTGCATTTTCTTGCAACACTTTTTTAACCATAAAAGAAATTAACTCTTCTTGAATTTTTAAATTATCATTATGTTCCACAAAAGCCGCCTCCGCATCCATCATCCAAAATTCAGTTAAATGCCTGCGAGTCTTGGATTTCTCCGCCCTAAATACCGGCCCAAAATCAAACACCCTGCCCAAACTGGCAATGGCCGCTTCCAAATAAAGCTGTCCAGATTGCGACAAATATCCTTTGCCCAAATCAAAATATTCCACCTCAAACAAAGTAGTTGTTCCTTCGCAAGCCGCCGGAGTTAAAATTGGTGAATCAAATTTAACAAAACTATTCTGGTGCATCCACTCATAAGTGGCGCGAATTAAAGTATCACGCACCCGCTGAATTGCCCACTGCCGAGGTGAGCGCAACCACAAATGTCGCTGATCAAGCAAAAATTCAGGCCCATGCTCTTTTTTGCTAATTGGATACTCTTCATCTGGAACTTGAAACAACTTTAAATCGCTCACTTGCAATTCAAACACACCTGGCTTTTTAGGGTGTTCGCTCACTTTCCCGATTAACTCAACAGAGGTTTCCAAAACAATTTTCTGTGCCTCATCCCACTTTTCTTCACTTACATCATTTTTGCTAAGCACACACTGCACAAAACCTGTCCCATCTCTAAACTGCAGAAACATAATCGAACCGGATGAGCGAAAATTATACACCCAGCCCTTAAGCGTTACTTCTTGATCTTTGTAATTTTTTAAGTCTTTGATAAACATAATAAAATAAGTTTAGCATTTTCCCTGTTTTTTTCAATCTAATGGATTTTTTATCTTATTTATAAAATTCCTAACCACCTGAGTATAAATTCGCGTTGTCTCCAAATTTCTATGCCCCAACAATTCTTGGATATATCGAATATCTGTTCCATTTTCCAATAAATGCGTGGCAAAACTATGACGCAAACTATGTGCTGAAATATTTTTATCCAAAAAAGCCTTATTCACCGCTTCTTTAACCACCTTCTGCACGCTCATTACATGCCAGTGGCCAACACCATTCCGTGCAGTAAACAAATAATCATTCTTACCTTTTATCTTCTTTTGACTCTCAATTACACCTGTCAAGGATCTGGCCAGCAAAGTGTATCTGTCCTTTCTCCCCTTCCCTTGCCTAACCCTTATAACCATTCTGTCCAAATCAATATCTGACATCCGAATCTTAACCACTTCTGAAACTCGCATTCCCGTTGAATATAAAAGCTGAATTACAAATTTATGTTTTTGGTTAACCGTCACTGCAATCAGTTTATCAATTTCTTGCTTTGATAAAACAACAGGCAAAGATTTTTCTTTTTTAGCATACTTAATATCAAAGAAAAACCTTCTTTTTAGTATCTGGGTATAATAAAATTTCAAAGCATTAATTGCAATATTAATAGTTGAAAATGAAAAGCCCTTTTTCGACAAATAATCTAAATACCTTTTTACATCTTCATTTTTTACAGCACTCGGACTTTTACTTGCAAATATTATAAATTGTTTGTTATAATTAAGATAAGACTTAATGGTTTTAGGGCTAAAATTACGAATTCTTAATTCCCGCTCTAAATTAACAAAAGGATCCCTTGATTCTCTGGTTGTTCTTAAAACATTTTTTTCATTTTGTGTATTCATAACCCACTTATGCTTACACAATAATTATATCAAAAG
>CAYNPV010000044.1:0-2696 GCA_964399185.1 uncultured Gammaproteobacteria bacterium
AAGTCGGTGCCAATTTCTGTTTTTACTACAACATAGTCACCTTTTTTTAGTTGGTGATTTTCAGGGTTAAACCAGTAGGTTTTATTTAAGGGTGGAAATTTAACTAAAGCTATTTGCATGAAATAAATTATAATGCAAAGCGGATCATTTTTTTAATTTCTATTTTTTCACCCAGCTTAGCTGTTTTTGCCTCTATAAGGTCTTTAATGGTCAGCTTGTCATCTTTGATGAATTTTTGGTCAACTAAACATATTTCGCTGAAGTATTTGTCTAACTTACCTTCTACAATTTTTTGTTTAATTTCTTCTGGTTTGTTATCTTTTTCTACTTCTTGTAAATAAATTTCTTTTTCTTTTTCTGTTCTTTCTTCGGGCACATCTTGGCGACTGATAAATTCTGGATTCATGGCAGTTACTTGCATGGCAATGTCGTGGGCTAGTTTTTTAAATTCTTCGTTTTTTGCTACAAAATCTGTTTCGCAACTTAAAACAATCATTGAACCAACTTTGCCGTTCATATGTATATAGGCTTCTACTAAGCCATCACTGGCTTCACGTTCTGCTTGTTTTTTGCTGGCAATTTTTTTGCCAAGTAAACGAAGTTTTTCTAAAGCTTTTTCTTCATTGCCTTCTGCCTCTTCAAGTGCTTTTTTAACGTCCATCATACCTGCACCTGTCTCTTGGCGAAGTTTTTGAATAGTGGCTGTATCTATCATAGGTGTTTTAGTTAATTTTTTAGAGTACGGGGTTTTGTTTGTTTTTTATTTTTCTTGGTTGGGCTTGTCTTTTTTAGTTTGAGTAGTAGTTTGAGTTTCTTCTTTTTTAGCTTCTTGTTTTCCTTCCTTTAGTGCCATGGTGATAGTATTTGTTATTAACTCTAAAGATTTTGTGGCATCATCATTGCCTGGAATAGGATATGTTATTTGGTTTGGATTAGAGTTGGTGTCGCAAATGGCTATGGTTTTAATGTTTTTTTTCATTGCCTCTTGCACGGCTGTTTTTTCGTCCTTTGCAGAAGCAATAAAAATTAAATCCGGAAGCTTATCTAAGTGACGAATACCACCAACAACATGGTCTAGTCTGTCAATTTCATCTTTAAAATCTTGGCGTTCTTTTTTGGTATATTTTTTTTCATAATCTTCCTCTTCGCTCATTTTTTCTAGGTCTTCCATTTTTTTAACCATGCCACGAATAACTTTAAAGTTGGTTAATGTGCCACCAAGCCATTTATGTGTAATATAAGAAACGCCAGCTTCTAAAGCGTGTTTTTCTACTATTTGTTTGGCTTGAACTTTGGTGCCAATAAATAAAATTTTTTTGTTTTCGCTGGCAACTGTTTTAATGGTTTCTGCTGCTTGTTTTAGATATTGGCTAGTTTTTTCTAGATCAATAATTTGAACATTGTTTTTTTGTCCATAAATAAAATCCGACATGTTTGGATGCCAGCTTGATGGTTTGTGGCCGAAATGAACTCCAGCCACAAACATTTCTTTTTCGTTTGGTATTTGCATATTTTTTCCTTATTCCTCCACCCTTTTCTGCCTGCATGCCCGGTTGATAAGGAAGGGTTTGCAGTCCAAGGATGTGTGGTTTAATTAATTTGTTATTAATATATAATAATTAGAAAAAAAATGCAAGGGTTATTTTTTTATGTTTTATTTTAAGTGCTTGCACAAAAAAAATTTTTATGATATATTGATTTTGAGTTAAATTGATATTATTTAGTTATGAAAAAAGACATTCATCCAAAGTATTATAAGAACGCAAAAGTAATTTGCGCTTGTGGCAACACTTTTGAAGTTGGCTCTACTGAAGAAGAAATTAAAGTAGAGTTGTGTTCTGAGTGCCACCCCTTTTATACTGGTAAGCAAAAACTAGTAGATACTGCTAAAAGGGTTGAGAAGTTTCAGGCTAAAACTGCTAAAAAAAGCGATAAAATCCGCAGTAAAAGCCAAAAAAGAAAGGAACTCAGAGAAAAAAGAAACCAAAATAGTGATTTTGAAATGGTAAAAAAAGGAAAAGTTAAAGTAAAACAGGACAAGAAAAAAGATAAATCAGCAAAGAAAAAGCAAGAAAGTAAAGAAATAAAAAAAGAAAAATAAATTTTGTTTTTTACATATAAACCTGCTATGCTTTAATTAGCAGGTTTTGTGTTTTTTAATAAAAAAATATGAATTTAGAAAAAATAAAAAAAATAAAAGAAAGATATGTTGAGCTGGAAAATCAACTACAAGATCCAGCTGTTTTGTCGGATCAGCAAAAATATTCTAAATTATCGCAAGAGTTTAGTGAAATTAAGGATTTTTTAGTTTTAGTAAATGAGCATGAAGAGTTTAAAAAAAGTTATGAGGAAAATAAAAAAATAATTGCAGAAGATCAAGAAAATGAATTGGCAAAAATTGCAGAAGAAGAAAACCAAGAGTTGCAAAAAAATATTAATTCCTTAGAAACCAAAATTGAAGATTTTTTAAATCCTAAAAATCCTCTGGATAAAAAAAGCGCAATTATGGAAATTAGGGCTGGAACTGGTGGAGAAGAATCGGCTCTTTTTTGTGCGGAAATTTTTAGAATGTATTCTTATTATGCAGAAAAAAATAATTTAAAAATAAAAATAATTTCTAGTAATCCTACTGAAATGGGCGGTTATAAAGAAATTATTTGTGAAGTGGTTGGGAAAGATGCTTATGGAAATTTAAA
>CAYNPV010000044.1:2796-4632 GCA_964399185.1 uncultured Gammaproteobacteria bacterium
AAAATTAGAACTTATAATTTTCCACAAAATAGAGTTACAGATCATAGAATTAAAAAAAGTTGGCATAATTTAGATGAAGTTATGAATGGAGAATTAGAAGAAATTATTTTAGAGCTTAAAAAAGCAGAACAATATGAAAATCAGGGATCTGAAAAATGAGTTGGCTTTTGATTTAAAACGCTCTGCAATAAAAAATTATATATTAGAGGCTGAAATGCTGATAGAAAATGCATTTAAAAAAAACGGTCATAATAATGTTGACCGTGTTTTTGTTTTGGTCCATGAAAATGAAGTGGTACCAAAAAAAATATATAAAGAAGCAAAAAAAATGCTTAAAAAAAGAGTAAGCAGAATGCCCATGGCCTATATTTTGGGATATAAATATTTTTATGGTTTAAAATTTTTAGTAAATAAATATACTTTAATTCCCAGGCCTGAAACAGAGGTTTTAGTTGATGAAGTTTTGGATTTTATTAATAAAAAAAAGCAGGTGGATTACTTGGTTGAAGTTGGTACTGGTAGCGGGTGTGTGGCAGTTAGTTTGGCCAAAAATTTAAACAAAAAAATAGGCATTATTGCTTGTGATAAAAGTAGTAGGGCTTTGAAGGTGGCAAAAAAAAATGTAAATTTGAATAAAGCGCAAGGGATTGGTTTTGTTAAAGCTAATTTGTTAAATTTTGTAATTAAAAATCAGAATAGATTAGGAAGTTATATTTTAGTGGCTAATTTACCTTACCTTCCTTTATTTTTAAAAGAGAATTTGGAGGCAGAGATTTATTATGAACCTAAAAGTGCCTTGTTTGCGGGGGTAGATGGTTTAAGTTTAATTAAAGGTTTGCTTGAGCAAATAAGTGTTTTAAAAAACAAGCCAGAGAAAATTTTTTTAGAAATTCATTCTGAACAAAAAGGGGCTTTAGAATTTTATATAAGGCAAAAATTAGACATTATTCGTGTTTACTTTGTTAATGATTTGAGTGGTAAAAATCGTGTGTGCGTGATTGATTTATAAATTAAAAAGCTGCCGGTGTCCTAGAGGACGCCATGATTCCAGCGGTAAGGTGTTCGATCGTCATCGAACTTTTTTTTGAGAAGAGAGATTTTTGAGGTACCACTAAAATCAAATTCCGGCAGCTTTTTAAACTTAATTTGAATTTAATTAAGTATGATTAATCGCTGATTATATTATAGCAAATATAACGGTTTTAGTTTATTATAGATGTAAGTTAGAATTATTAAATTAAAATTGAAGATTAGTAAACCGCACTTTGTGCGATTTTTTTTGTGTTTTTTAATTAAGCCTTAATTAAGCTAAAAGCTGAATTGGGTTTAATTAAAAACTCTCTAATCTTCACTTTTAAAACAACAAGTATAAAGTGTTTAAAAAACTGGAGGTTAGCTGGATGATACATCTAGAGAAGGTGCATCATAATTAAGTTTAACCCATGCTCGTTGAGGTTGTTTGGTTTAAAAAAATAAACCAGTTAGTGTTAAACGCGAGTGATAAATTCAGTCTAAACCAAATTTATACTTTTGTATAACACAATTGCTAACCCCCATTTCTTTGAACAATTTAAAAATTTAAGCTCTAGAGAAGCTTTGCCTTGACCGGTTTAAAAATTAGATTAAGAAACCGGTGTACAAATCTCTCTTCTCTAGAATTTATATTTTTAAATTTATTTTTTAAGTTTCAACAAACAAAGCGACATGAAGAGAAGTGTCTTCTGTCGCTTTATTTGCTTAAATTTATCCAAATTATGCTAAATTTAGGCAAATTTAATTTTTTTATCTTCTCAAAATTTAGGTTTTTATTTTTGATAATTATAGTATAGCATAGAT
>CAYNPV010000045.1:0-2626 GCA_964399185.1 uncultured Gammaproteobacteria bacterium
GCTTGGCGGGCTGGATAAATTCCAAAAATAATTCCAACAGCAATAGAAAAACCTGCACCTAACAAAAGCCCAGACCAAGAAAAAATAAAGGGCCATTCAAAACCCAGGCTGGTGGCAATTTCTGCGCCTAAAAAACTAAGCAGACTGCCAATAATGGCACCAATCAAACCACCACTAAAGGTTAAGACTACTGCTTCCCACAAAAATTGCCATAATATATTAGAACTAGTAGCGCCTAAAGCTTTGCGCAAACCAATTTCATAAGTTCTCTCAGAAACAGAAACATACATAATATTCATAATGCCCACTCCACCAACCAAAAGAGAAATAGCAGCAATAGCAACCAAAAGCAAACTAATGGCGCCGGTAATAGTGTCTAGCATGCCCATGGCTTCTTCCATGGTAGTTACAGCAAAGTCGTCTTTGTCTGGATCGTCTATGTCGTGCTGTTCGCGCATTATTTGGGTTATATCGGCAGCAGTTGGATCGGCTAAAGATGGGTCGTGCATAAAAGCTACAATAAAAGTAATGTGGTCTATACCCATAATTTGTTTTTGTAGGGTTTTGACTGGTATATAAACTGCTTCGTCTAAATTCATATAAAAAGCATTGTCTTGCTCTTCCATTACACCTACAATTTTAAACTTTTTTTTGTCTATTTTAATCCTTTGATTAACTGCACTTTGCGGATCGTTAAAAAATTTTTCTGCCAAACCCATACCAATCACCACAACTCTTTGCTGAGTGAAATTTTCTTCAGCAAAAAATGGTCGGCCATAAACAACCTGGGAGTCATATAAATCAAAAAAACTAGCATTGGCTCCCCAGAGTGTGGCGGTTTGGTTAAACTCTTGATAGCTGACCACTTCTTGACCCAACTGTCCCACATAATAATCTTTAATGTTTGGATGTTTAAGAATGGCTTCGGCATCTTCTGTTTTTAAGGTGGTAATACTAATACCCTGCGCCATGCCCATGGCGTTTTCCGAAGAAGTTTTACCAGCTGAAGGAACTTTTACCTCTACTTCTATATAGTCGGTACCAAAAGCTTCTACTTGGTCAACAATTAAAGTTTCCAGCCCTTGCCCTAAGTTCATAACAACTAAAATAGCTGCTACACCAATCATTAAACCAAGCACGGTTAAACCAGAGCGGGCTTTATGCCGACCAAGGGCTTGGATGGCAATTTTAAATGGAGTAAATATTTTCATAAAAAAATTTCAAATTATTTGTGTCATACCAACGAAGGCAGGAATGTAACCTCTTATGGATTTCTGCTTTAGCAGGAGTGACAAACTGCTAGGTAATACACTAATAATTACTCGCGCATTTTTCTTATTAATTGTTATCTGTTGGTTCTTTTTTTATGGGCTACTCATACCTAAGCGCTTCCACAGGTTCTAATTCTGCGGCTTTTTTGGCCGGGTACCAGCCAAAAACAATGCCAACAGCGCCAGCAACACTAACAGAAATTAAAACAGAAAAAGGGCTAATATAGTATTCCCAAGCATAACCTAAATAACCAGCAACTAAAGCAATTATGGCAGCCAAAACAGCACCGAAAATAATTCCAATTATTGCGCCAGTAAAAGTCATAATTAAACTTTCAGCTAAAAATTGATTTTCAACATTTTTCCCGGTTGCTCCTAAGGCTTTACGTAAACCAATTTCTTTGGTTCTCTCGTTAACTGATACTAACATAATATTCATAATACCAATTCCACCAACTAATAAAGAAATAGAGGCAATGGCAGCTAAAAATAAACTTAATGCCCCAGTAACCTGGTCTAAAATATCTAAAGCCTGTACAGAGGCGCGCACAGAAAAATCGCTTGGCTCGCCTTCTTCTAAATCGTGTTCCTGGCGCAGAATGTTTTCTATCATCTCTTCAATCATAATAACATCTTGACCGTCTACTGCTCTGGCGCGAATTAAATTTAAATGATTTATGCCAAGTAAAATTTTTTGTGCGGTTTTAAGTGGGACAAAAACCAAAGTATCTTGATTTTGAAATCCCTCTACTCCCCTTTTTTTCATAACACCAATTACCCTAAAACTTTGACGTTGAATTTTAATCCTTTTATTTAAAGGGTCTTGCTCACCAAAAAGGTCTTTAGCTGTTTGCCAGCCAAGCACAACTACCCGAGATAATGTTCCATCGTGTGTTTGGTCTAAAAAAGAACCCTGATTAACTGTTGCATTTTCAACATCACTATAATCTGAAGTAGTACCTACAAAAGTTGTGTTTACTTTTTGATTTTCATATTGCAAAGTGGCCACTCCACGCACATAGCTTGCCACAGACTGAATTTCATCCAGCTCGGCGATTTTTTCTGCATCAGATTGTTTAAGAGTGGTTATTTCTACACCTAAAACAGAGGCTGGTGGACCATCGTCTTCGCTGGCTCCGGGCAAAATACCAATTAAATTAGGGCCAAAAGATGAAAGTTGGTCTAAAACTAAACTTTTAGCTCCTGCACCAACAGCCATAATAACAATTACAGAAGAAATGCCAATTATTATTCCAAGCATAGTTAAAAAGGCCCTTTTGCGGTTGGACTGCAATATTTTAACTGAATTTTTGAGTAAAATTCGGTAATCCATTCTTTATTATTTTAACATTATT
>CAYNPV010000045.1:2726-4596 GCA_964399185.1 uncultured Gammaproteobacteria bacterium
AAACTTTTGTGCAAGAGACTAAAAAATGCTAAAATTATACATATGAAACTGGTGCTTGATATTGAAACTCAAAATTCGTTTAAAGAAATTGGCGGACGAGCAAATATGCGCTTATTTAAAATTTCTTTAGTTGGTGTTTATTGGTATGCAGAAGATAAATATTATGCTTTTATGGAAGATGAGATGGATAAACTGGCCGATTTACTAAAAAAAAGCGAATTGGTGATTGGTTTTAATTTGTGGGGTTTTGATTATCCGGTTTTAGAAAACTATATTAAAGATGTTAATTTTTCTTCACTAAAAACATTAGACATTTTAGATGATGTAAACAAATATTTGGGTTATAGAATAAAGCTAGAGAGTTTGGCGCAAGGCTCTTTGGGTGCTGGTAAAAGTGGAACCGGCCTTGATGCAATTGAGCAGTGGAGACAGGGAAAAATTGAAGAACTAAAAGAATACTGCTTAAAAGATGTTGAGGTAACCAAAGACGTATATGAATATGGGATCAAAAATAAATTTATAAAATTTAGAGGAACCTGGCAAACATATCCAATTCCTGTTAACTGGTACTAAAATGCTTAACAAACCAAATTATAAAAAAGAAAAAGATTTATTAAAAAAAGGCTATCAAATTATAGCTGGTCTTGATGAAGCCGGACGCGGTTGTTTGGCAGGACCATTAGTGGCCGGTGCTGTTATTTTAAAAAACATTAAACCACTTAAAGGGCTCAGAGATTCTAAAAAAATGAGCCCTCAACAAAGAGAAAGAATGTTTTTAAAAATTGTTAATCATTCTTTGGTCTGGTCCGTGGGAATTGTAGAGCCAGAAGAAATTGATGAGTATGGAATTATACCAGCTAACCGAATGGCCTTTGAAAGAGCTGTTAAAAAACTAAAACTTAAACCAGACTATCTGCTTGTGGACGGTATTAGAAATTTTGATTCTAATATAAAAAGTGAGTTTGTTGTTAAAGGTGACGGGCAGATCTATTCTATTGCGGCTGCTTCCGTGGTGGCCAAAGTTGTGCGCGATAAGTTAATGGAAAAATTTCACCTTAAATATCCTGAATACAATTTAGATAAACATAAAGGCTATGGAACCAAAGAACACTTTAGTTTAATTGAAAAACATGGACCTGCTGAAATTCACAGATTTAGTTTTTATCCTATAAAAACATAATAATTAAATTTTAATTATATGAACTCTAAACAAAAAGTAGCCGGCGGAAACGAATTTTTAGATGTGCGTGATATTTTAAGCAATAAATTGGGTGTAACTTATGGTGCATCTTTAGCTGATTTTGGTTGTGGTGGTGCTGGTTTTTTTGTTTTACAGGCAGCAAAAATAGTAGGACCGGAGGGCAAAGTGTATGCAGTGGATATTTTAAAAAAAGCTCTTGATAATGTGCGCTCTCAAGCAGAAAGAATGAGCATTAACAATGTAGAAACAATTTGGTCTAACATAGAAATTTATGGAGCAACCAAAATTAATGACCAAAGTTTAGATTTTGGCTTACTGGTTAATGTGCTTTTTCAAAACGATAAATATTTAGATATTTTAAAAGAAACTAGTCGTATGGTTGTGCATGGTGGCAAAATGCTTGTTATAGACTGGAGAGAGGGGCGCTTCCCTATGGGGCCAGAACCACAGGCTAAGTTGCCTAAGGCTAAACTTTTAGAGATGGTAAGTGGTTTGGGGTTAGAGCCAATTGAAGAGTTTGAAGCAGGTAAATTTCACTATGGTGTTGTTTTAGAAAAAAGATAGAAATATATATTTAAATATATATTCTTTAAAACCACCAGCTCAATACCCATAATTTTAAATAAAATAAAATTACATATAAAAATTTATAATATCGTGTTACTATCA
>CAYNPV010000046.1:0-4418 GCA_964399185.1 uncultured Gammaproteobacteria bacterium
GAATGGGAATCAAATTCACATTTTACCCAAGAAACGCTAACCACACTTGATTCTGGTAGAAAAATAGATCTACTAACCCTTACAAATTCACAAATTCCAAATTCAGAAAAAAAAATAATTTTTCTAACCTCACGTCAGCACCCGGCAGAAATTTCCAGTTCTTGGGTTCTTCATGGAATGATAGAATATTTACTTGGAGAATCCCAAGACGCCAGCTTTCTTTTAGAAAACTATATTTTTAAAATAATCCCCATGGTTAATCCCGACGGAGTTTATTTGGGCTACAACCGTCGCAATACAAATGCCATTAATCTCAATCGTGATTGGCGCGATTTAACCCAACCAGAAACATCAGCTGTTTATTCATGGATAACAGCTTGGCTTAACAACAACTCTATCGACTTTTTTATAGACTTACATAGTCCTATGAATAATGATGCTCAAGACTATTTTGCCACTGCCAACACTAACTATGATAGTGTTAGTGACGTTAATGAACAAACAATCTTTTACTTACTAAGCAATCATTTTTCTAATTATACAGAAAACAAAAATGACTTTACAACCGACACCACCATTCGCTACACTTTAACTGAAGAACTGGGCTTAAGTGGTGTTTTAATTGAAACCAATGATGCCTATACAATTGGTTCTGGGCACAAAACCAACTCTTCTCTTCAAACTCAAGGTGAAAACTTGCTTAAGGCGCTAGATTTAGCCCTTAAACCAGACAGCCAACTTAGACTTAGAGAAAACAGAACCCATTATTGGATTTATGCCGATAACTACGTAGCCACAATTAATAAAACCAATGGCACCATAGACAATCTCTATGCCCAAGACCTCAACAGTAAAATCTTTAACAACGATTCTAACGCCGATTTTATTCAATTAGAAACCTCATCAGAGGTTTATGGTTCCAACACAACAGCTAACTCCATATCTAAAACCAACCAATCTGACAAGCAAATTCAGTTTAATATTACTGCTGGAGACGCTTCTGTTGTTTACTACTTTAAACCTCAAACCATCACTGCTTCAACTACAGTTTCGTCTGCAGACTATCAGGTTAAAATTCAGGCTGAAGGCAATGACTTCACCGCCGGTTATAATGGTTCGGAAACAACAGATCCGCTACCAAGTAACTGGACCGACAGCAACTCAGAATTTGGTTTTTGGGCTGGCTGGGATGACCAAAATCTTAGTGGAGAAGATGCAGATTTTTTAAGCATAGATTGGGACGAAAATATAACCACTGACTTTGACCAACAAAACGACTCAGAATCAACCAGCGGAATTATAATTGCCAAAGATGAAAAGATTTCCGCAGGCAGTATTCTTTCCTTAACTGTTAATTTTCACCAATACGACCCCGATCAAGAAGGGGTTAATCGTTTTACCCATGTAGCTGACGATTATATCAACCCCAACACGCCCAACCTTATCACAGGGTCTCTTGTTTCTCTACCAAACACTGAAAACGATAATCATTTCATCCTTTCTGCAATAAACAACGAAACCGAATTAACCTTTAATGCTTTACAACAAAATATCTATAAACCCGCTTTTAAAATTAGCAACTATTCAACCATTACCGAACCTATTATTTTTATTAACGGTGAACTAAAAAATAACAATTCAGACTATCAAGCAGACCTAGACACAAATAATCATCTTTCATACTTAAAACTCTTTTCAAACGCCAGCACAACAGACTATAGTCTTTTAATTACTCACCGCCTAAGCACACCTAATTTCTCTTCAATTTCTCTTACACCCGACAACACCTCAACAGAAATTTCTTGGTTAACCAACAGACTTGGTTCAACTCAAATAGAATATGGTCTCAGTTCAACTACAATTGATGACTCCACAACCGAAACAAACACAGATAATAAAACTCTAAGCCACTCACAATCTATTAATAATCTTAACCCCTGCACCCTATATTACTATCGCCTCAAATCAAACGATCAACTTAACAACACTGGCACCAGCTCAATTCAATCTTTCCATACCGCAGGCTGTCCAAATAATGCTTCAATTATAAACAGCTCTTCAACACAACTAGGGCCAGGAGGTGGGACCATCACGCTTGGAAACTCCACAATAAATATCAACCCAGATTTATTATCAAATAATCTTTATTTTCAAATTTTACAGATCAACAGCTCAGAAGCCGAAGAAACTTTAAACACACCAGCCAACCACTCTTCGGTCGGAGACAGTTTTTATCAATTTAACTCTTTTTCAGACATTAGCACCACACAAAACAGTTTTTCCTCAAACCTTCAAATTACCTTAAACTATACCGATGAACAAATCAGTGGGTTAAACGAAAACAGTCTTAAAATTTTCCGCCACGATGGTTCTAGCTGGCAAGAACTAGATAACTGTTCAGTAGACACCACAAACCACACAGTCACATGTTTTACAAATCAATTTTCAACTTTTGGTATTTTTGGCACCAACACAAACACTAGTCAAAACAACAATTTAACCACCACAGGAGGTAGTGGACTGCCACCCAACTACAACCTACCGCCACAAAAACCACCTCAGGGTTATTCAATTTTAATTAATAATGGACAAACTGAAACCACCAACTCAAATGTCATTCTCAACTTTAACTCAGGAAAAAATACTTCTAAAATGGTTTTCTCCGAAGATCCTTCCTTTAAAAACTCACCTCTCATTGATTTTCAAAAACAAATCAGCTATACTCTTTCTGCTGGTTATGGAGAAAAAAATATTTATGCCAAATATTATACTCAATATGGATACGCCAGCCCGATAGTTTCAAGTAAAATTAATTTTAACCCACCTCGCTCTGAAGAAAAAAAACCAAACTCAAACCAAAGCACCGGCTCTAACCAAAAAACATTTTCAAATTCTTTAGCCTCCAGGTTATCAGGGCGTTTACTGCTGGCGGTTGAAGATGGTGGCGCAATTTGGTATGTCAACCCCATAAATTTAAAACGTTATTTAATTAAATGGGAAAACGCCTTAAAAGTTTTTGAAAATCTGGCCTTAGGTATTACCAATTACAATTTAAACAAAATACCAATAAATGGTGAAAATAAAACCGGAAACAAACAATTAAGGCAACGGCTTTCAGGGCGCTTGCTACTAGCAGTTGAAGATGGTGGTGCTATTTGGTATGTAGACCGCAACGGATTTCGTCATTCAATAACTTGGAAAAATCTTATACAAGTTTTTAAATCTTTAGCGCTTGGCATAACAAATTTAAATCTAGAAAAAATAGAAATAAATAATTTATAATTTTTATGCTTATAATTAAATGGTTAATCTACACTCTAGCTATTGGTATCACTGGTTATTTACTGCCAGGAGTAACAATTGACGGCTTAACCGCAGCCCTAATAGCTGCTTTAATTTTAGGTCTAATCAATGCTATACTTAAACCCTTACTTGTTTTTCTCACCCTACCAATTACTTTTTTAACTTTTGGACTATTTTTATTAGTCATCAACGCCTTATTAATCCTATTAGCAGGTGAAATTGTTCCAGGCTTTAATATTGACGGTTTTTGGTGGGCACTGCTTTTTTCTATAATTGTTTCGTTTTTAAACTCTATTTTTAATCAAATGGTTAAAGAAAATCAAGCATAATTTATTTAAAATATGTATATACATATGTATATACATATACATATACTTTTTTATGAAAACAAATCGTAAAATTGAAAACAGACACATCCGCAAACTGGGCAAAATAGGCGGGGGAGACAGTATCTATTTAACTGTGCCCATAGAGCTTATCCGAGAGCTTGGCTGGAGAGACAACCAAAAAGTTGTTGCCAAAAAATACGGCCAAGGCATTTTAATTACCGATTGGGAAGAAAAAAAATAAAAATATTTTTTTAATTAGACATCTTTTAACTGTCTAATGCATATTTTTAATACACAATAATTAATTTAAACAACCATGTTTACAAAAAAAGAAATTACACTTATTATACTTGTATTAGCTATATTATTGCTAGGCTTCTACTGGTATAGCTTAAGACCATACTTTGCCAAGCAAGACTGTCTTAAACAAGCAGAAAACTTTTCTCGCAGTGGAGGGCAAAGCTTTGAACAAGCCTACGACCACTGTATGTTAAAAAAAGGCTATAAATAAACCATAAACATAATTTTAAGAACAAAAAAACAGGGGACTCAATGCCCTGTTTTTGTTTTTAAGATCTCAAAAAATATTTTCATCACTTTAATCAGGTTATCAGTTCAACTTATTACTTATTTTTACATTCTGAATTTAATTAATAAAATTATCACATTTAGACAGGCAAGAATCCATATATTCTTGAATGTTATCATTTAACAATCTAAACTCCCACCTACCAGCGAACAGGCCTGCCCGCCTAAATGCGGAGCTTTGGGTGTGGCCTGCCTGCC
>CAYNPV010000047.1:0-4356 GCA_964399185.1 uncultured Gammaproteobacteria bacterium
CATTTAGGCGGGCGAGTGAATTATGAAATTGAATAGAATTAAAGAATTAACGGATTAGCACTAAATCATTAATTATTTAAACATTTGGTAAAAATTATAATAAAAAGTTTTTATGAATTTAAAGAATCAAATAGAATCTTTATTGTTTATTTCTAATAAACCTCTTTCTGTAAAACAATTGGGAGACTTGGTGGGTAAAGGCAAGGCAGAGGTTGAGTTGATTGTGGAGGGTTTGAAGCAAAAGTATAATTCAGAAGAGAGTGGTATTCGTTTAGTAGATCATGCAGGCAAGTTGCAGTTTTCTACAGACAAGGATTCTGCCAAGGCAGTAGAAAAATTTTTAAAAGAAGAGTTGACTGGAGAGATGACACGTCCACAATTAGAAACATTAACCATTGTGGCGTATCGTGGCCCAGTAACTAAAATGGAGTTGGAGCAGATCAGGGGTGTTAATTGTAGTTTGATATTGAGAAATTTAATGATGAGGGGGCTTGTGGAGTCTAGAACAGATAGGTCAATCGGAGCAATAGTTTATAGTGTAACTCATGAATTTGTGCGTCATTTAGGTTTAACAGCGGTTGATGAATTGCCAGATTATGAAAAGTTATCAGAACACGAAACTTTGGAAAGTTTTTTAAATAGAGATGAAGAAGAAGATAGAAAAGATACTCAAGCTGTAGAGGAATAAAAATATTGAATTATTTGCCAAATTAAGCCAATTTTTGTACAATAAAACCATCTTTAAAGGTGGTTTTTTGTTATGATATTTTTTTGTATTTGAGTGGAGCAGGTGTCTTGTTTGGGAAGGGAAAGAGCTTGGCGGGCTTGGTTTAAAGTCCGTGAGAGGTGGGTGCATTCTCTGAATTTGGCTGAGGTGAGGAAGTGGGGTAAGAATTGAACAACCTCCCTGAATCCGCCTTTGGCAGGAAAGGGGGTAAGAAACCAAAACCTCCCCTGAATCCGCCTTTGGCGGGAAAGGGGGTAAGAAACCCAAACCTCCCCTGAAGGGGGTAAGAATAAAAAAATATGTTTAAACTTGCAGAAAAAGAAAAAGAAATATTAAAATTTTGGCAGGAAAATGATATTTTTGCTAAAACTTTGGCTAAAGAATCTCCAAAAGGTGATTATGTTTTTTATGATGGTCCGCCTTTTGCTACTGGCACTCCTCATTATGGGCATATTTTGGCTTCTATTATGAAAGATATTGTGCCTAGGTATTGGACCATGAAAGGTTATCATGTGGAGAGAGTTTGGGGTTGGGACACTCATGGTTTGCCAATAGAAAATATTGTGGAAGAAGAAATTGGCTCTAAGAGTAAAAAAGACATTGAAGAGTATGGTGTAGAAAAGTTTAATGAAGCTTGTCGTAGCAAGGTTTTAATGTATGCTGAAGAATGGCAAAAGGTAGTGGAGAGATTGGGGAGATGGGTTGATATGGAAAATGCTTATAAAACCATGGATAAAGATTATATGGAAAGTATATGGTGGGTTTTTAAAGAGCTGTGGCAAAAAGATTTGGTTTATAAAAATTATAAGTCTATGCATGTTTGTCCCAGGTGTGAAACCACTCTTTCGCAGTCAGAAGTGACAGAGGGTTATGAGGATGTTAAAGATGTTTCTGTAACAGTTAAGTTTGAGTTGTTGGACGAGCCAAATACATATGTTTTGGCTTGGACAACTACGCCTTGGACTTTGCCAGGCAATGTAGCTTTGGCTGTGGGAGAAGAAATAGATTATATTAAGCTAGAGTATAAAGGTAAAAAATATATTTTAGCTAAGTCAACTTTGGAAGAAAGTTTAGTAGATATGGATTATAAGATTTTAGAAGAATTTACAGGTGATAAGCTGGTGGGCAAAAAATACAAGCCTCTTTTTGATTATTATTTAAATACAGACATGGAGAACAAAGATAAGCTGTATGTAGTAGAAGGGGCTGATTTTGTGAGCACTGAAGATGGAACTGGTGTGGTGCATATTGCGCCGGCTTTTGGTGAGGATGATATGAATTTAGGTAAGGAAAAGAGTTTGCCTTTTATTCAACATGTGGCTAAAGACGGTAGAATAAAGCCAGAAGTTAAAGATTTTGCTGGTTTAGAGGTTAAACCAAAAGATGACCCTCAGACAACAGATAAGAAAATCATTGAATTTTTAAAAGATAGCGAAAGTTTGTTTAAGTCTTATGAATACGAGCATAGCTATCCGCATTGTTGGCGTTGCCATAGTCCATTAATTAATTATGCTACTGAATCTTGGTTTGTAAATGTAGAAAAAATTAAACCAAAGGCGCTTGAAAGCGCTAAAAATATTAATTGGGTGCCAAGCCATATTAAAGAGGGTAGATTTGGTAAATGGTTAGAGGGTGCCAGAGATTGGTCAATATCTCGTCAAAGGTATTGGGGTTCGGTAATGCCAATTTGGATATGTGATAAATGTGAAGAAAAAAAAGTGGTTGGCTCTATAAAAGAGTTAGAAGAATTAAGTGGAGAAAAAGTAGAAGATTTGCATAAGCACACAGTAGATAAAATAACTTTTAAGTGTGAGTGTGGTGGAGAGATGCACAGAATTCCTGATGTGCTTGATTGTTGGTTTGAGTCTGGCTCTATGCCTTATGCGCAAATGCATTATCCTTTTGAAAATAAAGAAAAATTTGAAAAAAATTTCCCAGCAGAGTTTATTGCTGAGGGTGTAGATCAAACAAGAGCCTGGTTTTATTATATGCATATTTTGGGTAATGCTATTAAAGATAGAGAGGCATATAAAAATGTAATTGTGAATGGAATTGTGCTGGCAGAAGATGGTAAAAAAATGTCTAAACATTTGCAAAACTATCCAGATCCATTAATTTTAATGGATAAGATGGGTACAGATAAATTGCGTTACTATTTAACTGCTTCACAGGCTATGAAGGCTGATAATTTGAATTTTTCAGAAAAAGATTTAGATGAACAAACTAGGTTTTTTAATACTTTGCTTAATGTGGTTAATTTCTATTTAATGTTTGCCGGTGATGGTGAAAAGAGTGGAGAAGTTGGCGAATTGGACAATGTTCTTGATAGATGGATTGTGGCCAGATTAGAGCAAGCAAAGCAAAAAATAACTCAAAAATTAAATGCATATGATTTGCATGCCATAAGAGAAATACCTGTTTTTGTGGATGATTTATCTACTTGGTATGTGAGGCGTTCTAGGGAAAGATTAAAAACTGGCAGTGCAGAAGAAAAAGAAAAATGCCTTAGTGTTTTAAAATATACTTTGTTGGAGTTGGCTAAGCTAATGGCTCCGTTTATGCCTTTTTTGGCCGAGCATATTTATAGAGAGGTTGGTGGTCAGAGGGAGTCTGTGCATTTAGAAAATTGGCCGGAGAATAAAAATGAAAAAATTGAGCAAAAACTTATTGATTATATGCAAATTACGCGTAAGGTGGTTGAGCTTGGATTAAAAGAAAGAGCAGATGTGTCTATTAAAGTTAGACAACCATTAAAAAGTTTAAAAATTAAAAATTATGAGTTAGAAGGCGAGTATTTAGATTTGATTAAAGAAGAGGTAAATGTAAAAAAAATAGAGCAAGAAAAAGGAGTTGGTGACCCGGTTAATTTAGAGGTAATTTTAGATACAGAAATGACGGATGAGCTAAAAAAAGAAGGACTGTTTAGGGAATTGGTGCGTAAAATTAATAGTTTGCGCAAAAAAGAGGGTTTGACTATTGAAGATAGGGTAGTGGTAAAATATAATAGCGACGATGGTGAAATTAAAGAGGTTTTTAAAGTTTTTAAAAATGATTTTAAAGATTTAACTTTAGCTGAGAGTTTGCTTGAGAGTGATGAAGATTTAGAAAAACATTCAATTAATGAATATAGTGTGGGGATTGGAATTGAAAAGCCTAGTTAGGCAATAAATTTATTTTTGAAAAATATACATTTAAATGTACATTAAAATGTACATTTTTTGTTTTTTGTGTTTTAAGGTTTTTTTAGAGACGCGCCACAGTGTGTTTTTATAGATTTGGGGAAAGACATGTAGAGACGAGGCAATGCCTCGTCTTAAAGGCTCCGGACAGAGCCTTTTTGTTGGTTCCACGGCTTTAGCTTTTCTGTTGGTTCCACGGCTCCAGCCTGGAACCATAATGAAAACTCTTTACGGTTCCCGAGATGACCCGGGAACCAACCCTTGGCGAGTCCTTAATGGTTCCGGACAGGGCCCGGAACCAACCCTTTAAGCATGGAACCAACCATAGAGCTAGGAAGACGTGTAGAGACGAGGCATTGCCTCGTCTCTACAAATAATCTAGATTTTTTTGTCATTCCTTAAAAAAAGAAATGGATCCCGCATCAAGTGCGGGATGACAGAAAAGGGAAA
>CAYNPV010000048.1:0-4293 GCA_964399185.1 uncultured Gammaproteobacteria bacterium
AACTATTTATCTTGCTTATCTTTATTTGTGTCTTTCTGATCTTCTTTATCCTCATCTTTGACTTCTTCATAATCTGCTTCTTCTTTATTGTTTTTATCTTTATCTTTTTCCGAGTCTGCGCTCTGCTTGTCTTCACCTGCTGGTTGATTTTGGTCTTGAGAATTGGCTCCTGTAGCTTGGTCGGCATACATAGCCTGGCCGATTTTTTGCGCTTCAGTTGTTAATTCTTCACTGGCTTTTTTAATGGCTTCTATGTCGTCGCTGTCTTTAATTTTCTTTAAAGCTTCTAATTTTTCTTCAACTGATTTTTTGGTTTTTTCATCCACCTTATCACCAGCATCTTTAAGCGCTTTTTCTGTAGTGAAAATCATGGTTTCGGCAGTATTTTTTATTTCCACTTGTTCTTTTTTCTTTTTATCTTCTTCTGCGTGTGATTCTGCATCTTTTTTCATTTTTTCTATTTCTTCTTCACTTAAGCCAGTAGAAGCCTGGATGGTAATTTTTTGTTCTTTTCCGCTGGCCTTATCTTTGGCAGAAACATTTAAAATTCCATTGGCGTCTATATCAAAAGTTACTTCAATTTGAGGTAATCCCCTGGGTGCTGGTGGAATACCATCTAAAATAAAGCGTCCAAGTGTTTTATTGTCGGTGGCCATAGGACGCTCGCCTTGTAAAACATGAATTTCAACAGAAGGTTGGTTATCTGCGGCAGTAGAAAAAACTTGAGATTTAGAAGCTGGGATGGTTGTGTTGCGTTCAATTAAAGGAGTCATAACTCCACCCAAGGTTTCAATCCCAAGAGTAAGCGGAGTAACATCTAAAAGTAATACATCTTTAACATCTCCTTGCAAAACTCCGGCTTGGACTGCGGCACCCATAGCAACCACTTCATCTGGGTTAACACTCATATTTGGTTTTTTATTAAAAAATTCTTCTACTTTTTTTTGCACTAATGGCATACGTGTCATACCACCCACCATCACCACTTCTTCAATTTCCTTAGCCTCATAACCAGCGTCTTTTAAAGCAGCTTTAACTGGATCTAGGGTTTTTTCTACTAAATCTCCTACTAACTCTTCTAATTTAGAGCGAGTAAGCTTAATAACTAGGTGTTTTGGGCCTTCTGCGCTTGTAGTAATAAAGGGTTGATTAATTTCTGTTTCTGATGAAGTAGAAAGTTCTATCTTGGCTTTTTCTGCCGCTTCTTTAACACGTTGCAGTGCCATTGGATCTTTGCTAAGATCAATCCCTTCTTCTTTTTTAAATTCTTCTATGATCCAGTCGATTATTTTTTTATCAAAATCATCACCACCTAAGTGTGTGTCACCGTTTGTGGCTTTAACCTCCACAGTATCCTCTGAAACATCTAAAATAGAAATATCAAACGTTCCACCGCCCAAATCGTAAACGGCAATTTGTTGGCCTTTTTTCTTTTCAAAACCATAGGCCAAGGCGGCAGCCGTAGGCTCGTTAATAATTCGCTTAACTTTAAGCCCAGCAATTTCTCCTGCCTCTTTGGTAGCCTGGCGCTGTGAATCATCAAAATAAGCTGGCACAGTAATTACTGCTTCTTCGACTTTTTCTCCCAATTTTTCTTCTGCATCATTTTTTAATTTTTGTAAAATCATGGCAGAAATTTCTTGTGGAGTATAATCTTTGTCTCCCATGGCAACTTTAACCCCAGCACCAGCTTGTTTAATGTCAAAAGGCAAAGTTTTAACATCATGCTGAATTTCTTCGTCTTCCCAACGGCGCCCAATTAAGCGCTTAATGGAAAACAAAGTATTGGCAGGGTTGGTTACGGCCTGACGTTTAGCCAGCAATCCAGCCAGTCTTTCACCAGATTTATTAACTGCTACCATAGACGGTGTGGTGCGGTTGCCCTCTTTATTTTCTAAAATTTTGGCTTGTCCACCCTCCATAACCGCCATGGCTGAATTGGTTGTTCCTAAATCGATTCCTAAAATTTTTGGCATATTATTATTTATATATCACTTAAGAAACATTTAAGTGATTAGATTAATTATTTATTATTTTTAATTAAATGCTCGTAGACATTAAGTGCGTCTTCAGTGTCTACGGGTTGCATTTTTTTAAACTTTTGCACCTCATTGACCTCTAACTCAGTTAGCATGGCTGTGCCCACTAAACCAAAAGGCATATCTAAAACCTGTGCCAACAAATTGGTTTTACAGTTGTTACAATAAAAATATACCAGATGTGCTTTAGCACTGTTATCAACAACTTGTGCTGACTGTTGAGTGAAATTATGCTGGCAAACAGGGCACTTTTTAACTAACTTGAGTGATTTTTGTAAAGTTTTTATATCTGACATGAATTTAACTTTTAATTAATTTGCAAAAAAGGTGCTGGGGAAACCTTAAACAAGATTTGCCCAGCCCTTTCTTGAAAAAGAAAGGGTTATTTAACAGCAATATCAATTTTCTTGGGTTTTACTTTTTCTTCTTTTGGCAAAACAACATTTAAAACACCATTTTTAAATTCTGCTTTTACCTTGGCGCTGTCAACTGCAGCTGGTAAAGGAACAGAACGATGAAAAGAGCCACGGCGCACTTCCTTACGATAATATTCTTTTTCATCTACTTCGCTTTTCTTTTCTGTTTTGCCTTGAATGCTTAAAACATCATTCTCTACAGAAACATCTACGTCCTTGGGGTCGATACCTGCTAAGGGGCATTCTACATAAACATTTTGGTCATCTTGCCAAACATCTACGGCTGGCACAAAGCCTCCGCCCTTGCCCCATCCTTGCCAATCCATCATTGAGTCAAAATCATCCATAAAATCTGGCATCATAGGTGTCCATTTAATAAGTGACATAGTTTTGTTCTTTTTTCTCTTAAGATTCCCGAAGACATCTTAAGAAAAATTAGTTTTTATTCAACCACCACTTTGGCTGGCATAAAAACCTTGTCTTGCATTTTATATCCAGGTGATATAATTTTTTTAATTTTTATTTTTTGTTTTTGAGATTGTTCTTGCTTATTTTCTTGTTTATTATCTGTTTCTTCTACTGCTTCATGAATTTGTGGGTCAAAATCATCACCTGGCTTGGGATTAATTTCTTTAATACCATTATCACTTAAAACTTGCTTGAACTGGGTAGTAACATGTTCTATGCCTTTAACCCATGGATTTTCTTTAATTTCATCTGGCAAATGGTTAAAAGAAATGGTTAAATTTTTATAAACAGGAATTAATTCGGTAATTAAATTTAAATTGGCATACTTTATGTAGTTTTCTTTTTCTTTGGATAGTTCTTTTTTTAAATTTTCATAATCTGCTTTAGCGCGTTTCCAACCAGCCAAGTATTCCTCTTTTTCTTGCCTTATCTTATCTAACTCTTGTTGAAAATTATTTTGTTGCGAATCTTGAAAATTTTTGTCTTGATAATTATCTTTTTTGTTTTTTTCTTCTTTTTTTGTGTTTAACATATTTTTATATTTGCTGGCTAATAAAATTAATTAACTGAATATTTTTTTGATAATCCATTCTTAATGGCCCCAAAATTCCAAGTAAAATATTTTTTTGTTTATTAATAATTATGGAGCAATCGCTTGAAAATGGATTTTCTGCACCAATTTTAACCTCTAAATTATTAAAGCGACCATAAATTTGCGACATAACCTCGTCCATGCGATCTATAACTTGTGAAATATCAACTATTAAATTTAAATTTTTAAATTCTGGTTGAGTAAATAAATTAGAAATACCAGTATAAAAAACATTCATTGGGCCAAAACCAACAAAACTTGTTAGAGATGTTTTTTCGGCCATAACTTTGGCTAATTGTTTTATTTTTTCCTCTTGATTAAGTTTTGCAGAATTTTTCTTTAAAAATTCTTTAATGCTTTGCTCGGTCTTGCTTGGCAGTTCTTTATTAAAATTAATGTAGTTTTCTACATAATATCTATAACCTGCTTCTGTGGGCACCCTGCCAGCTGATGTATGAGGTTGGTAAATTAACCCATTATCCTCCAATTCCACCATATCGTTGCGTACTGTGGCTGGTGAAAGGTCTAAGCTATATTTTTTAACCAAGAAACTAGAGCTAACTGGCTGGCCGCTTTTTATGTGATCGTTAACTATATACTCGAAAATTTCTTTTTGTCTAGGGATCATAATTTTCCACATTTTTTATTGTATATTTATTATAAAAAATTTAGCACTCCCTTGTCAAGAGTGCTAAATAAATAAATCGCTAAACAGTTTAAATATTGTAGAGGCGAGGCATTGCCTCGCCTCTACTTGTTTTATTTGTATAAACACATA
>CAYNPV010000049.1:0-3644 GCA_964399185.1 uncultured Gammaproteobacteria bacterium
ACTGAAAAAAGTCTTAGAGATGTCTTACGCGGTTTACCTGGTAATTCAATTTATAATAGTTCAAGTCCAGAAACCGCAAGCGAAAAACCCAAAGATCAAGAAAAAAAATCTTACCCAGAACAAGAAAAAAATTCTTTTGATGATTATGTTTTTTATAAGGGCAAAAAATATTATGTTGTTTTTAACAACGGAGAAGCCTTTGTGTATCCTCTAGATAAAAAAAATGGAGAAGTATTAGAACTAGATGAAGCAGATGAACCAACAGAAATCATCTTAGCTTTTTTAAACAAAAAAGCAGCCAAAGAGGTTAGGCGTGCCAGACGGGAGTTAGCCGATTTAATTAATCAAAAAGCCAGCCAAAAGAAAATAGAGGTAGCTAGGCAGGCTTTAGAAGAAAAAAAACAAGAATTTGCTGAATTGCGCGCTGAGAGCATGGGCAACCCAAACAGAGTGGCAAACTTTGTTTCCAAAACACTGGGTAATGAAAATGAAATTTTAAACAAAGCCTTAAAAGAACAAGAGCTTGTTTTTTTAAAAGAAAAAATAGGAAATGCACAACAAAATTTAGAAGAAGCCGAAGAAAAAGGTAGTGAGAAAAAAATTAATAAACAAAAAGAAAAAATAGAAAAATTAAAAACTCAACAGGCAAAAAAAGAAAAATTTTTTAAGTTAAGCGAAACTATTGTTACAATACCTCGCGAGATTAAAAAATTAAAAACTGAACTGGAAGAAGCAAGGTCAAAAGATAAAAGAAAAAAAGAAAACAAAGAAGAAGTAGAAAAAATACAAAAAGAAATAAAAGAAAAAGAAAAAGAATTTAAAAAAGCTAAAGCAGAAAAAGAAAAGCTACAACAAGAATTGGAAAAAGAAAACGAGTCTGGATTGTTTAAATCTATGAAAAAGTTTTTAAGCTTAAGCTTAATTCCGGGAGCAGAAAACAAAAGGCAAGAACTAATTAAAGATAATCAGCGTCAAGATATAACTAAAGCAGAAAAAATTAAAAACAGTGCAAAAATTTTTAGTTATTCGCTAATGACTGTTAGAGGTGCTATAAGCACTGGTCTGTTGGCCGCTGGTTTGGCTCCAACAGCCGGAGCTGTTTTAGGCTTAACTGGTGTGGCTACGGGGGTTTCTGGATCCTTAGGTGCTTTGGCTCTAAGGCGGACTATGTCTGGTATTGGTTTGGGGAGTTTGGCAGAAAACGCAGTTGCTTCGCGTTATAAAAAAATAGATGAAATGCAACTTTTGGCTGGAGCAAACGGCCAAGAAAGTTTAAAAAAGCTGAAAAAAGAACTTGAGAATGCAAGTGACAAAGATAAAAAGAAGTTAGAAGAAGAAATTAAAATAAGGGAAGAATATGAAGAAGGGAGTAAAGCTGTTTCTAAAAATAAAAAATGGAAATTAGCCAGTTCCATTCCTGGGTTAAAAGGTATGGGTTTTATTGAACAAAAGGCAGAAGAATATGATAAGGCTGAAAAAAAATTAAAAGGCACAAAAGATGAATACGAAAGTTTTTATTTAGAAAAAAACCAAGCCGAGACTGACAATATGTCAATGGATGAAATTTTAAGAAGATTAACAGCCTTTGAAAGAGTTGCTGAGTTGCGTGCTATAAATCTTAAAGATTTACCCGGCTTTGAACATTATAAATATTTCAAACAAACATATATTGAAAAAATTCAGCAAGAATTAACGAGTTTGGAAGAAAGATCAAAAGAAAAACAAACCAGCCCAGAATCTCTGCAAAAATTTAACAAACTCTCTGAATTTTTAAAGCAAAAAAGTGCCGAGCAAAGTAAACAAATTGAATTAGCGCTTGGGCAGGAAAAAACTCAAACAAGAAAGAAAAGATTGGCCGCCCTATCAGGCGCAGCACTTGGTGTGGTTGGCGTGCCCCAAGTTGTTTTTGGCGGACTTGTTGGTTCTGGTGGAGGAATAATAAAAAATATTGGCCAAATTTTTGGCAGTGATAAGGTTGAATGGGGTGCATCTGCTTCAGGCTTGGGACAGGGTTTAAAACGCGTCCTAGAAGATAATGAAAAATTATATAATTATGCCACCACTGGGAATTTTGCTCTAGAAGACACAGCGCAAGCGATTGATCCTTTAGAAGAATTAGACAGTCAAGATATTGAAACACAACAAGAAACAGCAACAATTCCTGCAGATACTGCTTCCGAGTCTGTGGCAGACTCATCCAAATATCCAAATAATTTTGGCCCAGAAGATGTGCAAACCGAGCCAGATAGTGTTTCAGCTGTGGCTGAGGAATATACAAAAAATGAAACAAGTGCAGACTCCACTACCCCAGAAACACAAGTTCTTGATACACAGGCCGATGATGCGGACTCATTAAAAAAAGAAGAGGATATTTCTCAAACACAACAAAAACAAGTAGAAGCCCAAGTGCAGTCACAAGCAGAAGAAACTCAAGTAGCACCACAAGCAGAAAAACAAGAAATAGAGTGGAGCGCAGAAATTCCGCAAGAAGCCAGAATAGAAGCTGGCAGTGGCAAAGGCCCTACCCATGCTTTTGTTGACCAAATTAAGCAAGATCCTGAAAAATTTGGTTTATCTGCAGATGCTTCCCAAAAAGAAATTGTTTTAAAAGCCAGGCAAATTGCTATTGATAATAATTTAATCAAGATTGAGGATGGAAAAATTATAAGCGAAGTTAGAAGCTACGGTAATGAGGCCTTTATTTTAGATATAGATAATAGTGGCGGGGTTTCTGTTAAGCATTTAGATATGCAGGGCAACCAGTTGGTTTTGGGCGAGGGTGATCCTAACAGTTATCTAGAAACAGATTCACAAAAATTAGACTATTCTAGCAAAGAAGCTCAGGCAGTAGAGATAGCGCCACAAGCAGACCCAGACAAAACACCCGAGCCTATTAAAGTTTCGGCAGATAAAATCAAAGAAGATATAATAATTAAAAACCTAGAAGATCAAATTGCTAACCCAGATAAATACACGGTTTCTGGTGGGAGCATTAAACCTTTAGCCCTAGAAAATTTAAGAGGATATTTGCTTCAAGATCCAGAAAATTTAGCTCAAAATTTAGCCCAAATCCAAGAAGCAGATGTATTAGAAGCTTTGGCTAATTCAGACAATAAAGATCTAGCTCAGGCAGCTCAAAGTGCTAAAGAAAGCCTGCTTAGCCAGGGGTCTTTAGCAGAAAGAACTGCCAATTATTTTGAACTGCAAAAACCAAAAATGGAAGATTTGCAAAAAATGCGTGATATTTTTATTGAAGTTGGTCAAAATAATGTTCAGGCAAATCCTCAAGAAGCAGAGAGAATTGGTAAACTTTTTGCCCAGGTTGCCACCCAAAGCCAAGGAACCTTTCGGCAAATGTTTGGGGATAGAGTTTTAACCCGAGAAGATCTTATGGGGGCCTGGAGCGAATTTGCCCAGCAAATAAAAAGCACAAATTTGCCAGAAAAATTTTATGAATGGAAACCAATTAGTTATGGAGATAGTCAAGTAGCCAATATTCTTAAGTTTGGCAAAGCTGGGGGAGAAATTGAATATTGGTTAGACACAGATGGTGATGGTTTAAGAGATGAAATAATTAAACAAGATAAAATTGATCAATTTTTAACAGCAGGAGAAAATCCAGTATTAGGAGCAGAAGAAGGAGA
>CAYNPV010000050.1:0-3591 GCA_964399185.1 uncultured Gammaproteobacteria bacterium
TTTAACACAACTAAACAAAAAACTAAATTTTTTTGGCTTTCTCTAGCTTATATTTATCTAATTGTGTAAAAATAATTTTATCTCTTTTTTGTAATTTTTGACTAAGAATTAGCTTAGCAAGTATGTTTTCTATTCTTTCTTGTATTAATCTACGCAAAGGTCTGGCACCATATTTTTCATCTAATCCTTGTTTGGCTAGCTGTTGGACTGCTTTATTGCTAAATTCAATGTCTATGTTTTTATTTTGTTCAAAATTTTCTCTAAGTTTATTTAACATAAGCCGTGCTATGTCTTTTACGTTTTCTAAATTTAAAGGTTTAAAAACAATAACAGAATCAAAACGATTAATAAGCTCTGGCTTAAAAAATTGGCTGAGTTTGTTTTCTATAAGCAGGTGCTTAATTTGTTGAACAGGCTGATTTTGAGAAACTTTTTGCTGAATAAAATCCGAGGCTGCATTTGATGTGGCAATAATTAAGCTGTGACTAAAATCGTGTGTTTTGCCTTGACTGTCCGTTAAACGCCCGTCTTCAAAAACTTGCAAAAAAAGATGTTGAACTTCTTGAGAGGCTTTTTCAAATTCATCTAATAAAATTAAGCTGGCCGGCCTTTGTTTAATTTGATTAATTAAATATCCACTGCGGTTAGCCACACCAATTAACTTTCTTATACCATCTTCGTCACTGTATTCAGACATATCTAAACGAATTATGCTTTCTTCACCATTAAAATATATTGCTGCCAGTGTTTTGGCTACTTCTGTTTTTCCCACACCAGTGGGACCCAAAAACAAAAAACTGGCCAGTGGGCGTTTTTTTAAATTCGTTTTAGTTTTGGCGCGTCTAAGAGCGTTAGCAATAGCTGTAACTGCTTCTTGTTGGTCTATAATTCTTTGATGAATCAGTTTTTCTAGATTTAGCAATTTTTGTGTTTCATTTTTTTGAAGTTTTTCAAAAGGAATTTTTGATATTTGAGAAACTGTTTTAGCCACCTCGTCATATGTAATTATAGGTTCAACATTAGCAGAGGCTACACTATTTTGGGCTGTTTTTTGTAATATCTCTACGGCCCGTCCTGGCAGTTCTTTAGAAGAATCTATTTTTAAACTCAATTCAACTGCAGCATCTACAGCTGGGTAGGTAAAAAATATGTCTTTAAATTTTTGTTCTAAAACCAAAGCCCTTACACCTAAAGCACGTATGGCATTATTATATTCCATGGGTTCAATTTTAATTATAGAGCTAATTTGGCTTAGTTCTGTTTTGTTAATATATTTTTCAAAAGAGTCAGGAGTAGTAGAGGAAATTAAAACAAAATATTTTTTTTCTATTTCGCCAGCCAAAGCACTGGCCAAATCTAAACTCTTGGATGAATCTGAGCTTAAACCAACCAACTCTTCTAATTTATCAATGTAGAGAATTATGTTTTTAGAACGAGCCACTTCTTTGAGTAAAGAAAAAAATCTGGCTTCAATTTCTCCTCTTTTGGAAGCTCCAGAAACCAAAGCTGAAACAGAAATTTTTACCAACCTTTTGTCTTGAAAAAAACTTGGCACTTCTTCACTGGCCATTAATTCTGCTAAATAATTAAGGGTAGTGGTTTTTCCGGTTCCAGACTCTCCGTTTAAAATTATTGAATTATATCCGGCTGCCAAAGATTCATAAATACTTTTTATATTTTTTTCACAACCCAAGCTTGGCTCTAGGGTGCTATTTTGAGCCAGGTGTGTTAAATCTTCAGAAAACGAATCTAGCATGGGTGTAGCAATAGAGGTGTAAGCTCGATTAACCGGTCCTTTAGGGCGTGTTTTGCTTTTGACCGAAAGATTTTTCCAATAAGTAAAAACTTTTTTTTGTGTCTCCAACCAGTCAAATGTATTTTTTATTTTCTTTTCATTAAGTTCTAGTTCTTGAAAAATTTCAGTTGTTTCGTTTTCAAGAGAACTTAAGGCCAATAATAAGTGTTTAATCTCTACCACATTTTCTCCCTCATCTAAACACTTTAAAAAAGCTACATAAAAAATTTGCTGGGTTTGACTTGTTATTTTGGCCTTTGCTTCAGGGGGTTTGTGATTAAGCCTTAACTCTAAATAATGATTTATTTTTTGCAAGACTATTTTGGGATCTATATTTAGTCTTTCAAAAAAATTTTGGTAATTATCTTTTAAAAAAATTTGTTTGAGTAAAAAAAGCGGGGAAAAATCTGTACTTTCTTGTAGTGAGTTTTGGTAGCTTTTATAAATAAGTTCTAATAAGTTTTTGCTATAAAATTTTTCTATGGCTTGAATTTTTTTAGTATTATTTTTTTTATTTTTTTGAGTTATTTTTTGATAATCTATTTTTTGAATTGATTTTTTGTAAGAACTAATTAAATAAATATTGAAAAAACTTAAAAAAACAGCCAGCCAAAAAATTGCTGCTGCTTTAGTTTGATTAATAAAAAAATCAAACACAGGATAGTTATAGGAAAGATAGTTGTAATAAGCAAAAGCACTAACTATAAAAGCGCTGATGGTTATAATTATTAAAAAAATAAACAAAAATTTTTGTATATATTTTTTAATTTTAAATAAATTTATATTTTGTGAATTTATTTCTTGTTGCCAAGAAAATTTCTGGCCATTGTGCTCTAAAACTAAACCATAACCTAAACAAAATTTACAGCTGGTTTTTTGGCTCTTGCATTTGGGACAAGTAATAAATTGCATATTATAAAAAATTATAAATCAAAAAAGTTAAACTAATAGGTACAGATAAAATATATAAAACAAAAATAAAAGTATAAACAATAAAAATTATAAAAAAAGCAATAAGTCTAAAGAACAAAATTATACTGCGCATTATAAAACTAATAATACGACCCCAAACATCTCTTACGCCATACATAGGTGAAAACCAATTTTTAATCCACAAAATTAAACCCAAAGTTTTTTCAAAACTACGAATGCTTCCAGCATAATATTGCCACATTAAATTAATGCCTTTTGTGTACCACCAAAAAGGAAAGTATATAATTTTGCTTAACAAATGATATAGGCTTAAGAAAATTAAATTCATAATTTTATATATATCTTTATTTTAGCAAATTTTTGAGTTTTGTTCTATGTGGAACTTTTTAATAGCGCAGACATTAATGTTATAATAATATTGTTAATCATTATTTAAATATATATGTCATATAAACAAAAACTTAATCCAATATTTTACAGAAATCTTCTTTTTTTGGTTGGTGTCACAGCTACTATAGCTTATCGCAGTATTGTTATTTTAAATAAATATAGTAATTTGGCAGTGGATGTTGCTTGGTATATAGGAACCTTGGGATTTATTTGGTATTTTGCCCACCGTTACCGAGTAGAACAAAAAAGAGATAAAATGATTGAAGAACGTAAGTTGAGAGGAAAAATTAAAGAATGCTCTATGAATGAAGAGGATAAACAGGCAATTGAATATATTTTAAAGGGCTTAGATACAAGCAAGGCTAAATGGAATTATAGTGCAATTTTCTTTTTTTCAATTTTAGCTTTAGTGTATGATGTTTTTTCCCGTTTGTTTTAATTTAAAATAAAATTATATTTTATAAAATAAAAAA
>CAYNPV010000051.1:0-3281 GCA_964399185.1 uncultured Gammaproteobacteria bacterium
AAAGCCACCAGTTTAACGACTGGTGGTGTTATTTTTATAATAATCATTTGCTTGTTTTAGTTTTTCAGGTGTGCCAATATCAAACCAGACTGAGTTTGGTGGTGCTTCATACATTCCAATTTTGTATCCTTGATTTACCAAGTCAAAATAAAAGTCAAAAATTTTAAATATATCTTGCTCTGGGAAAAGCTCGTAAAGTTTTCTATCTACAATATGAACACAGCTAAAACCTTTAGCAATATATTTTTTTCTTGCTTTTTCATTAAATTTTCTCTGGTCAATTAGAAGACCATTTTTATCAAAAAAAAGTGGATTTTTTGTTCGTCTTTCTTGCACTATTAATGTTACTAAATTTTTTTGCTTCTTGTGTTGCTCAATGGCCGGATTTAAATCTATTTCTGACACTATGTCAGCATTAAAAATTACAGACGGATTTGAGTCTTTTAAAAATTTACCAGCATTTTTAATTGCCCCACCCGTATCAAGAATTTCTTTTTCATATAAAATATTTAAATCTTTCAATTTGGGATTTGTTTTAATAAAACTTTCAATTTTATCTGCTAGGTGGTGAGTGTTAACCATAAATTCATTAACTCCATATTTTTTTAAGTATTCCACAGCTCTTTCAAGTACGGGGGTATTCCCAACCTTAATTAATGGTTTTGGTGTGTGATTGGTGAGTGGCCTTAGTTTTTTTCCAAAACCAGCTGCCAAAATTAAAGCTCTCATAATTCTATTTCTAAATGTTTAGTTATTACATCTATTTTCTTTTTTTCTAGCATTTTTTTAAGCCTTTCTGCTAAGTAAATCGAACGATGTTGACCACCTGTGCACCCATACGAAACCATCAAATGAGTAAAACCTCTGTTTTGGTAGTTTTCAATAGCCTGTTCTACTAGTTTATAGGAGTTATTAAAAAATTTTTCAACTTCCTTGTTTTTTTCTAAATAATCTATCACCCGCTCATCTAAACCAGTTTTTTCTCTTAAATGTTCAATGTGTGCCGGGTTAGGCAGGCATCTGGCATCAAAAACAAAACCTCCGTTATGTTCTTTTTGCTTATCTTCGGGTATGCCAGAAAAATGGTACCCAAAAGAATATATTTTAACTATGAGTTTTTTGTTTTGTGCTTGATCTCTCAGCTTCGTTTGTTTGGTTAAATCTTTTATGGCTTTTTCAAGTTCGGGCAGTTGCTCTAAAAATTCACATTTATTTAACAGAGTTTCCAGGTTGGCAATGGCAAAAGGGATGTTATTTAAAAAATGAGGTTTATTTTTAATAGCTCCCAAAAAACCATAAGCTCCCAGTGCTTGCATAATTCTAATTAAAGCATAACCATAAAAATATTTTTTAAATTTTTTATTATCAACCGTAATATAATTTTTTAATTCATCTAGGTAAAAATCAATTAATTCTCCTCGGACATTTTCTGGGACATTGGCTTTCGAATCGTATAAAAGCGAAGCCAAGTCATATTGAAGTGCGCCACGCCTGCCAGATTGATAATCAATAAAATATGGCTCATTATGAACAATCATAACATTGCGCGATTGAAAATCTCTATATAAAAAATATTGGTGTTCAGTTTTTAGTAGCAGGGAAGAGAGTTTACTAAAATCATCCTCAAGTTTTTCATTATTAATTTCACCTTTGTGAAAAATGTTTAAAAAATTCCATTTAAAATAGTGCATATCCCACATCATAGATTCTTTGGCAAAATCAATGTGTTGGTAACAGCGACTATAATCAATTTTAGCCCCTGCCTCTATTTGAATTTTTGGCAAAATTTTAATAACCTTTTTATACATTTTTATAATTTTTTGGTTAAAGCCATTTTCTAATCTTTCTGCTGATAGCCAAGAAAAAAGAGTTTCATCACCTAAATCTTCCTCTAAATAAACAGAATTATTTAAATCATCTTTATAAATTTCAGGCACCTTAATACCAGTCTCTTTTAAAGTTTGTGTAAAATTTAAAAAAGCCTCATTTTCTTTGCGGTTTTTGCCATAAATTCCTATTGCCTTGTTTGATCCGGCAGTTAGTCGATAGATTGTTCTGTCAGACCCATCGCCCTTAAGCTGATTAATTTGTTTTGCGTTTAATCCAAAATGATTTTTAAAGAGGTTGTTTAAATTTTGTTTTATTTTTTCTTCAATCATTTAATAATTTTAATTATTTCACTAGCAATATTTTTTGCTGTGTAACTGGAAAAACAATTATAAAAATTATTTACTAGTCTTTCTTTTAAATTTTTATTATCAAGAATTTTTTTGATTGTGTATACTAAGGCATTGCTGTCTATTTGTTCTTGTTTTAAATATACTATAGCTTTTTTTTGATTAAAATACTCAGCATTATCTTCTTGATGGGTACCCGGCATTGGAATAATAATGCTGGGTTTTTTCATATAGGCCAATTCAGTCAAAACCGAAAAACCCGCTCGGCTAAGTACAACATCTGCTAAATAAATCAATTCTTCTACAGAATCGCTAAATTCAATTTGAGTATAATTTTCTGATTCAGTTTCAACTGCTTTGTTTCGGCCACAAATATGCATCATTTGGTAATTTTTAGTTAAAATATCAAGAGATTTTTTTATTAGTTCATTAATTGCACTAGCGCCGGTTCCACCACCCATAACAAGCACTATGGGCAAATTTTTTTTAAGCCTGTATTTTTTTATAAGTTCATCTTTGCTTAATTGATTAGCATCTAAAATTTTTTTTCTAATTGGGTTGCCAGTAATCTCTGCTTTTTGTTTGTAGTTGTTTTTTTGTTTAAAATAATTTTTTCCCGAGCTTTCCACTGCTAGAGTAATTTTTTTGGCCATTTTGACACACATTCTATTAGCTAAACCCATGCGGATATCTTGTTGGTGAATCAGACTGGGTATTCCCAGAATGTGCCCGGCCCAAACAAGAGGAACAGCCACAAAACCACCAGCAGAAACAATTACATCTGGTTTGTTTTTTTTAAGCCATCTTAAAGATTCACCAAGTGCACTAATAATTTTAAAAACATCTACAACATTTTTAAAACTAAAATAACGGCGCAGTTTGCCCGAACTGATGCTTTTGTATTTAATGTTTTCTTTTTCTACAACATCTTTCTCTGGCCCATTTTTAGTTCCAATCCAAAAAGCCTCATAATCATATTCAGAAGGTTCAAAATGTTCATGAACCGCCAAAAGGGGGGAGACAGAGCCCATGGTTCCGCCACCGGCATATACAATTTTCATAATAAAAAATATAGCTTATTTTAACTATATCTTAGCAATTTTT
>CAYNPV010000052.1:0-3270 GCA_964399185.1 uncultured Gammaproteobacteria bacterium
CACGTCTCTGTTGGTTCTGGGGTCTCTCCAGAACCAGAATAGAGAATTTTTTAAAAAAGACGTGTAGAGATGAGCTTGTGTTTTGTTTGTCTAAAAAAAACACCTTAAATATATTTATCAAGGTGTTTTTTAGAAAAAAATTAATATTTGGTTTAGTTAAATTCTAGTTGATAATAGGCGTCTGTTTTTAAGTTTGTATTAAATTCAGCAGAATCAAGCATATTAATTACTCGGTTGTCTCTAGAAGTTTGAGTGTTGTTTATTTTCATATTGCCTGGTAATTCAAAATAGCTGTGGAAATTGGTTTCTTCTACCCCAGGTTGTTTTTCTATAAAAAGCGAATAGGTGTTATTTTTTACCTTATCTTCTCCTATAAAGCCAGCTATTTTTTGCCACATATTTGGTTGTTGGTTTTCAACAGTAAAAGGTAATTTATAACTTAGACTAACTGTTTTTTGTTTGCCAGGTTCTACCATTAGCCAATTGCCAAAAACTGTTTTATTAAATTGAGTTGATATGCGGGTATTTGTTTTTTCGTGAATGATTGGATTTTGTTCTATGGCCTCTAAATCTGCATCTGTAGTTAGATTTTTACTATCTTCTAGTGAAGGGTTTTTGAAAAGTTGGTCTGGTATATGGTTAAACCCTTCGGCAGAAATTAGCTGGCTACCTTGTGGTACATAAAAACGTACATAATCTACATTGTTTTGATCTTCAAAAACGTGTCCAGATTGTCCCATATGTTTTCTGGTGAGTGTGACAGTAGTGATAAGCTCGCCGTTTTCTTTAAGGGTTGTGCGATGGGTTACTTCATTTTCTATAACTCCATCTGTTTTTCCGCCACCAACATTGGTATGGACTATTTTTAAATAATCTTGATCATTTGCTTGTATTTTACCTCCCCAGCCAAAATCGGTAACAATTTTTTGTGTTTGATTGTTGCGGAACCAGAAAAGAATATTTTTTTGGTTCAGGTGTGTATTGATGTTGCTGAGAAATTGTGGTGTTTTTTCTAGTTTAAGGTGGAAAAGCCTATCAAGAATTTTCGGCATCATATCGGCAATGATTTGTTTGGGCTTGTTTTCTTCTTTGTCGTATTCGTGTTCAACTGCCATTTGCAGTTCATAAGTAAAATTGTCGGCGGTTAGTGTTTTGTTGTATTCTGGCATGGGTAAATCTCCTGTCATTTCTAGTAGATTTTCTATAACTGGGGGTGTAAGTGAAAAGACACCATCAACAGTCATGCCGGAAAGAGAGTTTTCATAGAACCAAGAAATTTTTTGAGCAGAAGATGGCCAATCTGGAAACCAATTAGCATTCCAAATTTGCCAATAAGGTGAAAAGAGTTGAAATGGTTTAGGTGCACTTACAGAGACGGTTTGTCCAGCTTTAAGGTCATAAAACCCTCCGCCTGGAACTTCTAAGTGTTTAATTTCTGCATCTTCAATTTCAATTAGTGCGTATGAGCCCATAAAACCGCCAGTAGGTCGCAATTCTTGGTTGTTTTGAAAAACAATTAAATAGTTTTTGCTTTCATTGATTCCCAAAATTTCACTAAAGAGTAGGTTTATTTTTTTAAGATCTGTTAAGCTTTTTTTAAGAGTTGGCAGAGATTTTTTAAAAAGCTGAAGACTTGAGAGTTGTGTGGGGGTTAAATATTTTTCTAGGGTTTTCCAGTCTAATTTTTCGGCGCGGGTAATTAGTTCATTAAGATTTGGCTCTAGGTGGTTTAGTGTTTGCAGGCTAAGCTTTATTTTTTGATTAAATTTCGTTTGTGGTTGATTAATTTTTTGTGCTAATTCGGAAAGATCTATGCCAAGTGAAGAAGAAAGCTGGCCAATAATAAGTAGGTTTTCTGCTAAGTTTATTTCTGGTACCACATGGGCGGCCCCATCTTTAACAATGCCAAGTGAATTTATTTTTTGATAAGCTTGATTAAAATCTTTTTCTGCATTAGAAAAATATTGCCCTGCTTGGCTAAAGTTATAGTTTTGCCCGGCGGCTGAGGCTTGCTTTAAGTTTTCAAAACCTGAAAGAGATTGGCCCAAAACTTCACCTTTAAAGTTTTGCATTTCTTTACTCCAGCTTAAAATTTTAAGCGGGGCTACAACTAAAAGACAAATTAAAGAGAAAATTGCTAAAGGTTTAACAAAGCTTGGCTTGGTGTTGGCATCAAAAGGGCTATTTATAGCCTGAGCCTTGGCTGGTATTTTAAAAATCTGGGCTAAATTAAGGGCAATGTTTTTAAAAAGATTAAAAGTACCCAAAACCAGGCTTTTGATAACAAACCAAATAAATTTTAGGCTTTGGTCAACAATATAGTCAAGAAGTTTAAAAGGAGCAGTTATAACAAACCACAGAGATTTAAAGGGCAAAAATAGAGCTTTTTTAAGTTTTGATGATTTTTTAATTGAGGTGATAGCTTGCTGTTGTTTGACTGTGTTTGTTACTTGTTCTTGGGGTGTGGGTTTGGGTTTAAGGTCTAGCTTTATGTGTGATTTGCGTTTTGTTTTTTTAGGTTTATAAAGTTTAATTTTTTGTTTAGGCTGTGGTTCGTCGGGGATTTCAAAATGCATGGCTTGGAGCTGTTGGAGTTTTTCTTCTGTTTCTGGGCTACGCGGGCTATTGTTAATAGCATAATCAGTAAGCCATTGGGGGGAATCTGTTGTTTTGTTGTGGCTTTCGCTTTGATTTTCTTGATGTAGATAAAAATTTTCTTGCTGGTTTTTAAGATTGTCAGACCTTAGATTAAGGTTTTTATGTGTTTCTGCTTGGTTTAGATTAAGTAAATGAGGCGAAGAGGAAACAGATTGTTTGTTAACTTTAACTGAAAGTTTTTCATCTGCAGATTCTATAAGGTTTTGATTGGTTTGCGCGGTTGGTGTTTGAGTAGGAAAAACAAAATCTTCCTCCCAATTATTGGTGGTTATGCTGTTTGCAGATTGGTGTTTAATTGTATTTTCTGTTTGAAGAGTGTTTTCTGCGGTAGTTTGAGTTGGTTTTTCTAGATGTGTTTCTTGTGGTGCTTGGTGTTTTATAATTGGGGTGGCACCAGGGAGTTCAACAAAGTTATTTTTTTTATCTGGCAAATTGATTGGATTGTTTTCTGGCTTTGCCTTGTCTTGTAGTTGGTGTTTAAGTGTTGAGCCTGGTTCTATATTTGTTGGGTTTTCGTTTTTCTTTGGTCTGCCTCGGCCACGTTTTGGCTTTAAAATTTCTGCCAAAATTTGTTCTGGAGTCTTTGGCTTTGGTGGACGACCTCTGCCACGT
>CAYNPV010000053.1:0-1624 GCA_964399185.1 uncultured Gammaproteobacteria bacterium
TAATCATCCGTTGACACCCAACCACCTTTTTTTGTATAATTTAACTACAAAAACTTCTTACCTCCATGCTCAAAAAACAAACAAAAAAACAAAATTTTACACGACTAATTGTCTTTAGTCTGCTTTTTAGTTTAGTAAGCCTTACTTGTTTTCAAGGTGCAGTTTTGGCCGATCAAGACACACTTGGAGGACAAGAAGAAGTGGATGAGCTTAATCAAGAAATTTCACAAAAGAAAAAACAAATAGAACAGCTCCAAGAAAGAGTTAATGAATACCAAAAAAACCTAGATTATCAACGCCGTCAATCTGTTTCTCTGTCTAACCAAGTAGAAATTTTAAACAATGAAATAGGCAAACTGGAAACCGAAATAGAACTTAAGCAAGGGCAAATAGAGCAAAGCAAACTAGAAATAACTAAAACCGAAGATCAAATTAAAACCGCCACCCAAAATATAACCACAAAAAAACAATACCTAGCCAACTATCTTAAACAAGTCTACAAAGAAGATCAAAAAAGTTCTATTGAATTAATTCTTACCCTAGATTCATTTTCTGATTATTACAATCACCTACACTCCTTGGGCACCCTTCAAGACAAAACCAAACAAGCCCTAGAAGGTATAAAAGAAGAAAAAGAAAAGCTGGAAAACAGCAAAAAACAACTCCAACAAAAACAAGCAGAACTTGCCAACTATCTTAAAAATTTAGAAAATGACAAAGCCCAACTAGACAGTCGCTCATATACAAAGGAAAATCTTTTAGCAGAAAGTCGCAACTCAGAAGTCCGTTTCAAACAATTAGTTACAGAACTCAAAGCAGAACAAAATGCCATTAATTCCGAAATTGTTAGTCTAGAAAAAACCATTCGTCAACGCTTAAAAGACAGTGGGCAAGAAAGTATCCAACTCAGACCAGCCGAATTTATTTGGCCTGTTCCAAATAGGGGAATTACTGCTTATTTCCACGATCCATCCTATCCTTTCCGTTACCTTTTTGAACACCCAGCCATAGATATTAAATCCTCTCAAGGAAGTCCAATTAAAGCTCCAGCAGACGGTTATGTTGGCAAAGTAAGAATAAACGGAACCAACTACGGCTACATTATGCTCATCCACTCAGACGGATTTTCAACAGTTTTTGGTCATACCTCAAAATCTTATGTTAAAGAAGATGAATATGTGCGCCAAGGAGAAGTAATCGGTCTATCAGGTGGCATGCCAGGCACCACCGGCTCTGGCAGGCTATCCACAGGTCCGCATTTGCATTTTGAAATTCGCAAAAACGGCATACCGGTTAATCCACTAAACTATTTGCCATAAAAAATGAAAAACAAAATTTTAACCACTATTTTTGCCCGTAAAACAGGGTTATTAGATTATTATTCAATAGAGCACTTTTTTTCAGGTATCATATTAGGATTAATTTTTAAATTTTTTATTTACAAAAACCAGCCTCTTAGCGATCACACTCGTAGTTATTTTTTAATAGGACTAGCACTTTTAGTTTTGTGGGAAATTATAGAATATTTATTCAGAGAATTTAAAGAACACCTTACTTCACCAGCACTTAAAGCATTTATAGAATATGAAAGTTGGCTCAATGTTTTTGGCGACATCCTCACTGG
>CAYNPV010000053.1:1724-3188 GCA_964399185.1 uncultured Gammaproteobacteria bacterium
ATTTTTACTAGAGTTAGCGAAATCTTTAAACTTAAAGGTTTCATTTTTAATTTTATGCGCCGAAGGTTAGACGAAGAGGGGAGGGGAGTGCTAAATTTAAAAAAATCATACACCTTAGCCTATACAGACCTTAAAAAAAAGAAAATAACCATAGATATTTATACTCCCAGACACCGTAAACCAAAGGCCATTCCATCTATTTTAAACATACTTGCTCACGAAATTGCACATCACCAAAAACCTCCATATTATCAAATATATAGAGGTAA
Source organism: uncultured Gammaproteobacteria bacterium (assembly GCA_964399185.1). Lineage (GTDB taxonomy): Bacteria > Patescibacteriota > Patescibacteriia > UBA2196 > UBA2196 > CAYNPV01. The sequence continues at coordinate 1,994 of CAYNPV010000053.1, forward strand.
AAAAATTGTGCGCCAACACTATCCAGCTTTTTATCGCCAAGTAAAACGCAACCAACAAAAAATACGCCAGGATAAAATTTTAAAAGAATTCTTCCAGCCTAAATAACTTAATTAAAAAAACACAGTTTTACTGTGGTATAAATTACTTAAAAACATCCTTATAAACTCCAGTTTGTGAGGGTGTTTTTGCTTTTGAAATTTACTTATTCTATCTAAGCATTTTATTTAAGCTTTTGCCCACCATGATATTTTTTATGAATATCTTTTAATTTCTTATTAGTCACGTGCGTATAAACCTGAGTAGTAGATATATTACTATGGCCAAGCATTTCTTGAATAGCACGTAAATCCACTCCTTGCGACAACAAATCTGTAGCATAAGAGTGTCTTAATGTATGTGGGGTAGTAGTTAAAGGCAAACCAGACAACTTACAATATTTTTTTACAATTCTCTCTACAGAACGCACGGTTAAACGGCGAGATTCATATTCACTGTTAGGAGAGCGTAAATTAACAAACAGAGCAGGGTCCATATCTTGCCGTTTTTTTAAATAAGTCCTTAGCCAAGTTAAGGCTCTTTCAGAAAAATAAACAGTCCTTGGCTTATCTCCCTTGCCAACAATTTGTAATTCTAAATCTTTTTTATCTTTAATAGATTGAAACTGATCTATATTAAGCGACACTAATTCTGCCACCCTTAACCCAGTAGAGAAGAGGGACTCCAAAATAGCTCTGTCTCTTAGGCCAGTTAAATTTTTTGTTTTTGGAGCTTCTAATAATTTCTGCAATTGTTCTAAAGATAAAAAATTAATTTTATTTTCTTTGCGTGCATCTTTTGCCAATTGAATTTTTTCTGCCGGCAAAGAATCTATATCTCTGTTAGCAAAATAATTTAATAGGGAACGCAAAGCAATTAGATAATAATTTTGCGTAGTTTTTTTTAAATACTTACCACTGTGTGGATCTCTGGTACGTGAAAGATGCAATCTATACTGCCAAACATGGTCTGAACTTAACTGATGGGGCATTAACTCTAACCAATCTTTTTCTTTTAAAAAATCAAAAAACCTTAATAAAAAATTATAATAGTTAAGTTGAGTTTTGTTAGACAAGCCACGTTCAACATCACACCAATCCAAAAAATCATTCAAATGCTTGGGTATTGGTTTTGAGCTTTTTTGCATTTTACTCATAT
>CAYNPV010000054.1:0-3153 GCA_964399185.1 uncultured Gammaproteobacteria bacterium
AATATGAAAATGAAAATAAAAATTTTGTAGTTAAACTCTTAAATATTTTCCCATAGCAATAAAGCTAGAGATAATATTGAGCATAATAATGGCAATAAGCTCAAAGCCAAAAATATAGAAAAAGTTTTGTGAAATGTATGACATTAAATTAAAGTTGATGTCTATAAAAAAAGCATAGAAGAATGGTTGTAAAAGACCAATGATAAGGTAGAAAATTATCCAAAAAATTATGGTGCTTAAAAATCCATAAAAAATTCCTTCTACTAAAAACGGTGCACGGATAAACCAGTTACCTGCTCCAACCAGTTTCATTATGCTAATTTCTTCTTTGTGGGTATAGATACCAATACGAATGGTATTAAAAACAACCAAAAGCGAAACTAAAGCAAAAAAACCACTAATAATGAAACCGAATTTTTGTGCTTTTTGGCTGAGGTCTTCTAGTTTTTGGATGACAAGTTTGTGGTCATCATAGTTTATTTCTTCGGTTAGTTCGTCTATTTTGTTAGCTTTAATTTTTTCTAGTATTTGTGGATAGAGAGACGTATCCTTGGCTTTAACAGAAAGTGTGGGACCGAGCGGGTTGGTTTCTAATTCAGCTAGAGAGTCTTGAATTAAAGGATCGTTTTGGTGTTCTTCTTTGAAAATTTCTAAAGCTCTTGTGGCAGACACATATTTGACTGTTTCTACTTCTTCATAATCTTTGATATTATTTTGAATTATTTTAACTTGTTCACTTTCAGTACCGGCTGGAAAGTATAGAGAAATATCCACTTTTGATTTAACAGAGTTAATGGCTTGTGCGGCTGCAGCGTTTAAAACTATAAGAGAAGTTAAGGAAAAAAGCGTAAGAATTATAATTGTAATAGTTACAATAGACAACCAAATGTTGCGATAGAAATTTTGCAGACTGAAACGAAGGATTCTTGTTAAGCTTAAAATAAACATATTAATTTAGATAATATAACGGCCATTTTTTTGGTCGGATGCCACTTCTCCATTTTCTAGGGCTATCACTCTTTTTCTAAGAGAGTTGACAATGTCTCTATCATGAGTAACAAAAAGAATGGTGGTTCCAAACTCGTTAATTTTATGTAGAATTTCTAAAATTTCTCTGGTGTTGATGGCGTCTAAGTTTCCAGTTGGTTCGTCGGCGACTAAGATTTTTGGTTTGTGAACTAGTGAGCGGGCAATGGAAACGCGTTGTTGTTCCCCGCCAGAGAGTTGCAAGGGATAGCGATCTATTTTGTCGTCTAGACCAACAATTTTTAAAACTTGAGGAACAATTTTGTTAATTCTTTTGCCACTAGAGCCCGAAACCTCCAAGGCAAAAGCAATATTTTCAAAAACTGTCTTTTTTGGCAAAAGTTTAAAGTCTTGCCAAACAACTCCAATTTGACGTCTAAGTAATGGAACATGACGGCGAGGAATATTGGTGATATCCCAGCCACCAACTACAATGTTGCCATGATTAACTTTTTCTTCGGCAATTAAAAGCCGGACAGCTGTGGTTTTGCCAGTACCAGATTGACCAACAATAAAAACAAATTCCCCAGGATCTATATGAAAAGATGCTTGCCTGAGGGCGTGAACATTTGGTTTATAAATTTTACTTACTCCTTTAAAATCTATCATGTTTTTATGGAGCGGGGGTAACTCTGACTGGTAGAATTCCTCCGCCTGGATTGCCTATTTTAGAAAAAGCTGTTTTGGTTAAATCCACGATGCGGTTATCAACATATGGTCCTGTGGAAACTATCTTTATTTTAACACATTTTTTTAAATTATCTAAACGACAAACATTAACATAACTACCAATTTGGTGGTTGTTGGAAGCTCCATTAAATTTAGAACTTGGGGTTAGTGCATCACCATACCAGCTGGCATAGGCTTCATAATCTGTGTTGGATTCAAAGACTGCTAAAATTGCATATGGCAAGTGAATGATAGCACGGGTGAGGTTGTTTTCTAGGTCGTTGTTGCCAGGTAGGGGCTTCCACGTGTTAGTGGTCCCGTCCCAAAAGTGCATTACTTTTCTTTTCATATTGGTGTTGTTGTGTTTGTCTAGGGTTGGTGGGGTTTTAATAGCGGCGTAGAGGGGTTTGTTTAAAACACCTATGCGCGGTTCGGCTAAGAAGTCAAATTCCCAGGCACTTGAAATGCGTTTAAGATTGGTTGGTTCTCCTGCAATATTTACTGTAGGCCCAGATGGAATGTGGCTTTCATTAAGTTCTCTAATAACTGCTGTGGCAGCCTGTGAAATGGCTTTATCGCGCACACCGAGCTTAAATTCATTGTCCCCTGCTACTACGGTGTAGCCTTTAAGAATGGTTGGTTCATCTATAAAAAGACGCATTTCTCTTTTAGCCCAAGGCTCTGAGGCGTGAATTGGGTTTAGAATAATAAATGAAAAAATGAGTAAAAGAAAAATAATTTTTTTCTGGATTTTTGTCATAAAAACAGTTGACTTTAATTTATTAGATAATTTTTTTTGGGTTTAATAGCCGATAGTCAGATTTGAACTGACGACCTTTCCCTTACGAAGGGACTGCTCTACCAGCTGAGCTACATCGGCCCGTCAGTAATCAAGAGAAGCAAAGCATTAAGTATTAAACAATAGATAAAAAAATGTTGGTTTTTAAATTATTTTTAATTTTAAAGCTATATTTTAAATTAAGGTTGATTAAACAAGAAATAAAATAAGTATAAAAATTAGAGTTAAAATAAAAATCCATAAAAGATTCATCCCTAAAAATTTAAAAGCTTTATTTTTTTCTCCTTTAATAAAAAGCATAAAAGGTCTGCCAAAAATAAGTAGTCCACAAATTGCTGCTGAAAGAACAAAAAGCATAAGCATTAAAACAATGCCGAGAGTCCCTGATGATTGACTGAAAAGTTTGTCACCCCTAATTAAAACTTCTGAAATAGCAAAGACGTAGATGATTAAAATTCCTGAATAAATGAAAGAAAGAACCCAGTTGTTAATTTTGTTTTTTTTGTTCATAGTTTTTTATGTAATGATTTAAATAATTATTTAAATCATTACACATATTTAATATTAAAATATGGTAATTTTTTATTAGCGGGTGAGGAGAGTTGAACTCCCGTCTCAAGCTTGGGAAGCTTGCATAATGGCCGTTATACGACACCCGC
>CAYNPV010000055.1:0-1605 GCA_964399185.1 uncultured Gammaproteobacteria bacterium
ACAAAAAAATATTTTCTATTTTAACTTTAATTTGTTAAAATTAACATATGAATTTTAATTCACTGGCAAATTTAAATATTGCAGGTGCAGGCTCGCTTGGTATTTATGACTGGGTTATTTTAGGAATTTTTTTAATAAGCCTTTTATTGCACTTTTTTCTTTTACGTCGCGATAGAATGCATGCCTTATTTTTTTCTATACTTTCCTCTTATTTATGGATAGTTTTTGTTCCTTGGATGAAATGGTTTGGTGACTGGGGAATGCAAAAAATAAACACCTTACAAGCAGGCGGTTTTTTGGGCCTTATAATTTTATTTTATTTAATCTATACACTTTCACATGTTTTTTCTCCTTTAAGCAGGAGTTTTTTAATTAAAACAATTCATAAAATTGTTTTTGCATTTATTAGCCCGGCGTTAATTTTTTCTTTTTTGGCTTTGATGGTTCCTTTAGAGTGGCTTAATAATTTTTCTTCTTTTACTTTAAAGATTTTTGTCTCTGAATCGTCAGGGTTTTATTGTCTGGTATTGGCTTTTATTATGTTTTTAATTGGATATCGCCCAACGCGCAAAGGGCCCGGCAGACCCAGCCTTAGATAGAATTTTTTAAAAACGCGCTAGAGCGCGTTTTTTTTAAATATAATTTTTTATTTTCTGTAAAAATATAATTAATTTAATTTTTTTAGAAACCTTCAACAATTTCTTGCAATTCGTCAAAGTTGTTGGCTTTAATTATCTTTTGCCTAATCTGTTTGGCATTAGAGGAATTTTTAAAATAGTGAATTAATTGTTTTCTCAGATCAAGAACATTTAGGTCTGTTTTTTTATATAATTTAATCTGCTCTAATACTGTTTTTTTAATTAATTTTTTATCTATCACAAGTGGCTCTTTGTTTTCTAAAACATTTTTAATTTGAGAAAAAATAAAAGGGTTGCCCCAAGCACCCCGGGCAATACCCAGTCCGTCGGCTTTGGTTTTGTCTAGCATTTTTTTTGCATCATCGCTAGAATTAATCCCTCCATTAGCTAGCACAATTTTGCTTGGTAAAAGTTCTTTAACTTTTTTTATTGTTTGATAATTAATTTCTCCGCTAAACATTCCACTTAAACTCCTACCGTGAATCATAATAGCGCTAATTGGCAAATCTTTTATTTGTTTAACAAAATCCAAGGCAGTTGTTTGGTGAACCTTGGCCCTTATTTTAACCGAAACAGGCCAAGGAGATTTTTCACACACACTTTGTGTAATTTTTTTTGCTTCAACTAAATTATTCATCAGCACAGCACCGGCACCACTTTTGGCAATTTTTTTAACTGGGCAACCAAAATTAATGTCAATTCCTGCAGGCTCACTTTGACTAGATTTATAATATTTTGTTATAATCTTTAAAGCCTTAACAAAAGAATCTGTTTTAGAGCCAAAAAGCTGTAAAACCGTATTTTTTTCTTCTGGCAAAAGTTCCAGCATTTTAAGTGTTTTTTTGTTTTGACGCCAAATGGCTTCTACAGAAACCATTTCTGTATAAACCACTTGAGCGCCAAATTTTTGGCAAATAACACGAAAAGCCGGATCTGTATATCCGGCCATTGGCGCTAAAGCTAAAAT
>CAYNPV010000055.1:1705-3063 GCA_964399185.1 uncultured Gammaproteobacteria bacterium
CTTTTTTTATTTCTTTTTTATCTCAAAACCTTCAGCCGTATCTTTAACAATAAATCCAAGTTCATCAATTTTTTTTCTTAATTCATCTGACTTGCTCCAATTTTTGTTTTGTCTGGCAGTTAATCTTTCTTCTGCCAGTTTTTTAATTTCATCTGGTATTTGGCCACTTTCTTTTTTAATTGCACCAAGTTTTAAACCAAGCACTTGGTCAAAGTTTAAAAGAGCTGATTTTTTTACTCCTGCGTCAATCTCATTATCTTTAATTAAATTCCAAACCACAGCCAAAGCTTTAGGTGTATTAAAATCATCACTAATTTCTGCTTTAAATTCATCAATATATTTGTTTATTTTTTCATCTTTATTTAAATCGTCTGCTTCTGCTTGTCTCATAAAATCATATAGTTTTTGCAAACCAGTCTGCGCCGCATCTAGCGCTTGCCAAGTAAAGTTTTGTTTACTGCGGTAATGGGCCTGCAAAAAGAAATATCTTAAAGCTAGCGGATCATATCCTTTTTGAACAATCTCTTCCAGGCTGTAAGCAGTTCCCTCAGACTTGCTCATTTTTCCACCATCTACTGTTAAGTGTTCATTGTGTAGCCAGTAATTAGCAAAAGTTTGTCCACTGGCTGCTTCTGATTGAGCAATTTCATTAGTGTGGTGCACTGGAATGTGTTCCACACCTCCCATATGAATGTCTATGGTTTTGCCTAAAAATTTTTGCGCCATTACAGAACACTCAATATGCCAACCTGGGAAACCACGCCCATTATCTACCAGTGGGGACTCAAATGGAGATTCCCAAGTTTGCAAAGCATTTTGGTGTTTACCAGCTTTAAAAAACCATAAAGCAAAATCACTTGGATTTTTTTTGTCCTTATCATCTACCTCTGCTTTACCTGCCCCGCTTAATTTATCCGTTAATGATTGGCCAGACAGTTTGCCATATTCTTCAAACTTAGAAATATCAAAATAAATTGCCAGTGGGGTAGAGTAGGCATAGCCTTTTTCTAACAAAGTTTTTACCATAGCAATATCATCAGCAATACACTCGGTTGCTCTTGGTTTATGGTCGGCTGGCCTTAAGTTTAAAAGCTCACTATCTTTTTCAAAAATATCAATATATTTTTGCGCAATTTTTAAAGGCTCCAAACTTTCTCTTTTAGCTGCTCGCTCCATTTTATCCTCGCCAAAATCATCATCACTGGTTAAATGCCCTACATCTGTATAATTACGCACTAATTCAACGTGGTAATTTAAATATTCAAAAGTGCGCACCACCACATCTGCCATAACCATAGCTCGCATATTGCCAATGTGTTGCGTCCAGTAAACCGTAGGTCCACAATGGTACATTTTAA
>CAYNPV010000056.1:0-3034 GCA_964399185.1 uncultured Gammaproteobacteria bacterium
CCTTGGCCAATAGGGTTATCTAAAAAAACTTGGCGCAAATCTGTTTGTTTTAGGGGTGAGTTGGAACTAAAGCCAAGTACAGCCACATCTATATTGTTGGCATCCACAATAGCAAAAGAAAGGTTTAAATCTTTAAAATCTTGTGCTAATTTAGCGCACACCTTAGAAGGATCTTTTGGTCCTAAAACAGCGTATTGGTCATAAGGAGGCACTGTGCCAGGAGCAAAACCGTCTATTTCTGCCACATCATGCCCAGCTATTTTATAAAAAAGACCACGAACACCAAAAGGCTTAGTTAAAGCGCTTATAAAAGCGGCAAATAATATTTTAGGCAGACCTACCAAATTAATAGCAAGTTGCATTTTTTTTGCATTTCTAAAACCTGGATCTTTGGGCCATTTTTTAACAAATTTAATTAAATTTCTGGCCCAAAAGCCGGCCTTAATCTGGCTTTCATGGATTATCCTGCCTTGAGTAATGGCTACAATGCGCTCGGAAAAAACCAAAAGATCGTTTTGTTCAAGGTGCTCTAGGGCAAACTCTTTAACAAGCTGGTCTAATTCATCATTGGGCTTAACCACACGAGTTCTAACTGGATAGCGCAAAAAAACCCTCTCCCCTACTTTTTTTTCTATTTTTTTATCTGGGTGCGGTTTAAGCATATTTTAAGAGTTAATTAAGACCAGAAGCACTCCCACAGCAGCCAAAATTAATTGGCAAATAAAAGCACCGATTAATAAAAACCTGGAAATTTGTTTATTTTTTTTATAATAGATTCTGGAAAGAATATAGTTTATTAGAATTATAACAAAGCCAGCCAAGGGAAAATAAAAAACCTTGTACCAGTCACCAATCAAAGAAATGCCAACATATATGTTATAACGTAAAATTATTGGTTCGGCTTGCACGGGAATGCGAAGATAAAGCCAAAGCCATAAAAAAAAATTAACCACAATTGAGGCTAGTAAAAAAATTTTAATATAGGTATCGCGGATATAAAATTGCATATATAAATAATAACACCAAAAAACCTTTGTTAGCAAATGAATTTTATAGTATAATTAAAGCAAGTTAACACATACCTATGCTCGACAAAAAAGAATTAAAAAAAATTTTAACGGAGGCAAAATTAATTACGGCAGAGGAATATAAAAAATATTCCAAGCAAGCAGATAGCAAGGACAAAAAACTGATCAATTATTTACTAGAAAAAAACATTGCTGACGAAAAAACCATTTACGAAGCAATTGCGAAAGCTAAAAATTTACCTTTTGTAGATTTAAAAAACGAAACAATTCATAAAGAAATACTTAACATTATTCCCGAGCCAATTGCTGTTAATCACCAAATTGTAGCTTTTGAAAAAAATGATGGCGAGGTTAAAGTGGCCACTGTTGACCCAGAAGACCTGCAAACTTTTGATTTTATAGAAAAAAAGATTGATGGTAGCTTAAAAATTTTTTTAACCACGCCGAGTAGTGTTTCTGAAATTTTAAAACAATACCATAAGGGTTTAGAGGCAGAATTTAAAGACATAACCAAAAAACAAATTGAAATACAAGAAAGCAAGGATGATAGAGAAAAAAATGGGAAAAAACTAAAAGAGCTGGCAGAAGATCTGCCAATTATTAGAATTGTTGATACATTGCTAGAATATGCCATTTTTGAAAATGCATCTGATATTCACATAGAGCCCGAAGAAAAAAAGGTTAAAGTGCGCTATCGAGTAGATGGTGTTTTAAGAACTGTAATGAATCTGCCCAGAAAAAGTTTACCAGGCATTGTGGCTAGAATTAAAATTCTTTCTAATTTAAAACTTGATGAGCACCGCCTGCCCCAGGATGGAAGGTTTAAAATAAAAACTAAAGATTATAAAATTTCTTTTCGTGTTTCTATTATTCCGGTATTTGATGGCGAGAAAGTTGTGATGCGTTTGTTGAACGAATCAAACAGAATTTTGTCTTTAGAAGAATTGGGGTTTCAGGAAGAATCTTTAAAGAGGGTAAAAGTCAACATTAGTAAACCAAATGGAATGACTTTGGTTACTGGCCCTACGGGTTCTGGTAAAACAACCACGCTTTATACTATTTTAAACATGCTTAATCAGCCGGGAGTAAACATTACAACTATTGAAGACCCTATTGAATATAGAATGCCCGGCATTAACCAGTCACAAATTAACCCAAAAATTGGTTATAGCTTTGCTTCTGGTTTGCGTTCTTTTTTGCGTCAAGATCCAGACATTATTATGGTGGGAGAAATTCGCGACAATGAAACTGCGGACATTGCAGTTAATGCAGCCATGACAGGCCACTTGGTACTTTCTACCCTACATACTAATGATGCTGCCACAGCTTTGCCTCGTTTAGATGACATGCAAATAGAACCTTTTTTAATAGCTTCTACTGTTAATGTTATTATTGCGCAAAGATTGGTGCGTAAAATTTGTAAAAACTGTATTATGTCTTACAAAATTGATAAGGAAATGGAATCACAGCTGGAAAAGCATTTTAATGTTCCTGAACTAATGAGCTCTCTGAAAAAACAGGGCATTTTAACAGATAATAAAAAAAACCTATCTTCTATGTTGTTTTACAAAGGAAAAGGGTGCAAACATTGTGGCAACACGGGTTATAAAGGCAGGATTGGTATATATGAAGTGCTAGAAATTAATGAAGAAATCTCAGAAGCAATTTTAAAAAGAGCTTCAGCAGAAGAAATTAACAAAATGGCAGAAAAAAATGGAATGATCAATATGTTACAAGATGGGTTTATGAAAATTAAACAAGGTAAAACAACTCTAGAAGAAATTATACGTGTTACAAAAGAATAATTTTTTTTAAATGGCAAAAAAAACCTTAAGACAACTGGCTAAAGATAAGCAAGACCAGGCTCAAAAAAAAGAAGAAAATGAGCCACAGATTTTGGATTTGTCTGATTTAGCAGAAGACCCCCCTGAAGAAGAAAAAAAAGAAACAAAAAGCACAGAAGAAACAGAAAAAAAACAAAAAGATGCACAACAAGAAGAGGGAAA
>CAYNPV010000057.1:0-1643 GCA_964399185.1 uncultured Gammaproteobacteria bacterium
CAAAAAAACCCACTCTTTAAAAATATTATAAATAATTCATGGGCATGTGTGGCAGATGGATATGGCTTAAGATTAGCAACTACATATAACAAGCTAGCCAATAAAAAAAGTAACTTCTTTGGCAAACTACTAAACGGAGTTAAAGTCGCTTGGTGGGGAATTACCAGAAACAATCAAAAACTAAACACTATTCCACAAACCATCACTGGTACCGATCTTGTTCCTGCAATTTGCAAACTCAATCAAACCAAAAACATCTATCTGCTCGGTGGCTTTGACAAAACCCCAAAACTTACAGCCACCAAGCTTAAATCAATTAACCCAAATTTAAATATAAACTACAGCACTTTTGAAACAGAAAAGATTGTTGAAAAAATAAACCAAAGCCAACCCCAGGTTTTGTTTGTTGCCCTCAACCACCCCAAAGCCCAAATTTGGATTAATGAAAATTTACCTAAATTACCCACAGTAAAACTGGCTATTGGAGTAGGTGGGGCTTTTGATTACCTCTCAGGAGCGGTAAAAAGAGCCCCAGAGAGCTGGCAAGGCTTTGAGTGGGCATACAGGCTCATTCACCAGCCAAAACGCTTAAAACGCATTTTTAACGCTTGGATCGTTTTCAGCCTCAAAGTCTTTCTTGCAAGCCTAAAAAAAATCAAATATTAAAAATAAAAATGCAAAATGACAAATCAAAATTCAAAAATGAATTTAAAGCCAGGCTTTATAAGTGGGTTCTCAGATTGGTAAAAAACATGTCTGGCCTACCCAAAAACAACACCAACGATGTAATTAGCAAACAACTTGTTAGAAGCGGAACGAGCATACTCGCCAACTACATTGAAGGACAAGCCGCGAGTTCAAAAAAAGATTTCACCAACTTTTTAAACCATTCCTTAAAATCTGCCAACGAATCAAAGGTGTGGCTAGCTCTTTTAAGAGATACGGACCAAGGCGACAAAAAAGAACTCGATTACCTTTTAAAAGAAGTAAGCGAAATTGCAAATATTTTTGCTTCAAGCATTTTAACATTAAAAAACAAAAAATAAGTTTAATTTTTAAATTTTGCATTGTAATTTTAATTTTTTATTTTTAATATTTAATTTTATATGTCCAATAACCCAATCACTCGCTTTGCTCCGTCACCCACCGGCGATCTGCATATTGGCGGTTTAAGAACCGCTCTTTTTGCTTATCTGTTTGCCAAAAAAAATAATGGAAAATTCTTACTACGCATTGAAGACACCGATCAAGCCCGCTACAAAGAGGGGAGTGTTGAAACTATTTTAAATGGACTTAACTGGGCTGGCATTACCCCCGACAACAAAGATGAAATTGTTTACCAATCTTCGCGCGTTAAAATCCATCAAAAATATGCCGAAGAATTAATTAAAAAAGGTTATGCCTACCGTTGCTTTTGTACGCAAGAAAGACTCTCAGAAATGAGAAGAAAACAAGAAGCAGAGGGCAAGCCCCCCAAATACGACCGCACCTGCCTTAATTTAAGCCAAGCAGAAATTGAGTCAAAACTCTCAAACGGCGAGCCTTATGTAATCAGAATGAAAATCCCGGATGTTCACACCCCCTTTCCCGCCTCAGACGGATTCAGCGAAGGTGATGCTGTTCATACCCCCTTTAGGGGAGGT
>CAYNPV010000057.1:1743-2817 GCA_964399185.1 uncultured Gammaproteobacteria bacterium
CTGTTCATACCCCCTTTAGGGGAGGTTCTTCATTTAAAAGCGCTTCTAAAGAAAACCCAAACACTCAAAAAATCACTTTCTCCGATCTTATCCGTGGTCAAGTGGAATTTGACCTTAAAGAATTAGACGACCAAGTCCTTCTCAAATCCGATGGCTACCCAACCTATCACCTAGCTAATGTTATTGACGACCACGAAATGGGTATCAATTATGTAATTCGCGCTGAAGAATGGCTACCATCTACTCCTAAGCACATCTTGCTTTACCAAATGTTTGGCTGGGAACTGCCAAATTTTGCCCACATTCCCATGGTTCTTGCCCCAGACAAATCTAAACTTTCCAAACGTCACGGAGCCACTTCTGTGTTGGAATTTAAAAAACTCGGTTATTTACCCCAAGCTTTAATTAACTTTATTGCGCTTCTAGGCTGGAACCCGGGCACAGAAAAAGAAATTTTCAGCCTAGATGAACTGGAAAAAGAATTTGATCTTAAAAAAGTCCAAAAAGCCGGAGCAGTTTTTGACACCACCAAACTAGACTGGATGAATTCTCACTATATTAAAGAGCTCTCAACTGAAAGCTTAGCCGAGCAGTGTATGCCATATTTAATTGAAGCCAAACTAATAGACTCTGAAAGTTATAATGAAAAACACATTCAACAAGTTGTGGCTCTGGAGCAAGAAAGAATTAAAAAACTAAGCGACATTGTTCCTGCCACTGAATACTTTTTTAAAGAAATTGATTACAACAAAGAACTTTTAAAATGGCGCAAATCAACTCTTGAAGATGCTAAACAAAAACTTAGCTGGCTTAATGATGAACTGCAAAAAGTACCCGAAAAAAACTGGACTAGGGGAGCTTTGGAACAATTTATTCTAGAGCTGATTAAATCTTTCAACTATGGCACCGGCGATGTGCTCTGGCCTATGCGCGTGGCACTCACCGGCAGAGAAAAATCTCCCGGCCCTTTTGAAGTGGCCGAAGTTCTTGGCAAACCAACCACTCTTGAGAGAATTAAAAAGGGAGTAGAGAAGATATAACACTGTTATAAACTCACTAAAAAACCTGATTCAA
>CAYNPV010000058.1:0-2623 GCA_964399185.1 uncultured Gammaproteobacteria bacterium
ACAATCTACACCATTGTCACACTTGCCACATGGTCTCCAGCCTCTTTTAACCTCATTAGCCTTACACCCTGAGTATCTCTGCCCGTAATTGGTACAGATTTAAGTGGCATTCTAATTACTTGTCCATGGTCAGAAACTATTAACAAATCACCTTTAATATTTTCTGGCAATTCAGCTGGCAAAACTACTGTAGACCACACAACTGGCCCATTTTTGCTAGTTACTCTGGCAGTTCTTACCCCAGAACCACCACGTGATTGCACCCTATATTCATTAACATCTGTCATTTTTCCATAACCATTTTCTGTCACTACTAGGCTCATTATTTTTTTCTTTTTTTCTTCTGCAGTAACCACGTTCATAGAAACAACTTCATCTTTAGACTTCAACCTCATACCTCTTACACCAGAAGCTGTTCTGCCCATTGGCCTTACATCATTTTCTTTAAACAAAATTGCTTGCCCCAAAGAAGTAGTAATCATTATCTCATTTTTCTCAGCTACTGGCTTAACCCACTCCAACATATCTTCCCCTTTTAGCTTAATAGCAATTAAACCTGTTCTTCTAATATTTTTAAAATCTTCCAATTTACACTTCTTAATAGTTCCTTTTTTAGTAACCATCATTAAGTATTTATAATCCTTTAAATCCTGAGTTAAATACAAAACAGCCGACACTTTTTCATCTGGAGCCAATTGCAAAAAATTAACAATAGAGTGACCTTTGGCTGTTCTGGAAGCCACAGGAATCTCATAAGCCTTAAGCCTAAAAACCCGGCCTTTGGTGGTAAAAAACAATAAATCACTATGAGTATTAGTAGAAAATAATTGCGAAACAACATCTTCTTCTTTAGTGGTTAATCCAATCACTCCTTTGCCTCCACGAGATTGGGTACGAAATGTTTCTGGTGATAAACGTTTTATATATCCGTCTCTGGTAATCATCACCACTGTTGATTCGTTTGGAATTAAATCTTCTTGCGAAAATTCATTAACCGCATTGGGAACTACCTGTGTTTTTCTCTCATCTGCATACTTTTCTTTTATTTCTTTTAGCTCATTTTTTATAACACCCAAAATTTTCTTAGGACTCTTTAACAGCTCTGTCAACTCTTTAATAATTTTCTTCTTTTCTTTTAGTTCATCATCTATTTTTTGTCTCTCCAAATTAGCCAACTGTGATAATTTCATTTCTAAAATAGCATTAGCCTGCACCTCTGTTAATTTAAATTTTTTAATTAAATTTTGCTTAGCAGTTTCTCTGTCTTTAGAAGCTTTAATGATTTTAATGACTGCATCTATTTTATTAAGTGCCATCATCAAACCCTCTAAAACATGGGCTCTTTCTTTAGCTTTTCTTAATTCAAACTCTGTTCTGCGCGTAACCACCTCTTGGCGATGCTTAATATACTCTTCTAAAATCATTTTTAAAGTCAAGACCCTTGGTTGAATTTCATCCACCAAAGCCAACAAATTAAAATTAAAAGATGTTTGCAATTCTGTATGAGAAAATAACTGATTTAAAATTTTCTTTGGATAAGAGTCTTTCTTTAAATCAATTACAATACGCACTCCTTCTTTATTAGATTCATCCCGCAAATCCTTAATACCTTCTATTTTTTTATCCTTCACCAAATTAGCAATCTTTTGCAATAAGTTGGCCTTATTAACTTTATAAGGCACTTCATTTACCACAATTTTATAGCCACCCTTCTTGCCTTCTTGTATGTCTGTCTTAGCCCTGACGACTACACCTCCACGGCCAGTTGCATAAGCTTTCTTAATATCTTCTTTATTATAAATAACCCCTCCTGTTGGAAAATCTGGACCTTGGATAAATTCTAACAATTCATCTATAGTAGCTGTAGGTTTATCTATTAAATGCACAATTGCATCTATTAACTCTCCTAAATTGTGTGGCGGAATAGAAGTAGCCATTCCCACAGCAATGCCCATAGTACCATTCAATAAAAGGTTTGGCAGTTTGGCTGGCAAAACTTTTGGTTCCTTGTTTGAACCATCAAAGTTATCAGCCCAATCCACTGTGTCCTTTTCCAAATCATGAAGCATTTGTTCTGCAATGCTTTCTAGCTTGGACTCTGTATAACGCATAGCAGCCGCGCCATCTCCATCCATAGAACCGAAGTTACCTTGTCCATTAACCAATGGGTAGCGCATACCAAAATCTTGCGCCATAAGCACCATAGTTTGGTAAACCGCCTGATCTCCATGTGGATGATATTTACCCAAAACCTCACCTACTACTGTGGCAGATTTTCTAAACTTAGAAGAAGATTTTAAACCAATATCCCACATTGCATATAAAATACGTCTGTGAACCGGTTTTAACCCGTCTCGAGCATCAGGTAAAGCACGCGACACAATCACAGACATTGCATAGTCTAAATATGCCTCTTGCATCTCATCTGAAATAAGCCTGGGATTTACTTGCCCCAAACCTTCTACTTTTTCCAATTCTCCACTAATCAAATCGTCTTTTTTTTCTTCAGCTTTTTCTTTACTTTGACTTTTTTTTACAACTCTTTTTTTTGCCATAATTATTATAAATTATCTTGCTTATTTAATTTAAAACTTAATAAAATTTGATTAATTTTTTCTTTTAA
>CAYNPV010000059.1:0-2422 GCA_964399185.1 uncultured Gammaproteobacteria bacterium
GCCACCACTAACCAAAAGTCAAATGCAGAATCAATAAGTGGCATAGAGTTCATTGTGTTCATACCAAAGAGTGCCGCAAACAAAGTTAAAGGAAAAACAATTACAGAGAAAATTGTCAGTGTTTTCATAATTTCGTTCAAGCGGTGCGAAAGTAAAGATTCGTGTGTCTCATGCAAGGCGTTAATCGTTTCTTTGTAATTTTCTAAAAAGTCCCAAATATCTTTAGTGTGATTTACCAGGTTATTAAAATAATTATGCAAATATTGTGGAGAATAGAATTTTTCCGAGGTTTTAATTAGTTTGCTAATAATACTTTTATGCGCTTGCATAATTTTGCGAAAATTGACTATGTTTTTTTTAATACGCAAAATTTCTTTAATCACCGCCATATTGTGCTCGTAGATGTTAAAAATATCATCTCCAATATTATCCACGTCCTGGCTGATGTGGTTAAGCATAGGAAAGCAATAGTGCAAAAGGCGGTTTAAAATTTCATAAATTAATCTAGAACCATCGGTTAAAACTTCATTTTTAAAAGCAGGATTGTTTAAAAGTTCGTGCTCTAGATCTTTAATTGGCTCCAAAGTGCTATTGTGAAAAAGAATTATTTTGTCTTTATCTATTAGCAAATCTATTTCAGCATTTTTAATTTCTTGCGTTAACCTGTCGTAGTAAGGAAAAAGCAAGACCATAAATAAATAGTTTTCTCTTTCTACTAGTTTTGGCCTTTGCTGATTAGGAGAGCACTCGTTAATATCTTCATCTAAATAGTGAAAACTATCTCTAACCCAATTTAGTTGTTGTTTGCCTTGTTTTTCTATGTTATACCAAGTAAAATTTTGGCCTTCAATTTTAGAAACGTGTTTCATTTTTATCTTAGTTATTTTACAATTTTAATTATATCATATTTTTTCTTTTTATGTTAAAATATATATGTGGATAGAAAAACTTTACCAGAAAAAATACAACCAGAATTTAACCCAAACTTAAAAGAAGATTTTGAGGCTAGTTTTGAACAAATCGAAAATCAAGAAACCAAAGAAAATTTGCCAGAAAAAAAAGGAGAACAACCTCAAGAAGCACCAGGTAAAAAACAAAAACATTTAGATAATCAAGCCACAGTTGGGGCACCAGGTATAGACGTGCACAACTCTGCTACTCATCAACAAATAGAATCAATTTTAGAAGATGGCTTAGAAGATATCTATAAATCAATGTCTGCCCAAGAACAAGAAGTTTTTAAACAAAAAGGAGAAGAAACAGCTTCTAAAATAAACAAACTACTTAAAGAAGCCAAAGCAACATTTAAAAAAGTTTTTAAACTAATTGCCAGTTGGCTTAAAGTTATTCCAGGCGTTAACAAAATGTATATTGAACAGGAAAGTAAAATAAAAGCCGACAAAATTTTAGATATAGATATTTAATTATTTATGAATTTTTTACAACTTTTTAATAATCCTGTTTTTATTGTAGGCCTAATTCTGGTAGGCACACTTTTTTTAATTTATTTAGTGCTAATTGTTTGGCGTTATTTTGTGCTTCTTAATCAACACTTGCCAGCAGAACTCAGACAAAAAATTTTGTTAGTGAGTGTTCCCAAAGATTCTGTGGCTAATAAACAAGACGAGGGAGGGGCAAGCAGTGCTGAACAAATTCAACAGCAAATTGGTTGGGCTGAAAGCTGGTGGTCTTCACTGGGTAATTTAAAATCACCTGGTTTTTTTAAAACTTGGTTATATGGTCGGCAAGACCAAATTTCACTTGAAATCGTAGCCAAAGATAACCTTATATTTTTTTATGTAGTTACACCAGCCTTTTTAGAGCAATATATGGAACAGCAACTGCAAGCACAGTACCCACATGCACAAATAGAGCTGGTTAACGACTATAATGTTTTTCAACCCGAAGGATTTGTTAAGTCCGCCTATCTTAAATTAAGTCGTCCTAATATTTTGCCTATTAAAACTTATCGTAAAATGGAGGGTGACCCATTAAACGCAGTTACCAACTCTCTTTCTAAATTAAAAGAAGATGAGGGCGCAGTTGTGCAGTTAACCGTTAGACCGGTTGCAGAAAATTGGTACCAAAGCGGTCGCAAAGCAGTTAGTAAAATAATGGAAACCGGAAATGTGAAAAAAGTGCTTAAAGAATTTAGTGATCGTAGCAGTATAGAAAAAATTGGCGGTGCCACTCTTAAAGGTTTAGGCAATGTTCATGAGGCTGTTAAAACATCTAAAAATGAAGAAGATCAAAAATTAAATAACCGGCCTAACGAGTTAACACCATTTGATCAGGAACTTATCAAGTCTATAGAGGAAAAATCTTCCAAAGCCGCTCTAGAAGCTAATTTGCGTGTTTTGGTTTCCTCTTCTTTTAAGCCCTCTTTAGAAAACAACTTAAACAACATTTTAAATTCTTTTGC
>CAYNPV010000060.1:0-2314 GCA_964399185.1 uncultured Gammaproteobacteria bacterium
TAATAAACTATAAAATAATATGAAAAAACAAACAAGTCAAGACACGGCTAAGAAAAAAAGGCCTTCTAACAAAAAAAGACCTTATTCTAAGCCAAGAAAAAAAAGTAATTCCAGTAATTACTCTAAAAGCTTTAACAAATATACCGGCGATAGGGTAGAATTTGATAATCAAAAGCAACAAAAAAATAATCAAAATAATAATAAAAAATCCTATCGCAAAAAAACATCTTCTGCCCCCAAAAAACAATCAAGTGAGCAGACTTCTTCTTATTCAAAAAAACAAAATTCAGAGCCACAAGAAAATAAAAAACCATATCCAGGCATAGAAAAAGGCAAATTGCGTATCATTCCTTTGGGTGGTTGTGAAGAAGTTGGCCGTAATATGACCGTTTTTGAATATGAAGATGACATTATAATTGTAGATGTTGGTATGCAATTCCCAGAAGAAGATATGCCAGGAATAGACTACATCATTCCTAACACCGATTATCTAAAAGACAAAAAACACAAAATTAAAGCAGTAATCTTTACTCATGGTCACTTAGATCACATTGGCGCTGCACCAATTATTTTAGAAAAAATTGGTAACCCTCAAATTATTGCTTCCAATCTAACCATACACATGATTAAAGCGCGCCTAGAAGACTATAAAAAAGGTTCAGCTAAAAATGTTAAAGCCAGAATTATTCAGGATTATGGCGAAAAAATAGCCTTAGGCAATTTTAAAATTCGTTTCTTTCCAGTTACTCACAGCATCATGGATGCTCTGGGTGTTTTATTAGAAACCCCAGCTGGTACAATTATTCACCCAGGAGACTGGCAACTAGAAGCCAAAAAAGAAAATCGTCCTTTTGATTATGCACAACTATCAAAACTTAAAAAACCCACTCTTTTAATGTTGGAATCTTTAGGTGTTAATTATAAGTCAAAACCTGTGCCACCAGAAGAAATGTATAAAAACATAGAAAACATTATTAGTGGAGCCAGCGGGAGAGTTATTATTGCTACTTTTTCTTCTATGATAGAGCGCATTAAAGTTGTGCTTGAAATGGCAGAAAAATATAATAAAAAAGTGGCAGTGGATGGGTTTAGTATGAAAAGCAATGTGGAAATTGCCAAAAAAGTGGGTTATATTAAATTTAATTTAAAGAATTTAATAGATGTTTCAAAAGTTAATAAATATGATGATAAAAACATCATTGTTTTGTGTGCTGGTGCTCAAGGAGAGGAAAATTCTGCGCTTTCGCGCATTGCTAATGGCGAGCATAGATTTATTAATTTTAAAAAATCAGACACCATTATTTTTTCTTCCTCAGTTATTCCGGGCAACGAACGCACAGTTCAACGCCTTAAAGATTTGGTCTATCGCCAAAGCGATAATGTAATTCACTCGGAAATTATGGATGTTCATTCTGGCGGTCACGCCACTGCTGCAGACATAGAAGAAATGCTCAAGATGATTCAACCCACATTTTTTATTCCAGTTTATGCTAACCATTATATGTTAAAGGAAGCTGCTAAGTTGGCCAAAAGTATTGGTTATAAAGATAAAAATGTAATAGTTCCAGACAATGGCTCTGTTATAGAAATTGATGGCAAAAACGCCGATCAAAAAGACAAAAAAGTAGAAACAAGCCCTGTTTTTGTTGATGGGCTTGGTGTTTCTAATTTACAAAATGTTGTTTTGCGCGATCGCCAAATTTTATCCGAAGACGGTATGGTGGTTGTTATTGCCACTATTTCTAGTCGTAGAGGAATTTTGGTTCATAGCCCTGATATTATTTCACGTGGCTTTGTTTATCTTAAAGAAAATCGTGAACTAATTGACGGTACTCGTAAAAAAGTACGCAATATTATAGATTCTCAACAAGAAAAAGTTCCTGTGCAAGACGATTATTTAAAAAATAAAATTCGCAACGATGTGGGTCAGTTCCTTTTTAGTAAAACTGGCAAACGCCCCATGATTTTACCAGTTGTTATTGAAGTTTAGGTCTTAAAAAAGATATTTTTTAAAAACACAATATTTATTAATTTTTTTATGCATAATTTTAAAACCATTACCAGTTTAGAAAATAAAAATATAAAACGTGTGGCGTCTTTAGCGCAAAAAAAATATCGACATAAATATAAAGAATTTACAGTAGAAAACTTAAAAACCATTCAAGATTTATCTCAAGCCAAAATTTTTCCTAAAGAAATATATTTAAGCCAAGATTTTTTGTCTAAAACGAATCTAGAACAGGCATTAAGCCAACAGGTTAAAACGTATTTATTGAGCGGTAAAATTTTTAAAAAAATAACCAATCTAGAAACA
>CAYNPV010000061.1:0-2129 GCA_964399185.1 uncultured Gammaproteobacteria bacterium
TTTTTGTGGATTATTTTTTTAAATCAATTATTTTTAATTGTAATTCACGGTTTCCATTCCACTCATTCACCCCAAGTTCAACTACAGCATCCACCTTGTCCCCTGTTTTAAACAAACTAGACCATTCTTTAGCAGTTCCAAATGAAATGGCTTTCTTTTTTTTATTTTTTTTAGATAAATAAAAACGCAAACTGGTGGAATTTTTGCCCACTATGTCCATTTGATCAATTAAAACATCTTTTAATAAAAACAAAGGAGTTGGATTGGCTTCGGCAAAAGGTTCCATTTTTCTTATTTCATCATATAACCCCCAATTAATGTCGTCAAGCTCAAGCTCGGTTTCTATGTCTATTTTGGGCAATAGTTTTATGTCTTTTAATTCTTGGGCTGCGTTTTCTTTAATTTCTTGAACAAAGTTTAAAAAATTTTCTTTGCCTTCAATTGTCATGCCTGCGGCTCCTGCATGGCCTCCAAAGCGAGCTAGATATTTTTCTTGTTTTTTTAACAAATTAACAATATGGCACTCGGGAATACTGCGTGCAGAACCAACAAATTTATTATCTTTTTCATTAAATAAAATTACAGGACGATAAAACCTGTCGCTTAGTTTGCCAGCTACTAAACCCACCAAACTGGGTGACCAATCTTTTGCGCTGGCTATTAAAATTTTTTCATCTTTGGATGGTTTGCCAATTTTTTTTAAAGCCTGGTTTAGCATTTCTTCGGCTGTTTTTTGCCGCTCTGTGTTTTTTTGTTGAATTTCCTGAGCCGTAGCCAAGGCCTCTATTTCACTAGTAGTAGTTAAAAGCTTAAAAGCCAAATTTGCATGGTCTATACGGCCAGCAGAGTTTATTCTAGGCACAAGCCCAAAACTAATGTTACGTGCATCTATTTGATAGAGCTTTTCACCTATGGGTATTTGTTGACTTAAGTCCACACCATTATCAAGTGAACTAACTCGGATAAGTTCGCGCAAACCTTGGCGACAAGTTTTATTAAGAACTTTTAAACCAAAAACAGAAAGTGTTCTATTTTCTCCAATTATAGGTGCTACATCTCCGATGGTCCCCAAAGTTACCAGGTCTAATAACCATTTTTCAAAAGCCTCATAACTTTCAGCGCTTGGCAAACTTTTAAACAAAGCCTGCGCCAACTTAAATGCTACACCCACACCAGCAAGTTTTTTAAATGGATAAGTTTCCCCTTCTATCCATGGATCTAAAATTGCATCGGCTGGTGGAATTTTTTCTTTAGGTAAATGGTGGTCGGTAACAATTACTTTTATTTTATTTTTTTTAAGAAAGCTCACTTCTTCTATGTTGGCAATTCCGCAATCAACAGTTATTACTAAATCTATTTTTTGTTTAACAAAATTCTCCGTAGCCACTAAGTTTAACCCATAGCCCTCGTCTTCGCGATGTGGAATATAGTAACCAATATTTTTAAAACCAATTTTTTGCAAAACAGAATATAAAAGAACACTAGAGGTGACACCATCTGCATCATAATCTCCATAAATTAAAACTTGCTCTTGCTTATTAAGAGAGTTTTTAATTATTTTAACTGCCTTTTCCATGTTTTGAAATAAAAAAGGGTTGTGCACATCTTGGCTAAAGTCTGGGTTTAAAAATTCATCAATTGTCTCTTGAGTAGTTAAATTACGGTTAAAAAGTAACTGCAAAATAGCTGGATGATATCCGGGAAAATTTTGTTCAAACTCTTGTGGATATTTGGGTTTTATTTGCCAATTTTTTTGCATATTTAATTAAATTTTTAATCTAAGATTTTATTTTATTCTACTCTATTTATTTAAAAAAGCAAAAACAGCTCTTTTAAGCTGTTAATGGTTATAAATTATTTTTCTTGGATTTTTTCCAATTCAGCTAGTTTTTTTTGCAGAAATTCTATTTTTTTTGCAGAAATGGGATGGATGTCATTTCTTTTTAAAAAATCTCTTAATTCTTTTATGGCCTTATTTATAAAATTTTTGTCATTATTATTTTGGTTAATATAATTATTAAATAAAATTATGGATGTTTCATCATCAAAATGAATTAAAAAATCAATTAATTTTGAGAAAAAGTCCTCTTTCCTGCCCCCTTGCTCCATTGTGTGTTTTTTAGCAAACT
>CAYNPV010000062.1:0-2110 GCA_964399185.1 uncultured Gammaproteobacteria bacterium
TTTTTTTACTAAAATTAGCTAAAAAAATGAATTATGAAAAAGAGAAAAATGAATATAGCTTTGTTTTTGGGTGGTACATCAGAAGAAAGAGATATTTCTTTAAAGACAGGTGAGCAAATTTTTAAAGCCCTAAATAAAGAAAAATATAATGTAAAAAAAATAGATCCAAAATTTGATTTGGAAATTTTTTTTAATTTAATAAAAAACAAAAAAGTTGATTTGGTTTTTTTGGGTTTGCATGGCCGGGGTGGGGAAGACGGAGCTATTCAGGGCATGTTAGAGACACTTAGGGTGCCTTATACTGGTTCGGGTGTTTTGGGATCTGTGTTAGCTATGAGAAAAGATTTTTCAAAACAGGTTTTTGAGACTCAAAAAATAGCCACGCCAAAATATTATATAATTAATAAAAAGGATTTTAAAAAAGATTCAGAAAAAATTTTGTTGCAAATTAAAAAAATAATTAAACCTGATTGGGTGGTTAAACCTGCTGGTTCTGGTTCTTCTTATGGGATTAGTTTGGCAGAGAGTGATAAAGAATTAAAAAAAGCCATAAAGTTTGCCCTAAGTTTTTCTGATATTGTTTTGGTTGAAAAAAGAATAACTGGCAGAGAGTATTCGGTGCCGGTTTTAGGTGAGGAGGCCTTTCCTGTAATAGAAATTAGACCCAAGCATGATTTTTTTAATTATAAATCAAAATATCAAACTGGAGAATGTGAAGAAATTGTGCCGGCTCCTAGTTTAAGTAAAAAACAGGCAGAAAAAATGCAAAAATTAGCAGTTTTGTCTCATAATGCTTTGGGGTGTAAGGTTTATTCCAGAGTTGATTTTGTGGCTGACAAAAAAGGCAATTTTTATGTTTTGGAAGTTAATACTTTGCCAGGTATGACAGAGAACAGTCTTTTGCCAAAGTCTGCTCGGGCACAAAATATTACTTTTTCTAAATTATTAGATAAAATTATTCAATTATCTTTAAAAAAATGACAAGAAAAAGAGATTATCATAAAAATTTGCACGATCGTAATAAAAATATAAAAATGAAATTAAGGCGAGAAAAAAATACTTTTAAGAAAAAGATTTTAAAGTTTTTTTTGTTGCTTTTTTTTGTTGGTTTAATTTATTGGTTGTTTTTTTCTTTTTTTTGGCAAATTAAAAAGGTTAGTATTAGTGGATTTGAAAGTGCAGAAGATTTAGAGAGGGCAGAGAATTTAACTTATGATTATTTTGATTTAAAGAGATTTGTGCTTTTGAGTAACCAAAATTATTTTATTTTTAATGAAAATGGGCTGGCTAATGTTTTGCGGGCCAATTTTAATTTAAGTGAAATTCAGGTTAATAAAGAGATCCCTGACAAACTAATAATACAAGTGGAAAAAGAAATGCCTAAAGCCTTTATTTTGGCGGAGGGTGTGCAATATCCAGTATTTGCTAGTGGGAAAATTATTGAATCTTCAGAGGAATATTTTGGGCTTGATTTGCCAATTTTTAGGTTTGCTAATGATGATGATGTTTTTTCTGTAAATAAAAAAATAATTAGTCACGAACAGATAAAGTTTGTTAATAAAATTTACGATTTATTTTCTTTTTATTTTAAAGACGTTAACTTAGATTATTTTGAGGCGGGCAGTATAGAGAGTGGGGAAGTGAAGCTGGTAACACAACCAGGTTGGTATGTTATGTTTAGTGCTAAAGAAAATCCAGAAGAAGTTATACAAATTCTTAAAAGATTTTATACAGAAAAAATAAAAAATAAAACCCAAATAGAATATATTGATTTAAGAATTAAAGATAAAATATTTTATAAATAAACATATTTAAAAAATTTTGGTATTTTATTATACAGATGGTTATTTTGTGTAGGGAAGGGTTTGTGAGGCATTATTATAGTATATGATTAACGTCGTATAATGTTGGTTAAACGACGTATATTGTTATAATTTGTTTTACCCTCTTTTATGGCTTTAAAAAGCTTTCTTTGCTTTTTTGGATATGATTTGTTTTATTTTTAATAAAATTACAAGAAAAACATTTAATTTTTTGTAATTTCCCTAGTATGTTTATACCCTAAAAATGCTTAGAATCAATTCTCGGGCGTTGTTTTTTTATAGGTTTT
>CAYNPV010000063.1:0-2104 GCA_964399185.1 uncultured Gammaproteobacteria bacterium
TTGTTCTTGACTTAAATTTTATTTAAGTATACAATGAAATTAAAGATTTAAGCAAGTATTTAAACATTAATTTATGTTAAGTCCTAAACAAGTAGAAAAAATTAAAAAAAATTTAGACAATTATCCGGTTGATCCAGTAAGAGTCTTCCATGCATTGGGTGATCCGTGCAGGTTTAATATGTTTTTAAGCCTAATGCAAGAAGGCAAAATGTGTGTAAGCGATGTTTCTAAGGTCTGCGATATTAGTGTTTCGGCTGCTTCTCAGCAGTTTAAAAATTTAGAGTTATGCGGAGTTGTTTTGCGTCAGCGCAAAGGTCAAACAACTTGTTATCAGTTAAATTTGCAATTGCCGTTGGTCAGGGCAATAGCAAAGTTATTAAAAAAAGGTCTTTGACCGGTAAAAAATAAAAAATTAATTTAAAAAACCTATGAATAAATTAAATGCTCTAGATTGGCTTACTTTGGTTTTAGTTATTGTTGGGGGTTTGAATTGGGGGCTGGTAGGAGTGCTTGACTTTGACTTGGTGGCCACAATTTTTGGTGAGATGAGTGCTGTTTCTCGTGTGGTGTATACATTGGTTGGTCTTTCTGCTTTGTATTTGCTTTTTGCTTCACCAAAGTATGCCAAAAAATAAATGTGTTTTTGTCGGTCAACCAATTTAAAAATTGGTTGGCTGCAAAAGTAAATTTTAAATTTTATGAATAATTTAATTCAACAAAAATGTGTGCCGTGTGAAGGTGCTGTTGATCCATATTCTGCCAATCAAATACAAGAGAATTTAAAGAAAGTTAATTTAGAGTGGAAGGTGCTTGAAAATAAAAAGATAAAATATAATTTTAAATTTAAGGATTTTATAAGTGCTTTAAATTTTGTCAATAAAGTGGCAGTGTTGGCAGAAAAAGAGGAACACCATCCAGATATTTATGTGCATAATTATAATGAGGTGCGAATAGAGCTTTCAATTCATGCTATAGACGGTTTGTTTTTAAATGATTTTATTATGGCGGCTAAAATTGAAAAAATTAAGCAAGAGTTTGCTTGAAAGCAATAAATTTTGTTAATATTAATTTAGTTATTAAAATAATTATTTAAGAACAAAATTTATGGCTGAATTAGTTTTTGATATAGAAACAGTGGGAGAAGAATATGATAATCTGTCCACATCAATTCAAGAAACAATAACCAAAAGGGCAAAAACAGAAGAGGAATTACAAGATTTAAAGCAAAAAACAGGGCTTTTCCCATTAAGTGGCAAGGTGGTGGCTATTGCTGTTATGGATTTGGCAACTAATTTGGGCAAAGTTTATTATCAGTCTTCTGAAAAAAACAAAAAAAATTATAAGAAACTGGGTTTTGATTATGAAGTGAGGGATGAAAAACAAATTTTAAAGGGTTTTTGGCAAGGAGTAGAGCATTACTCAAAAGTAATAACTTTTAATGGGCGTAGTTTTGATGCGCCTTTTTTGGTTTTAAGATCTATTTATCACGGAATTCCAATTAATAAAAATTTAATTCCTTATAGGTATAGCAATCAGTATCATTTTGACATTATGGACCAGCTTTCTTTTTATGGAGCCAGTAGAAAATATTCTTTATCTGCTTTGTGTGATTTTTTGAATATTAAAAATCCTAAAGATGAAGGTGTCTCGGGTTTAGAGGTTAATAATTTGTTTGCTAAAAAGGAATATGAAAAAATTGCAGAATATTGTGCTAGAGATGTTAAGGCAACTGCCGAGCTGTATTTGAAGGTTAAAGGTTATATTTTTTAAATTATATGAGTTATAAGATAGATTCTGTGCAAGCTAAAGTGATATGGACCAGGCATGTAGAAGAAAAAATGAGGTATTACGGTTTGTCTAAACAACGAGTGATGCGAGTTTTAAAACATCCAGAAAGATGTGAAGAAGCAATTGCTCCAGGCTGTGTGGCTTGCATGCAAACTTTAGGTAAGAAAAGTAAGACAGAAATTTGGGTAATGTATATATATAAAATTAAAAACCAAAAGAATAAAACAGAAAAAATGCCAGTAGTGTGGAAAGAAATAAAAGGTAGTGTTAAGCTTATAACAGCTTGGCGTTACCCTGGGGTTAGCCCAAAAGGAGA
>CAYNPV010000064.1:0-2029 GCA_964399185.1 uncultured Gammaproteobacteria bacterium
TATAGTACATAGTAGCATGTCATTCCGTAGCTTTAGCGATAGCAGATATGGCTTGCCATTCCATAGCTTTAGCGATAGCAGATATGGCTTGCCATTCCGTAGCTTTAGCGAAGGATGGCGGAGAGGGAGGGATTCGAACCCTCGAGCCCCGTGAAGGGCTAACACCTTAGCAGGGTGCCCCGTTCGACCGCTCCGGCACCTCTCCATGATAAAAAATAAATAAATTGTTAAATTCTATTTGAGGCAGCCTGCTAAGGTTCCTTAGCTGGGGCGGACGCGACCATTAAGAGCGTTCGCGGTCGACCCTCCGGCACCTCTCCATGATAAAAAATAAATAAATAAATTTTTTAGAATAAAAAAGGCCACGGTGGGAATCGAACCCGCGATAGAGGATTTGCAGTCCCCTGCCTTACCACTTGGCTACGTGGCCGTGTAACCTATTATCTGCCTATTAATTTAACAAAAAAATATAGATTTGGCAATTCTTTGCATTGAAAAAAATACCAAAATCAGTTAAATTTAAATAAATTAAATTTATTATGAAAATTTTAGGCATAGAAACATCCTGCGATGAAACAGCAGTTGCTATTCTGCAAATAGAGAATGGTAAAATTAAGCTACTTTCAAATATTGTTTCCAGCCAAATTAAAATTCATGCTCAATATGGTGGCATTGTGCCAGAAGTGGCTGCGCGAAAACAGTTGGAAGCTATAATTCCTGTAATCAGCGAGGCTGAAAAACAAGCTGGACTAAAAAGTGAAAAGGTTGATTATTTGGCTGTTACTAAAGGGCCGGGGCTGGTAACCTCTTTAACTGTGGGTGTAGAAACAGCCAAAGCACTGGCTTATGGTTTAAACAAAAAACTGGTTGCAGTTAATCACCTTTCAGGGCACTTGTTGGCAAATTTAATTTATAATAAAAAAATTAGCTATCCAGCCCTGGGTTTAATTGTTTCGGGTGGTCACACCTTGCTGGTCTTAATGAAAAATGAAAGCAACTACCAAACAATTGGTTCAACTGTAGATGATGCGGTTGGTGAAGCTTTTGATAAAGTAGCTAAAATTTTAAATCTTGGTTATCCTGGTGGACCAATAATTTCTAAATTAGCAACAGAAGGGAATGAAAAAGCCTTTGATTTGCCCCGACCAATGATCTCTCAACAAAACTTGGATTTTTCTTTTTCTGGTCTAAAAACTGCTGTATTGTATTTAACCCAAGATAAAAAATTTAAACGCACACAAAAAAACACCAGAGACTTGTGTGCCAGTTTTGAGCAAGCCTGTATAGACGTGCTTATATCTAAAACCTTTAGGGCTATTAAAAAGTATAAGCCAAAATCTTTAATTACGGGTGGAGGGGTAATTGCTAATAAAAAATTAAGAGAAACGCTTGTTGAAAAGATGGGACAAAAATACCCTGAGGTTAAAATTTTTATTCCAGAATTAAGATTTAGTGGTGACAATGCAACCATGATTGCCTCTGCCGCCTATCCTTTAATTAAAGCTAAAAAATTTACAGACCCATTTAAGCTAAAAGCCGATCCAAACCTAGAGTTGTAGAAAATATCAAAATATACAAGAGATTAAAAACAAATAACTAAAAATATGCCAACACACATATCCAACTCAACTAAAGAGACAAAACAAATAGCAAAAAAAATACTGGAAAATGGATTAAACAGCAATTGTTTGGCTTTAGAGGGTAATTTGGGTGCAGGCAAAACACAATTTGTTAAAGGCTTAGCAGAAAAACTTGGTATAAAAAAACCAATTACCTCACCTACTTTTGTTTTACTAAAACCTTATAAAACAGAGAATGGAAAATTTAAAACTCTTGTTCACATAGATTGTTATCGTTTAACATCTGTAGAAGAAGTTTTAGAATTGGGTTTAGAAGAGTTTTTAAATGATAACAAAAATTTAGTAGTTATAGAGTGGCCGGAAAAAATAAAAAATTATTTACCTAAAGATACTAGATGGATAAAATTTGAGCATACTAAAAAAGAAAATCAAAGAAATATTAAAATAAA
>CAYNPV010000065.1:0-1977 GCA_964399185.1 uncultured Gammaproteobacteria bacterium
AATAAGTTTAATAAAAAATAGTTTTTTAATTTTGTTTGTTAAAATTGGTTAAAAATGGAATAATTAAGTTATAAAATAAATAAGATAAACTAAAAATTATGGAACAAAATTTGGACAAGTCTTTGCTTCAAGAGGCAGAGCAAATAAATGAAAGAGGGGGGAGCGAAATTAAGTCGGTAGATAATAAAGAGCAAGAAATAATTAATTCAAAAATTGGCACAGAAGAAAAGAAGGAAAAAGCAAACAAGAAGCGTAAGTGTTTAATTTATTCGGCATGGTTGCCGGTTTTATTTTGGCTTGTGTTTGGTTTGGTATTTTATTTTTTTGCCTATGATTTAGCAGGTATAGATTTTGGTTTAAAAAACACAAAGCTTGTTAAAATTTTTAGCACTTATTCTGCTTGGGTGGGGTTTGCGTTTGGTTTAATCTCTTTGATTATTGGATATATTGTTTACTTTGTTTTAAAATTGGTTAAGGTGCTTAAATATAAGTGGGTTTATCCATTAATTGTACTGATAATGATGCTACCGTGGTATTTGATGGGCAGGCAGTTGGTGTATCATGAAAATGACTATACAGAAATTGCCAAAGGGCTTATTAGTTATGTAGGTGAACCTTTATTAAAGACTAGTGAGTTTCTTTTTTGGTTGGCAGTAATTTGGATTATTGTTATTTTGCTAAAAGATGTTTTAAAAAAGAAGCTGTTCAAAAAAAGTGTTCAGGTGGCAGTGTTAATTATTATGCCCTTTATGTTAAGTGGTTGCGTGGGGACGATTAACCAGTGGGCTTGTCAATTTTTTGATGATAAGGATCATTGTTATCAAAATGCTGCCATTCAGGATGGTGATCCTGGGGCTTGTGAAAAAATTGAAGGTGCAGATTTTGCTTCTGCCGGTTCTAATCCCCCCAAAGATAAATGCTATTTGCAAATTGCGGAAAAGACTGGAGATTTAGGAGTTTGTGACAATATCAAGGGGGGTGCATATTCATACACAAAAGAAGAGTGTCTGCTTGGCACAGCGGTTAAACATAAAAATCCAAGTGGGTGTGCAGAGTTGAGTGGAGCTTCGCGAGAAGAGTGTGTTTCTAAAGTTGGTCCATATGTTTATGCTGGCAGTGTAATTGAAATGGATGAGCAAATTGATTTTTTAAAGAAAGAGTTGGCAGAAAATCCAGACGAGGGTTTGCAAAAACAGTTGAATGATTTGCAAAAAAGAAGGCAAGATTATTTGTCTATTATGAGTGATGATAATAAAAGTGAATATGAATCACTAACCGATCCAATGAATAAACAAGTGGCCAAAGATTTAGCCAGTGGTAAAATTGATAAAAAGAGCAAAGAGTCTTTGGTGGCTTTAAATAATAGTTTGCGTGCCAAGGGCGAGAAATTAAGTGAAAAAGAATATGAGGCGCTTCGTGATATGCTGGCTTTTAAGAATAACCCGGAAAATGATATTGAAAATATGGATCCGGCAGAAATTATAAAACTGCGTTGGAATGAAAAATTGGGTAATGCAGTTGATTATCTTAAGTTTTGGAATAGTAATCCAACAGAAACAGAGAAAAAATATGATGAACAACTACTTTTTTATCAAAGAATGTTAGAGCACCAAGCTGCGATTGAAAAGGGTTTAAGTCAAAAACAGCAAGATTTTGAGCGTGAAAGTGGCAGAGTTTTAAGCTATATTAAGGACGAGGTGTATAATGCGGCCATGGAAGAGGCTAAAAAGGCAGCTTTTGGGGAGTTGTTGGATTTAGTAGATTCTCCAGCTTCAGCGCCAGTGACGGCCGTTTTGGGAGAAGCAATTGATACAGTAAAAAAAGAAGCTAAATCAGCCGAGTTTAGGGGGTTGGTTCGCGCTTACAATAAAGGCATGCAAGAAGAGCTTGGTAAGTTTGGTGGCAATGTTGAAAAAGCGCACGAAGCAGTGGTTAATCGGCTTTATCAAAATCCATATGAATACGAAGACAAGAATA
>CAYNPV010000066.1:0-1950 GCA_964399185.1 uncultured Gammaproteobacteria bacterium
TTAAATTTTTGGCAAGACAACTCACATAAATTTTTAGCCAAACTTTCTAAAAATGTAAAAACCTTAGCCGCAGATCAACATGCTCAAAAGCATTTGCACAGCATAAAACCGACAAAAAATATGTGTTTGGTTTTAGGTTCAGAAGCAGACGGCTTGGAAAAAGATGTTTTGCTCCACGTGCAAGAAAGTTTTAGTATAAAAACAACAAATTATATAGAGTCTTTAAATGTTTCTGCAGCTGCTGCGGTTGCCATGCACCATTTTTATGCTTTTTCTTGATTTTCTTTCTTTGTTTAAAAAGAGTATAATAAAATTATGAAAGCTCATCACAAATGCGGTAAAAAGCCTGGTAAACCTGCTTACAGAACGCCAAGTTGGCAAAAAAACAAGTCAGGAATTTTTAAAATAAAAAAAATAAATAAAAAAATATGAAAATTTCTAGCCCAAATTTTACTAACGGGCAAATACCAGATAAGTACAGCTGTGATGGGGAAGACGTTAACCCAGCACTAGAGGTTAATGAAATTCCAGATCAAGCCAAATCTTTGGCCTTGATTGTTGATGATCCAGATGCGCCAGCAGGGGACTGGGTGCATTGGTTGGTTTGGAATATTCAGCCCAACATTAACCGCATTGAAGAAAATTCAGTGCCAGAAGGCGCTATTCAAGGGATGACCGATTTTGGTTATGCAGGTTGGGGTGGCCCGTGCCCACCAAGTGGCACTCACAGTTACCACTTTAAGCTCTACGCCCTAGATTCTTTGTTAGAACTTTTGCCTGCTTCTGATAAAGCCGATTTGGAAAAGTCTATGCAAGGCCACATCCTAGAGCAAGCCGAGCTGGTTGCCACATATACTCGCACATAAAAATTAATCACATTCAAACACTTAATTGATTAATTTTTTTTGCTATAGAAAAAAATAAATTAAATTTTTTATGAAAATTAAAAAAATTATAGCTTTTGTTCTTTTTCTTCTTGTACCATTAGCTGTTGGTTTTTTAAGTTCACAAATAGTGGGCACAGATCAGTCGGTTCAATATGCAAATTTTAATAAACCGCTTTTTTCTCCACCAAGTTATCTTTTTGGGCCAGTTTGGACAGTGCTTTACCTTTTAATGGGGTTGGCAGCTTTTTTGATTTGGCAAAAGAAAAATGTTCTTGGACGTTCACATGCCTTGGCAATTTTTTTCTTACAACTCTTTTTTAATTTTTTATGGACGCCAATCTTTTTTGGTTGGTTTAATTTTGGCCTTGCCTTTTTTGAAATTATAATTTTGCTCGGTTTAATTATTGCTATGATGATGATTTTTTATAAAATCAAACCCTTAGCAGGCTGGCTTTTAATACCATATTTTCTCTGGGTTTCCTTTGCCACCATCTTGACTTTTGCTGTTTGGCAATTAAACTAAAACTATGGCAAAAATATGTTTTAAAAAATTTAAAAACCCAGCTGATGATAAGGTTAAAATTAGCAAAGACGAGCAAGACAAATTTCTAAAACAAATAAAAAAAGAACTGTCTAATGGAGATGAAGCCGAGGCTATGGAAAAATTAGAAGAGTTTGGTTTTGATGAAAAAACCCTTGTTAATCATACGCATGATAATAGAAACTAAAGTAATAACTAATGCTAAAAATCCCCAAGTCATCAAAATTAATGATGGCTTTTATAAAATTAAGGTGGTTAGTGTTGCAGAAAAAGGAAAAGCCAATGATGAGCTTATTAAACTATTATCCCAGAAATTCAATGTAGCTAAATCTAAAATAGAAATTATTAAAGGCTTGACCAGTTCTAAAAAATTAATTAAAATAGAATAGAAAATAAAAAAATATTAATCAGCTAACAGCAGAAAGCCGACTTCTCACCCCCTTTAGGGGAGGTAAAATATCGAAAAATTTGGTTTAGTCCGTCTTTGGCTGGTAAGACTCTAAGAAATAACCTGGCCTAAAG
>CAYNPV010000067.1:0-1909 GCA_964399185.1 uncultured Gammaproteobacteria bacterium
TTATTATATAACAAATAATTATATTTGTCAAATAAAAATAGTTCAATTAGCTAATTTTAGTCAAAAAAAATAAAAAATTAAAGATTAATACCTATTCTACTTTAGCCCTATATTGCAAAGCTTCTGCAATGTGAGTGGTTTTAATGTTTTCTTCATTTTCCAAATCCGCAATTGTACGGGCTACTTTTAAAATTCTGTGATAAGATCTGGCCGACAAATGTAGCCTTTCTACTGCACTTTTTAAAATTTCTAAACTTTGACTACTCAAAATGCAAACATTTTTTATTTGTTTTGCCCCCATCTCGGCATTTGTTTTAATAAATGTATTTAAAAAACGCTTATTTTGTATTTGACGAGCCCTTTCCACCCTTTGCCTAACAGAAGCTGAGTCTTCGGTTGCGTCTTCTTTATTGCTGAGTTTTTCAAATTCAACCCTGGGAACCTCTACGTGCAAATCAATTCTGTCTAAAAGAGGTCCAGAAATTTTCTTTTGATATTTAACAATTTGTGCTTGACTGCAGGTACACTCTCTACCAGGATCGCTTAAATAACCGCAAGGACAGGGATTTTGTGAAGCAATTAAGGTGAAGGTTGCAGGAAAACAAACCGTACCCTGAGCTCGTGAAACTGTAACCACGCCATCTTCAAGAGGTTGGCGCAAATTTTCCAAAACTGTGCGGGGAAATTCGGGAAACTCATCTAGAAAAAGAACTCCGCGGTGCGCCAAACTAATTTCTCCAGGTTTTGGAAAGGAACCTCCGCCCACCAGCGAAACTGCACTGGCTGAATGGTGTGGCGAACGAAAAGGTCTTTCGGTAATTAAAGGTTGGTCTTTGTTAAGCACACCAGCCACTGAATATATTTTGGTAATTTCTAAAATTTCGTCTGTAGACAATTTGGGCAAAATAGAGGTTACAGTTCTGGCCAGCATTGTTTTTCCCGAGCCGGGTGGACCATTAAAGCGCAAATTGTGGCCACCAGCCGCTGCAATTTCTAAAGCTCTTTTGGCCTGTTCTTGCCCTTTAACATGCTTCATATCTACTTCAAAATTTGTATTTAAATTTCTTTCATCCAAACTTGTTTTTTCTATATAATTAATCCTCTCTTGCTTGTTTAAATGCTCTACTAATTGGTTAAGGTTTTTTAAGGGCACAACCTCTAGTTCACCAATAATTGCTGCTTCGCTGGCATTTTCTTCTGGCAAATAAATTCTTTGAATTTTTTGTTGTCTGGCCATAATGGCGATTGGCAAAACACCCTGAATTGGCCGTAAATGTCCATCTAAAGAAAGTTCTCCTAAAAATATTGCTTCTTCATCTTCTTGATCTAAATTAACAAGCCCCGCACTTTTTAACAAACTTAAGGCAATTGGTAGGTCAAAGTTTGGCCCTTGTTTGCGCACATCAGCTGGTGCTAAATTAACCACAATTTTGCTTCTGGGAAACCCTAAATTGGAATTTTTAATAGCCGACCAAACTCTTTCTTTGGCTTCTTGTACAGCTGTGTCTGGTAGGCCAACCACTACAAAAACACCACCCTGTCCACCACCTACATCAGATTCAACCTCTATTATTTTAGATTCTAAACCTAAAGTAGTGGCCGAGAAAATTTTTGCAGGCATATTAGTAAAGTTAAAAATTAAAAATAAAAGCTATAATTAAAAGATAAAAAACAATAATCAAAGCACTAAGCAAACAAAAAACCTTAATCAGCTGGCAACAATTTAACACCAAAAATTCAACTCTTTTTTATTATAGCATACCTGTTGATAAGTGCTTATTGACGGCAGAAAAAAAATAAATATAATTTAGATATAATTAAAATTTTTAATCTAATTCGCGCCCGTTTTTTTCGGGGCAAACTAGGTTAAAAGGTAATCAAAATGACTACCAAAGATTTATATCAACAA
>CAYNPV010000068.1:0-1876 GCA_964399185.1 uncultured Gammaproteobacteria bacterium
CCCTCTAGTCACCCCATCATGAAAAAGACAGTCTCAGAAAGGCTGTTTTTTTCTTATTTTTCTATTTGATTTAAATAGTTTAATGTGTTAATTTATATGTAAGCAAAAATAATTAGATAAGATTATGAAAAGAATTAATATATTGAAAAAAAATACAAAAAACAATTCAGAAACAAGAAAGGTAATCTTAAAAAAGAAAGGATCAAAAGCCAAGTTAGAAAGTTTGTCTGTTTCTGATATTTTAGTTAAGCACCACACAGAAGTTGTTATGCCTAGCAGCAACTGTGACAATAATGGTTATTGGTAATATATGGTTGAAAAAATAAAGATATTCGAGTTTAATATGGGCGCCCCTTGTAACTTGGGGTGCCTTTATTGTTATCTCCAGTCTGGATCAAAAAAATTTAATTATAAAAATGATGTTTTTTCAAAAAAAACTTTTGATGAATTTTGGAAAAATTTTATTTTAAAAAACAAAAACATTGATGAAGAAATAGAGCTTTCTTTTTGGGGTGGAGAGCCTTTGTTAAATTTTCAAGTATTAAAATATATAGTTAAAACATTTTATAATTCAAACAAAAAGTTTAAAAAAATTAAAACAATTATTGTAACAAATGGCACGATTTTGAAGCCTGAAATGATAAAATTTTATAAAAAATTTGACGTAAAATTAATGATAACTCTAGATGGTGATAAAAAATGTCACGACGCTCAGAGAATGTATAGGAATGGGGGCGGATCTTATGAAACCATATTAAGAAACATTCAAAAACTACAAAAAAAACAAATAGATTATCGTGTTAGAACAACACTTACAGCCAAAACACCAAGCATAGAAAAAATAGTAAAAGATTTTAAAAAAAACAAGCTAAACGGAATATCATTGGGTATAATTTCACCCACCACAGACTATGATAAAAAAGAACTTTCACCAATTGATGCTATAAAAAACGCCAACGATTTATTTAGTTGTTTTAAAAGAGATTTTCAGAGAGGAGAAAATTTTGTTTATGTTAATATAAACAAAATGGTAAAAGAGTTTTTTTTAATTATACCCAGAACTTCTTGTGGTCTAAGGCATAAAATAGCAGTTAAATATGATGGAAGTTTTTATCCCTGTCACAGAATGGTTGACGACAACAAACATTGCGTTGGAAATATTAATGTAAATATAAAGCAAAAGTTGCTAAGCAAATACAAAGAAAAGACTTTTTTGAGCAATTCTAGCTGCAGGAATTGTGATTTTGCTGGCACATATTGTGGGGGATTTTGTTCATATGAGATTGCGAAGCATAAAAATAAAAATTATATCCAAAAGGATTTTTGTCTTTTTCAGAAAACACTAAGAAATCTTGTTTTTAAATTCATAATAAATCTTTATTTTAAAAAACCAGAAAAATACCACAAGTTGTTAGATATGGTTTTCGGTGAGGACAGTCGTTATGTAAAAGTAAACAAAGACAAAAGAGAAAATAAAATAAAAAAAATTAATTTGCAAACAATTTTCAAAAAAAACAAAAAAGCCCAGTGCTTGGATTATGTAGAAACGGGTTTACTTTTTTGTAAAGATGAAAAACATTTCCCCAATAAAATAATTGCTAACACAGCAACCATGTTTGTCTGGGATTTAATTGATGGCAAAAGAAGTGTATCTTCAATAATTAAAAATGTTTTAGAAAACAATCAACAAGGAAAAGTTCAGACAAAAAATAATGTTCTAAAAGTTTTAAAAACAATGGAAAATAATTTTTTAATAGAAAAAAATAATTATTAATAAATTTTATATTTAATAAAAAAGAACATATATTTTAATATATATTCTTTTTTATTTTATAAAATATAATTTTATTTTAAATTAAAACAAACGGGAAAAAAC
>CAYNPV010000069.1:0-1823 GCA_964399185.1 uncultured Gammaproteobacteria bacterium
TAGGGGAACATATCCAAAGCATAGTATTTGGTTTTATTTGCATCCATTTGTGTTTTAAATGTTTGCTCTTTCTCCCAGTAGTCTTGCCATTTTTTTTCTATTGTTTGGTGGTTGTAAGAAGACATAGGTTTGCAATTAGTAACTAGTAATTAGTGGTTGATAATAAATAATAAATAGTTTGATAATTTGATTAAATTTAAAAAACAATTATTTAATATGTATTTAATATGCTCAAATATATATTTGATTCATCTTTTTTATCTTAGCTAAAAATGTTTAATTTGACAACTAATTGTTTTGTATTATTATTAAAAATACCTAGAAAACTTTTGTTTTTTGTGGTAGAATTTAAAAAGCTAATATTAGTGAAAATTTTGTCTAAAGCAGTTTGCACTTTCTAAGTTAAAGTGTAAGAATTTAGGCAGATGGAAGACTTTTTATTAGTAAATCAATAAAACAGATAAGTATTATATTTTTTTCATGGTTGTTAAAGACCATGGTTGTTGTATTTAAACATTTATTAAAAATTATAAAGGTTTTTTTGTACCCCTTGAAAATTGTTTGGGGTTTTTTATTTAAAAAAATTGTTGTTCCTGTTTATAAATATTCATATAGTTTTAAAGGAATTATAAAAAGGCAAAAGGATGTGGGGTATGGTTTATTGGGAATGGTTTTGCGCCTGGTAAATAATAAATATACTTTGTATTTTTCAGTGCTTTTGTTTTTGTCTTTTGTCCTGATTAATAATTTTGACACCAAAACAGTCGCTGCCGAAGATTTGGGTAAAGACAGTTTATTATATAAAATTGCTGCTGGTAATGAATTTGAAGAAATTGTGGAGGAAAATAGTTTTATTGTAGAGATTAAAGAAGAGGCTGAGAAAGAAGGTGCTAAGGTGGCCACATCTACAGATGCTAACGACTTGATGCAAAACGTAGTTTCTAAAGATGAGCTTAATAATTCTAGTGTAGCTACATCTAGTTTGCAGGCTTTGGCTTCTGCTGGTGGTGTGGGTGCAGAAACGGTTAATAAAAGCGGTTCAACGGCCACACTTTCTGCTCCAGAAGCGCGAGGCGATGTGGTGGAATATACAGTGCAATCTGGGGACGTGCTTTCTACTATTGCAGAAAAATTTGGAATTTCATTAAAAACTTTACTGTGGGCTAATGATTTAAGTGGATTAAGTGTTATTCGCCCTGGAGACAAATTAACAATTTTGCCAGTGAGTGGAGTGATGCACAAGGTTGAAAGCGGGGACACTTTGTCTGCAATTGCTAATAAGTATGAGGCAGAAATTGATGAAATTTTAAGTTTTAATAATATAGTTAGTGAAGATCAATTGTCAGTGGGACAAAAATTAGTTGTGCCAGGCGGAGAAGTTAAGCGAACTGTTGTTAAAACTCAAAGTAGTTCTAGTTATTCTCCAGTAGTGCGCGCTAAATCTAGTCAGAGTAATCAAGGGGGATTTATTTGGCCAACAGTTTCTAGGGTAATTACACAGTATTATCACTGGAGTCATCATGGTTTGGATATTGGTGGAAGGCTGGGGTCGCCATTATATGCTGCCATGGGTGGAACTGTAACCAGAGCTGGTTGGGGAACAGGCTACGGTAATTATGTATTAGTAGATCATGGTGGTGGTAGAAAAACTTTGTATGCGCATATGAATAGAATTTATGTTAAACGCGGACAGATAGTTGCACAAGGAGATGTATTGGGCGAGTTGGGTACAACTGGTTGGTCAACAGGACCACATTTACATTTTGAGGTTATTATTAATGGGGTCAAGTTGAATCCGTTGAGTTATTTATAAGGTGTGAGTA
>CAYNPV010000070.1:0-1747 GCA_964399185.1 uncultured Gammaproteobacteria bacterium
TACTTTTCCCAATCTTTAATTAAAATTCCTTCCCCATATTTTTCAGCTACTACTTTTTGATTATCACGCCAGCCTAACTCACGCACAATCTCTTTGGGTAAAGTAATTGCATAGCTACCGCCATGCTCATAAATTTTTCTAATTTCTCTGTTATTAATTTTTCTTCTCATAAAAAATGTATATTTAAATGTACATTAAAATGTACATTTCTTTTAATTATTATTTTGTTTTTCCTATCAAACAAGACACAAAGGATTTTGCTTTTTTTAACTTACTTTTAGCTTCCGGGCTATCAGCTGGTGGATAACCCATTTTTGTTAACTGTTTCTTGGCAACATTTTCATCACCCTCAAAACTAATTGTTTGCTCAGCAACATCCACAGAAACATTTTTTAAACCCATCTTTTGCAGTGAATCTATAATGTTTTGTTCACAACCACCGCATTTAATATTTACAACTTTTAATATTTGCATAGAATTATTTTTAATTATTAAAAATTTAAAAATCTTTTCTACCCACTCAAACAGTTTTATTAATTATCAAAATTTTATAGTTAATCTTATTATAACACACCCTATAAAACAAACTTAAAAAAATCATCAAACCTCTTTAATTTTTTTACTTTTAAACATAACTAAAAACATGCTATATTGAAAATAGAATACATATGTAAAGCACCTCTAGGGGTTCCATCCCTTAGCGGTGTTTTTCTTTTTCTCCATATAAATATTGTAACAAATATTTAAAAAAATTTTTCATTTTTTTACCGATCCGACCGAATAGTATAAATTTCATCATCCTTACAAACCCTCACCCTAAAGCAAACAAGCAGAATTTAAAGGTGTTTTGGTCATAACACCCAAACAAATTTTATTTAATTTCAACTTTTATTTAACTCAAAATTTTCAATACCACTTTTTTCTAAAATTTTGTAATACTTTTCTTCCAATTCCCAAACTTCACTCACAAATTCCACTTCCTCCATCTTTTCTCTTTCTTCTTGACTATATTTTTGTTGCATTTCTTTTATAGCTAATTTTCTTGCCAGATTATCCCAAAAAGAATATTCTTCATATTCTGTCACATCATACAAAATTTCATTTGAATAATCATCCGATAAAATATTTTTACCATCAAAATTCTCCACAAACTCACTCACTCCATATTCATCTGCCTTTTCCAAAACCTTATCAGTCAAGTTTTCTATTTCTTTAGACTGTTTTTTATATTTTTCATCCACCATATCCCCCATTACTCCATAAACAAAGCTAGCAACATCAATAGACCGTAAAAGTGTTTTATATTCTTCTTTTGTTAATTCAATTTGCATATTTTTTAAAATTAATTTTTATATAATTATCAAGCCCCTGCCTATTTGAAAAAATTTTTATTCTAAATTCTCTCAATTATACTATAAACCACCAAAACCAAAGCTCCCCACCAACCCAAATCTGACACTATTAAGCTTAGCATAATTTTTCTCTGCCAAGAACCTGACAACAATTCCTTGGCTTTGCTTTGTTTTTCTTTTTCAAGCAAATATGGGCTAACCTTAAAAGACAAAAACAAACCATTTAAAATCAACGCCAAAGCAATAATTGCAAGCACGCCTGGCACACCCCAAAAAGAATCGTTTCTAAAAAAAATAACTCCACCAACCACACCCAAAAAAATCCCCAACCAAATTAAAGGCTTAGTAACTTTATGCGTTCGCGTGGTAGCTTCTGTCCAATACTCGGACTTTCT
>CAYNPV010000071.1:0-1736 GCA_964399185.1 uncultured Gammaproteobacteria bacterium
CGAATCCTACTCCTCGGAATTTAATTAAATCTTTTTTTAAGATTTAAATTAAAAATTTATGCACATCTATGATGATCTTAAATCAAGAGGTTTAATTTATCAGGTTATTGACGAAGAAAAACTCAAAGAAAAATTAAACCAACCAACCAAACTCTACTGTGGTTTTGATCCTTCAGCCGAGAGTTTACATATTGGTAATTTGTTGCAAATTATCACTTTAATGCGTTTTCAAAAAGCAGGTCATAAACCCTATGCATTAGTAGGCGGTGCAACCGGTTTAATTGGTGATCCAAGTGGCAAAAGTAAAGAACGTCAATTAAATGAGCAGGAAACCGTAGAAAATTGGGCTAAAAAAATTAAATCTCAAGTGCAAAGTGTGGCTGGCTCGGATGTAGAAATAGTCAATAACTACGATTGGCTTAGTAAAATAAATACCATTGAATATCTACGAGATTTTGGCAAAAATTTTAATATCAACGAAATGTTAGCCAAAGATTCTGTTAAAAGCAGGTTAGAAACAGGTATTTCATTTACAGAATTCAATTATATGATTTTGCAGTCAATTGATTTTTATTTTCTTAATAAAGAACATGAGGTAGAACTGCAATTTGGTGGGAGTGACCAATGGGGGAACATTACAGCTGGTGTGGATTTAATTCGCAAAAAAGCAGGCAAAACTGCCTATGCCTTAACAGCTCCTTTAGTAACCAAGGCAGATGGAACTAAATTTGGCAAAACAGAATCAGGAACAATTTGGTTAGATGCAGACAAAACAACTCCATATGAATTTTATCAATTCTGGCTAAACACTTCAGATAACGATGTTATTAAGTTTTTAAAGCTCTTTACTTTTTTAGAGTTAAATGAAATAGAAAAAATAGAAAAAAGTCTAAAACAAGAACCAGAAAAAAGGTTAGCCCAGCAAGCTCTGGCAAAACATGTTACTGAACTTGTTCATGGAGAAAAAGAACTTCAGAGAGCAGAAAACATAACTGCCATACTCTTTAGTGGTAATATTGCAGATTTAACAGAAGATGAAATAGAGCAGGCATTTAATAAGGTTCCATCTTATGAGCTGTCACAACCAGAGTTTAATTTAGTAGATTTATTGGTTGAAGCCAGAATTGAAAACTCCAAGCGACAGGCACGCGAAGATGTACAGGCGGGAGCGATTGCTATAAATGGAGAAAAAAGTAAAGATGTACAAAAAGAAATTAATAAACAAGATTTTTTACATAATAAATATTTAATTATTAAAAAAGGTAAGAAAAAATATTTTTTGATAAAAAAGTAGCAAGTGCTCTGTTTTATTCGTTTATTCTTTTTTAAAATTTATTAAAAAGGGGCCTGTAGCTCAGTTGGCTAGAGCGCTTGCATGGCATGCAAGAGGCCAGGAGTTCAAGTCTCCTCAGGTCCACCAAACAAAAAGAGTCGGCCGGCTTAGCTCAGCTGGTTAGAGCGACAGTTTTGTAAACTGTAGGTCCAGGGTTCGAATCCCTGAGCCGGCTCCATAAAATAAATCATTAAATAACATAAAGAATATGGCAACCAAATACAAAGAAAGGCTAATTGGCTTAGAGTGCGGTGAATGCAAGCGCATTAACTATTATTCCACCAAGAACAAAAAAAAGATTAAAGAAAAATTGGTGATTAAAAAACACTGTCCTCATTGTGATAAACACACCGAGCACAAAGAAACCAAAGTTAAATAATCTTTGGTTTCTTGGTTTGTTTTT
>CAYNPV010000072.1:0-1656 GCA_964399185.1 uncultured Gammaproteobacteria bacterium
G
Organism: uncultured Gammaproteobacteria bacterium; assembly: GCA_964399185.1. GTDB lineage: Bacteria > Patescibacteriota > Patescibacteriia > UBA2196 > UBA2196 > CAYNPV01. The sequence continues at coordinate 2 of CAYNPV010000072.1, forward strand.
TTTTTTATATATTGCAGCCACAGATCTAGTCCCAGAAATTATCCGCCAAAAAAAGTTAAACCTTTCTATTCTCTCGTTCATTGTTTTTATTGTTGGCATTTTACTTATGCTAAGTATTAAATTAATTCATTAAAATAAATAAACACAAAACTATTTTTGTCTTATGAAAAACAAAAAACTGTTATTTATTATTATTACACTAACCATAATATTTTTCCCATTTAAAAAGATTTTGGCTTCACAAAATTTAGATCTATATTTTTTCTGGAGTCAATGTTGCCATGGCTAATGCAGAAAACATTGGCTTTGCCATTCCAGCCAATCTAGCTAAAAAAGCCTACCAAGAAGTTAAGCAAACTGGCACAATTCAAAAACAAGAAATTGATTTTTTAGGTGTTAGATATTTACCAGTTACAGAAAACCTGCAACAAAAAAATAATCTTCCATACGACTACGGAGCCTTAGTAGTTAGAGGAGAAAAAAGGGAAGACTTGGCAGTTATTCCCGGCTCGCCTGCAGACAAAGCCGGTATTGTAGAAAATGATATAATACTAGAAATTAATGGCCAAAAAATCAACAGCAGAAACCCACTCACAGACATAATCAGAGAATATCAACCGGGCGACCATGTTGAGTTAAAAATTTTTCACAAAGGAGAAGAAAAAAACACCACTCTTACTTTAGACAAAAATAAATAACTCACCACATGTTAAACTACAACTATGCATATCTCTTTGGAAACATTTTTATTTGTTTACCTGTCTGGCTCATCTTATTTGTTAAAAGAAAAGACTTAAGAAAAGAAATGTTTTTTATGAGTATTCTGGGGCTTTTCCTAGCGCCCTTATCTGAATTTTTTTATTTTCAAGACTATTGGCAACCAGAGTTTATACAAAACAGTGGTTTGTCAATATACAATATAAAAATTTATATCGAAGATTTGCTCTTTGGTTTTTTTGTAGCTGGCATTGCCAGTATAGTCTATGAAGAATTTTTTAGTAAAAAACTTTTTATAAAAAATAAAAAAAATAACAATAACGTTTTTCTTCTTGTTCCTTTTGCTATTTTAATTATTTTACTAATTAACTTCTTTTTTAACTTAAAATTTAATTCTATATATGCTTCTATTTTTGCTTTTCTCTTAATTGCTCTAATAATTTTTATTTTTAGAAAAGATCTTTTATTAAACGGTTTATTAAGTGGCCTGATTATGGGGATAATAATGTATAGTGGCTATATATTACTTACCATTTTTTTCCCAGAAATATTTATACGCTGGTGGAATTTTTCTAACATTAGTGGTATAACATTAAATAAAATACCAATTGAAGAAATTTTTTGGGCTTTCAGCTGGGGTTTAATGGCTGGCCCCCTTTGGGAATTTATAACTTTTTCTAAAACTAAAAATTTAAACCAAAATAAATAAATGTCCAAAAAAATTACAACCCCTCTGTTTACTGTATTTTTTGTTTCTTTTTTTTGTTTCCAAAATTAACTAGCAATAATAGCAACAATCAAATAAACAATGAAGTGCGTTTTACTGAAATTAAACTTCCACCTCAAATAAAAAAATAATAATCTAAAAGCATGAAAAAAACATTTTTTACTATTATAATTTCAATTTTTGTTCTAATCCCATTCTGTCTTTTGGCCCA
>CAYNPV010000073.1:0-1651 GCA_964399185.1 uncultured Gammaproteobacteria bacterium
AACCACTTTGATAAAACCGCCATATGTGTGTGCACATTACCCAATTACCTTGATTTTACCCTAAAAATATACTATAATATCTTTTATGAATTTTAAGCTCAAATCAGCATATAAACCTTCCGGAGATCAGCCTCGTGCTATTCAAGGCCTGTTTAATGGTTTACAAAAAAAACACAGCAATCAAACCCTTTTAGGTGTTACTGGATCTGGCAAAACCTTTACCATTGCCAACCTTATTGCCAAAATAAACCGCCCTACTCTGGTTATTTCTCACAATAAAACATTAGCCGCTCAGCTGGCCAATGAATTTAGACAATTTTTTCCGCAAAACGCAGTAGAATATTTTGTTTCATATTATGACTATTATCAACCCGAAGCTTATTTACCTAACACAGACACCTATATAGAAAAAGAGGCCCAAATTAATCAAGAAATAGATCGCTTGCGCCATGCCTCAACACAAGCCTTGCTAAGCAGAAAAGATGTTATTATTGTTGCCTCTGTTTCCGCCATTTACGGACTTGGTTCACCCGCTCAATATGAAAAAATTGTTCTCAAATTTAAACTAGGACAAAAAATTAATCGCCAACAAATAGTTCGACAATTAATTGATATGCAATTTGAGCGCACCAATTCTGACTTAGAAAGAGGAAAATTTCGCCTACGTGGCACTACTCTAGAAGTTATGCCCATTAATGAAGAAAGAGTTTATCGTTTTCAAATTAACGAAAACATTGAAAAAATTACTGCGCTAGACCCTATTAGTCGTCAAACCATTTCAGAGGTAAATGAAGTTTGGTTTTTCCCTACCAAACACTACCTAATAGAGGAAGATAGCAAGAAGAAAGCCATACGTTCTATTAAACAAGAACTAAAAACACAATTACAAAAACTTAAAAAACAAAACAATCTTTTAGCAGCAGAAAGACTGCAAAGGCGCGTTAAATACGATTTAGAAATGATAAACAACATTGGTTATTGTAACGGTATAGAAAACTATTCACGACACTTTGAAGATCGAAAACCCGGGCAAGCACCCTATACGCTTCTAGATTATTTTAAAATAAGTGATCCAAATTTTTTAACAGTTATAGACGAATCCCACGTCACCATCCCTCAAATACGAGGCATGTATATGGGAGACAAAGCACGCAAAGACACCTTAATTGAACACGGTTTCAGACTGCCCAGCGCTCGAGATAACAGGCCTTTAACTTATGAAGAGTTTACTTTTCGCACTCCATATAAAATATATATGTCCGCTACACCAGCTGAAGAAGAAATACAAAAAAGCAGTCAGATAGTAGAGCAAATTGTTCGCCCTACTGGTTTGGTTGACCCGCAAGTAGTTATTAAGCCCATTACTCAAGACAAGACAAAAAACAAAAAATCCCAAATTGAAGACTTAATTACTGAAATTGAAAAACAAAAGAAAAAAGACGGCAAAACCCTAGTAACCACCCTTACCAAAAGAATGGCCGAAGACTTAACAGAATACTTGCAAAACAAAAAAATAAAAGTTGAATACCTCCACTCCGACATAGGCACCATTCAAAGAATAGAAATAATTCATAATTTAAGACAAGCAAAAATAGATGTGATTGTTGGCGTTAATTTACTGCGCGAGGGTTTAGATATTCCAGAAGTTTCT
>CAYNPV010000074.1:0-1648 GCA_964399185.1 uncultured Gammaproteobacteria bacterium
TTGAGCACAATTTAGATGTAATTAAAAACGTGGATTGGATAATCGATTTGGGTCCAGGTGGCGGTGATAAGGGCGGAAAATTAGTAGCAGAAGGTCCACCAGAAAAAATTGCCAAAAGTAAAACAAGTTGGACTGGTAAATATTTAAAAGGGGTTTTATAAGATAAAAAAGTATATGTGTTGACATATACTTTTTTAAATTAAGACAAAAATTTTTTTTGGTCCAGTTCACCAAACAACTTCTGCCCCGTGAGGGATTTGAACCCCCGACCATTTGGTTAAGAGCCAACTGCTCTACCAACTGAGCTAACGGGGCAAAAGGTGTGAGGCAAACAGAGTTACAAAAAAACACTAAAAACCAAACTTGGCCTTTGAAAATATATATTTTTATCAAAAAAAATAAACAAAGTTCCTTTTTTGCCCTCGTCAGGACTCGAACCCAAAATTCTTGGTCCGAAGCCAAGCGTGATATCCATTTCACCACGAGGGCAGAAGAAGAAATTTGTTTTAATTTTATATCATCTTACTACTTTCCGTTTTTCCCGTCAATCATATACAGCTCTGCCGTTTGCTTAGAAATAATTTTATTTTTGAACAGCTTTTCCAAGTCCTGGTCAATAGTCATCATTTTTTCATTAGCCGAAGTTTGAATAATACTCCTTAATTGAGAAGTTTTGTTTTCTCTGATTAAATTAGATACAGCCGGTGTATTAATCATAACTTCTCTGGCCGCGGTTCTTTCTCCCTCTAGTGTGGGTACCAGTTGCTGAGATATAACCCCACTTAAAACCAAAGAAAGCTGTGTTTTAATTTGTGGCTGCTGGTGGGGAGGAAAGACATCAATAATACGCTCAATAGTTTGTGAGGCACTATTGGTATGCAGGGTGGCAAAAACCAAATGACCAGTTTCGGCCAAAGTTAAGGTGGTGGCGATTGTTTCCAGGTCCCTCATTTCACCCACCATAATTACATTAGGGTCTTGTCTAACTACATGCTTTAGTCCTTCTGGAAAACTCAGCGTGTCTAAACCAATCTGTCTTTGACGAATGATAGACTTAATTGGTTCAAAAACAAACTCTATTGGATCTTCCAAGGTAACTATATTAACCGAGCGCTCTTGATTAATTAAATTAACCATAGAAGCCAAGGATGTTGATTTGCCACAACCAGTAGGCCCGGTCAAGAGTACAAGACCTTGATTTTGTCTGGTTAGATCATAAACAATCTCTGGCATATTTAATTCTTCCATACTAGGGATGGTAGAAGGAATTAAACGAGCCACCAAACCTAGGTTGTCTTTTTCATAATGGCAGTTTATTCTAAAGCGTGTTTTATCAGGCAATTCATAGGAAGTGTCTAACTCTCTTTTTGTTTCTAATTCTTCTTGTTGATTTTGGTTTAAAAGCTGAAAAATTAAATCTTCTATGGTTTTGCTGTTTAAATCTTTACTGTCTTTAATAGCCTTTAATTTACCATCTATACGCAAAATTGGAGGCCTTCCCACTAAAAGATGTACATCTGAAGCACTGTTTTTAACTGCTTGTTGAAAAATATCTACTAATTCCATAATTTTATGTGTTTATTATACTTTTAGTTTAACACAACTAAACAAAAAACTAAATTTTTTTGGCTTTCTCTAGCTTATATTT
>CAYNPV010000075.1:0-1627 GCA_964399185.1 uncultured Gammaproteobacteria bacterium
AATAAAAAATCAGATTGGCATAGCTATGAAATTAAAGGTTTAACACCAGGTACCATTTATTATTACCAAATCATTTTAAAAGATGGCAACAAAATTATTGACCGCCACGAAGGACAAGTAGAAACCAGTGGTATGAAGCCCCTGCGTCGTACATTTAAACCTTATTTCTATCTAAACTTTAACCAAAATTTCTACAGCCAAAACAACCAATATCCATTTGAAATTTTAAACCCAAGTGGAATTCACACTGTAGAACCATCTGTTTGGATGGGTGCCTTGCAAGTTAAAAACAAAAACAGCCACCTAACCTATGCCACTAAACCTTTATTTAATGCGGGTTATGGTACAGTTTCTATGTGGTTGCGCCTAGAAGATTTTAACCGCGATATGACCATTTGGGAAACAGAAAATCAAAACTATGGTCTTTATTTTGAAAAAGGCACCAGAAACCATCGTTTAATTGCGCGTGCTGGTTATGAAAACTCCAACGAAGACGGACAAGCAGTCTATCATTTCGACACAGTAGGTAGCGATGCCCAAACTTGGTTACCAGGTGAGTGGCATTTTGTTACTATGGTTTGGCAAGGTAAAATGAATGGCTCAGTTAAAATTTATATTGACGGAGAAAAAAAAGATGAGGCTTTTTACACCAACGGCGCTGGAGCAGGAACATTTATGGTTGGTAATAACTATAACCATTCAGAACCTTTAATCAACGGACAAATAGACGACTTCAAAATGTTTGATTGGAACATGGGCTCTACCTCTGTACGTAATGAATATCGCTGGTTAAACTTAAATCAACAAAAAGATTTAATCGTAGAAAAACCAAGCCCAGTTGCTGGTTATAATATTACATACTATAAAAATGGAAAACTTTTAAAAGCTCCTAATAACGATATCTATGTTATCAGCCAAAACAAGCGTCGCCATATTACTAATTTAGATGCGCTTAAACGTTTTGGAGACAACCCAATTATCAATGTTAACTGGGGAACCATTAACCAATATAGCTTAGGAGAAGACTTTAACCTTTGGTCAGACTATCCACATGGGAGTTTGCTTAAAGCTTATGAATCCAAAGATGTTTACTGGTTGGGCAATGAAGGTTTGCACCTTATTCCTAACGAACAAGTCTTTAACAAACATGGTAATGAGTGGGTAGATATTATTGAAATTACAGAAGCCGAACTACAAACCTATCCAGTAGCCGGCATTGCTCAATAAAAAAATCTTGCCCTTTTGTCTGTCATTCCTGACTTGATCAGGTCCGCCCGCCTAAATGCTTTAGCTTTTAGAGGGCCCGCCCGCCCCATTGTGAAGCTATGAATATGGACGGGCATTAACTGTGATTGAACAGATCATATTAATCAACACAATTCGTTAATTCGTTAATTCGTTAATTGTTTAATACTTAATCACTCTTATCAACTTTACAAACCCGCTTTAAGTGTTAAAATATAATATCCAATTAATTCTTAATTACAAATTTATTTTTCAACAACTCCTCTGCTTATCTTAGCCCAGCAGGGGAGAGGTGGAGGAATAAATAAAATCGTTTAAAACATACATTTGGAGGAACAAGATGAAAAATTTATTCTGGGCCATTCTGGTCCTCGTGTTGGCC
>CAYNPV010000076.1:0-1561 GCA_964399185.1 uncultured Gammaproteobacteria bacterium
AATTTACATAATTTTATGTTAGATATTAATTTAATTCGAGAGAAAAAAGAAGAAGTAAAAAAGGCCTTATTAAAAAGGGTAGAGGAGAGCAAGATTAGACTTGATGAGATTTTAGATTTGGATGATAAACGTCGGTCTATTATTGCTAAGGTTGAGGAATTAAAAGCTGAGAGAAATCAACACAGTAAAACCAAACCAACTGCGGAAATTATAGAAAAAATGAAAAAAGTGGGTGAGGAAATTAAAAAATTAGATTTTGAATTAAAGGAATTGCAAAAAAAATTGCAAGAAAAATTATCTGAATTACCTAATTTGCCGGCCGAAGATGTGCCGGCTGGAGGAAAAGAGGCTAATCAGGTGATAAAAACTTTTGGGAATAAGCCCGAGTTTGACTTTGAACCTAAAGACCATGTTGAACTGAGTCAAAAATTACAATTAATAGATTATGAAAGAGCCGTTAAAATGAGTGGAAATGGTTTTTGGTGTTATACAGGTGATGGAGCTCTTTTGGAGTGGGCTCTTTTAAATTATTTTGTTAAATTTCATCGTGAAAATGGTTATACTTTTATTTTGCCACCTTTCTTGCTTAATGAAGCTTCAGCCTATGCATCTGGGCATTTGCCAAAATTTAGAGATGATTTGTTTTGGACGAGTAAATCTTCGCTCAAAGAGGACGAGCTTGACCAGGCAGGACAAGATGCAATGTGCCTTGATGCAACAGCAGAAATGATGCTTTTAAATTATCATAGAGAAGAAATATTGAATGCAGAAGAAATGCCAAAAAAATATTATGCTTATTCGGCGTGTTTTAGGCGTGAAGCCGGAAGTTATAGAAAAGAGGAAAGAGGAATGGTTAGGGGGCACCAATTTAATAAAATAGAGATGTTTCAGTTTACTGATTCCAATAGCTCTTGGAGAGCTTTTGAAGAGATGAAAGAAGAGGTTGAAAAATTATTGGAAGGTTTGGGTTTGCATTATCAAACTTCACTGTTGTCAGCAGGGGACGCTAGTGCGGCAATGGCAAAAACTATTGATGTTGAAGTTTGGATTCCATCTATGCAAATGTATAAGGAAGTTTCTTCGGTGTCTAATGCTTTGGATTATCAGGCTAGACGTGCGGGAATACGCTATAAAAATTTAGAGAGTGGAAAAAATGAATATGTGCACACATTGAATGGTTCTGGTTTGGCCACCAGCAGGCTTTTACCAGCTATTATAGAGCAGAATCAGCAAGCTGATGGAAGTGTTAAAATACCCGAGGTTTTGCAGGAGTGGATGGGGAAGGATGTGATTGGTGGTTAGTAAAATGAATAGAGTAAAATGAGTTATGAATTAAGCATTGGATTATTTAGATTTTTAAACATAGAAGTGTTCAAAAAATTCAAACAACAATTAGTAAAAAATATTAAACATTTTAACATTTAAGCATATTAACATTTTTTACGCCTGTTGGCAGATTCAGGCCAAGTGTTTTTCTTACCCCCTTTAGGGGAGGTTATTAACTTTTTTTCCGCCTGCCGGAAGATTCAGGCGGAGTGTTTTTCTTACCCCCTTTCCCGCC
>CAYNPV010000077.1:0-1532 GCA_964399185.1 uncultured Gammaproteobacteria bacterium
AAAAAATTTAAACAAAACCTCTTTTCCTTGGCGATATTCTTGCACTTGTTTAGCGTTGTTATTTATTACTTTTTGCACCACTTCTTCTAAATTAAAATCATCTCCCGCCACCAAATCTTCATCCTCTAAAATATTAGAAGGATCACCACCAGTTTCTAGCATTCTAGCCAGCAAAACATTTGCGTTTTTGGTGGTTATTTTTCTGCTTAAAATTAAGGTAATGAACTCAGCAAAATTTTCCGCTGTTATGGTGTTTTCTTTAAAGTCTTTATTTTTTTCTGCTAGTAGTCCGCTTAATTTGTTTATCAGCCAGTTTATTACCAGTTTAACTGCTTTGGGCCCATACTTTTGCCAAACTTCATCTGTATTTCCTTCAAAATCTTGTATATTTTTTAACCAATTTTGTGTTTCAGAAATAACACGTTCGGCATAGTCGGCTAAATCTGGATTGTCTGCCAAAACTTTGGCATCGCTCATAGAAATATTATATTCTTTGGCAAACCTTTCTCTTTTTTGTGCGGGCAACTCAGGGATAGAGCGCTTAAGTTCTTCCAAATTAAAAAAATTTTTATCTTTTAAATTAAGTGGGGGAATGTCTGGTTCTGGGAAATAACGATAATCTGCTGCACCTTCTTTTATTCTTTGGCTTTGCGTAATTTGTTTTTTTTCATCCCAACCGCGGGTTTCTTGCTCTATTTTTTTGTTATATTCAAGTAAATTAGACTGGCGTTGAATTTCATATTCAATTGCTCTTTCTACTGCGCGAAAAGAGTTTAAATTTTTAATTTCAACTTTGGTTCCCAATTTATCACTTTCACTTAAAGAAATATTAACCTCACAGCGCATTTGCCCCTTTTCCATGTTGGCATTAGAAATTTTAATTTCTTTTAAAATTGCTTGTAGTTCTTGGCAAAATTCTTTGGCTTGTTTAGCACTTTTAATATCCGGCTCTGTTACTAGTTCCATAAGTGGTACCCCAGCGCGGTTATAGTCTATAAGCGAATCGTTGCCACTGTGCGTAAGTTTTCCAGTATCTTCTTCTAAGTGAATTCTGGTAATGCCAATTTTTTCTCCTTTAATTTCTAAAAAACCCTTCCCACACAATGGTTGGTCGTATTGTGAAATTTGGTATCCCTTTGGTAAATCTGGATAATAATAATGTTTGCGATCAAATTTAGATTTTTCTGCAATTTTACAATTAAGCGCTAGTCCAGCCTTTATAACCGCCTCTACAGCTGTTTTATTAGGCACTGGCAATGTTCCCGGGTGCCCCATACAAATAGGACAGATGTTTTTATTTGGTTTTAGCTCATCCTCGCCAATTAAGTCACTTTCATTCGGGCAATTACAAAACATTTTGGTTTGGGTTTTTAACTCGGCATGTATTTCCATGCCAATAGTTACTGAATATTTTTTCATATTTTTTAGGCTTTTTTCTATTCTAAACTTATCATAAATAGAAAAATAAAAAAAGCCGTTTATAAAAAACGGCTTTGGTTTGTTTTATTTTGTTTTTCATTGATTTTTTTAAT
>CAYNPV010000078.1:0-1529 GCA_964399185.1 uncultured Gammaproteobacteria bacterium
CCTTTTGAATTTTTAGTACTAATCTTAAAAAAAGATTGTCCAAACCATTGGATTTGCATAAATTAACTTAATTTAATTTGCTTAATTCTTAACTTAATTTTAGCAATTTTTACCACAAAAGACAAGCAAAAAACACCCCCCTCTCGTGCCTTGACCAAACTGACTTGTTGTGTTAAATTAAAACAGATCTAATAATTAACCATTTAAGCTTTGTGCCCAAATATTTAACAAAGCGCTGATAGTTTTTTTGGTTAAAACTATCTTTTTAATTTAATTTTATGACTAAAACTAAAAAAGAAAAAACACCTACTGCTATGGACAACCTCTTAGACAACGAAGATTTTAGCTTGCCAAAAGTTGGTGATTTGGTGCAAGGAAAAATATTATCCATTGGTAAAGAGGTTTACGTAGATATAAACGGTGTTGTAACCGGTCTTGTTCGTGGTCGTGAATTAATTGATGAATCTGGAGAATTTTCTAACATCAATCTTGGTGATGAGGTCACCGCCACAGTAATTGATTTAGAAAACGAAAAAGGAGTCTTAGAGCTTTCTTTTAGATCAGCTGGTCACCAAAAAGCCTGGCAAAACCTAGAAGACCTTAAAAAACAAGGTAAAGATATTGAAGTTAAGGTAGTTGACGCCAACAAAGGCGGACTAATGGTAGCCTATAAAAATATGGCCGGTTTTATGCCTGTTTCTCAACTCAACAAAGAACACTACCCCAGGGTAGACGGTGGCAATAAAAACAAAATTCTAGAAAAACTTAAAAGCCTGGTTGGTGAGAAAATTAAAGCCAAAATTATTGATACCAATGAAAAAGAAGAAAAAATTATATTCTCTGAAAAAGAAGTTTATGCCAAAAACAAAAAAGAAGAGCTATCTAAATTTAATGTTGGGGATGTGATTGATGGAAAAGTTACAGGTATTGTGGATTTTGGTGTTTTTGTAGAATTTGGCAAAGGTCTGGAAGGATTAATACATATTTCAGAATTGGCCTGGCAAAGAGTTGAACACCCTAAAGACCTTTTTAGCGTAGGCGATAAAATAAAAGCCCAAATTATTGGCATTGAAAACGAACGAGTTACTCTTTCTGTCAAAAAACTAATTGAAGACCCTTGGAAAAAAGCAGTTGAAAAATACAAGGTAGGCCAAACCGTTAACGGAAAAGTTATTAAATCTGATAACTTTGGTGCTTTTGTTGAACTGGACGAAGACATACATGGTCTAGTTCATATTTCTGAATTATCTGACAAAAAAGTAGAAAATCCTGAAAAAATAATTGAAATAGGTAAAAATTATGACTTTAAAATTTTATCTATAGAACCAGAAGAGCACCGCCTAGGTCTTTCTTTAAAAAATGCCAATAATACAGAAAAAGAAAATTCAGCAGATAACCAAGTAGCAGAACCCCAAGAAACCAAAAAAAACAATAAAGACAAAGATACAGAAAAAAATTCAGAAAAAGAATAATTATTTGATAATCCATAAAAATTTAAAAGCCCTGCTGAAAAGCAGGGACTTTTTTTA